>JANYJX010000080.1 GCA_025358355.1 Actinomycetes bacterium | reverse complement strand
TTCGATCCCAGGTGCGCCCATCGGTCGAATCGCAATGCGACTCGGCTGCTAGCCTCCGCTCGTCCGGTCGCGCTAGGTGGGGATGTAGCGGTTCCCTGAACCCGAAATCCGCTCCAGCGGGGCCGAATGCCGTCCGAGGGGCGGCTCGTTGGGATTGGGTCTGCGCACGCGGTGTTGACAGGCTGGGTCCCGCGCACTGGGAGCGTTCGAACCGCGTCAGGTCCGGAAGGAAGCAGCGCTAAGGACTCCCTCTCAGGTGCCGCGGTTTCGCCCGGCTCGAGCTAGCGACGCAGATACCTCCGGCGGGGCGACCTCGACGTCGGAGCGCGCGACCGGACACTTCTCTCAGGCCGGCATGTCCGTCTCGGCCAGGTCTCCAAGAGCCATCTTGCGGCTCGCCATTGTCGGTGTTACTTCTGTATGCAATGGCGACAACAGTGACAACCTGACGAAAGGAACCCACATGCGCTGGAGAACGTCGATCGACTTCGACCCACCCGAACTCACGCCACCAAACCAGGCACAGGCCCGAGCAACACGCTCCGTGCTCGTGGGTGTGCTCGGCCTGAGCCTCGCAGCCGTCGTGCTTTGGAGTGTGCTAGCACTCGGCGGCGTTTCCGGTGCCAAGGCGTTGACATCGGCTGGCACGGTGCAGCCGCTCATCGCCGCTACCCATCTGCCCCCACTGCTTACGCTGGCTGGTGACCATCTCAGCCTGCTGCGCTACGACATCGAGTGCACCGTGCCAGGGATGGAGAGCGACGCGAGCTGCGACATCGAAGGCACCGTCTATGCGCGAGCTGGCGCGACCGGCGTCTTCCACGCACTCCCGCTGCATCTCGACACAGTCGCGACGGTCGATCGATACACGGCAAACCTGCCTGCCGGCATCGCTGGCTCGGCGACCGGTTTCTCGTACTACGCGGTCATTCGCGATCGGGTTAGCGGAGCGACAGCGACCCTCCCCGCCGGCGGTGCATCGGCTCCACAGCAGAGCCTCCGCCTCGCAAGCCCGATCACCATCCACCTCGGCACACACCAATTCGGCAACGCGCAGGCTGCTAGCGCGCGCGTCGCCACGGCTCAGTGGGGAAACGGCCCCGGCGATGTCGGCATCGAAGACGGCCCGCAGCTCGACCCGATCGGAGCTGCGTCGTTCGACGTCGACACCGGCGGCACAGTGACGGTCCTCGACGAGGCACACAAGCGCCTGCTTCGGTTCGCGAGCGGCACTCCTTCTAGTCCGACGGCGATTCCCGTCGGAGTCCGTGGGACGATTGCCGATCTCGCAGTCCGACCGGATGGCAGCTCATACGTCCTCGAGTCTGTCGCTGACCTCGGCCAGACGCCGCTTCTACGGAGCTTCGACAACGCAGGACAGCTCGCAGGAACCTGGCGCGCAGCAGAGCCAACGGCAAGCGCCCTGAGGCTCACCTCGAGCGGCCCGCAGGCCCTCGAATATCCGGCATCCCAGTGGATGCCGCTCGCGACTACGCCAAGCGACCCCGGCCCCGCAGCACAGCGCTCGCAAGGCACGGCAGGCCGCGCGCTCGTCGGCGGACAGCAACTGATCGCACAGCGGGAAGGCAACGAGGCGCGCATCGCTCTTGTCGGCCCAGCCGGCGTCGTGAAGAGCTGGCGTATCCGGACCGCGACTCCTCTCGCAGAGATCCAGCTCGCGGAGCCGATCGGATCGCGCGTCATCGTCGTGCTCCGGACATACACCGACACGGAGGCCGAGTTCGCGACACTCGTCCTAGGCGATCAGGGACTCGAACAGTCCTTCTCGGTGGATGCGTCCGAATGGGCAGAGAGCGCCCCGCTCTCGCGGTTCCGGCTCGTCGGCTCGTCGCTCTTCCATCTCGGCTCGACAGCGACCGGGATGTTCGTCGACCGCTTCGATCTGGAGGTGCACTGATGACGATCCGACGCCACCCGAAGGCCACTGTTCTCCTGCTGGCCGTCGTCGCCGCTGCAGCGGCCATCCTGTTCACGGCTAGGTTGGCCCAAGCCTTCCACACGCAGTTCATCGCGCAGAACTGCAACACGAACAACCCGCAGCCGACGGCAACGTTCACCCGGCATGGCTCAACAGCCGTCGCACTCCACGCGCAGTACGAGGGCTACCAGTGGGCAGGCGGATGCTGGAACGACAACAACATCGACGACTCCCCGGGCGACCAGACCAGCAATCCGAACACGGGCGGCGAAGGCGGCGACTGCTCCGGCTTCACCTTCAAGGTCTGGCGCGAGTCGACCGACGTGAACGACGCCGGCGCGTACCAGTGGAACATGCTCCGATACATCCACGGCCCGTACACCGCGGATGCCTTCAGGCTCGGGGACGGCGCACCGAACGTCACGTACAGCAAGTCAGGACTCATAGCGATGGACGCGCTCGCAAGCTACCACCACATCGGGTTGATCTACGCCACGAACGCCGACGGCACCGATCAGATCATCGAGGCCAAGGGGGAGGCGTACGGCACAAATATCTGGACTCGAACGTACCGCGGAGACTCCAACTACAGCGGCGTCCGACGGCTCGGGTGGACCGGCTAGCGATGAAGACTCGAACGACGCAAGTTCGAAGTTCGCAGCCCGCAACGACACAGTCGGGAGGGACGAGGCAACAGCCTCGTCCCTCCCACGCGGTGGGGCTCGTCGCCGCGGTCGTTCTCATCTCCGCGGCCGCGGTCCTGTCAGCGGGGTGCGGAAACTCACGGCCCCCGGTGAAGCTTGCGGACGGATCGGGTGGCAGCCCGCTCCCCGCGGCGCTCGAGCGGCTCGGCAAGACCTCCGTCCTCACGAGCGAGCGCACGGTTCAGCTCCGTACGCTCGACGCCCAAGGGCGTGCATGCGTCAGGCTCAGCGCCGGCCGCGCGCTCGCGCCCGATCAGATGCTCGTCGAGCGCATCGACCACCTCGGTGCCAGTGTGACGTTCCGCCTTCGAGGCGAACCGTTCGCCTACGGCTGCACTTCTTCAGGACGCTCACACAGGTGGTGCGGCCACTTCGTCGGCGAGATCCGGCAAGGTCACCTCGTTGACCCTCGCCTCGACATCGCGTGCCGAACAGCCGCAGGCGCCCCGATCGGCTCGGCGTGGATCGAACCGGTCGCACAAGCCAAGTGGATCGTCATCCGCGGCCGCGGCGTCATCCAGATCTACCCGACAGCCGCATCGCTGCCGGTGCGGGTGACCACCCTGTCCGTCGACATCCCGACGGCAACCGCCGTCTTCAGAGTCGAGCAGTACGACTTGCAAGGAACCCGCGTCTCCGAAGCGACGCTCAGACCGGCCGTGGCAGGCTGACCCGCCAGAGGAAGTTCGCCACCGCATAAGATCGAGAACGTGACGGCCCTCTACCGCACCTATCGGCCGCTCGATTTCGAGCACGTCGTGGGGCAAGAGGCGGTCGTGCGCACGCTTCGGAACGCGATCGAAGGCGACCAAGTGCGGCAGGCGTATCTCTTCGCCGGCCCGCGCGGAACCGGCAAGACCTCGATGGCGCGGATCCTCGCGAAGGCGCTCAACTGCTCGCAGGGCCCAACGACGACGCCCGACAACTCGTGCAACGCCTGCACGTCGATCACAAACGGCTCATCGCTCGACGTGATCGAGATGGACGCGGCCTCGCAGCGGGGAATCGATGACATCCGCGAGATCCGCGAACGCGTCGTGCTCCAACCGGCCGAAGGTCGCTACAAGGTCTACATCCTCGACGAGGCACACCAGCTCACCGACGCCGCATGGAACGCGCTCCTGAAGCTGATCGAAGAACCGCCACCGCACCTCGTTTTCGTCTTCTGCACGACCGATCTCGCGAAGGTTCTCCCGACCGTCCGCTCGCGGTGCCAGACGTTTGTGTTCCAGCGCCCACGCCTCGCAGAGCTGGTGACGCTTCTCCGCCGCGTGTGCGACGGCGAATCGATCGAAGCTCCGGATGCGGCACTGGCCCTCATCGCGCGCGGTGCGCGGGGCTCGTTCCGCGATGCGGTCTCGACGCTCGATCAGCTGTCGGCGGCAACCGCGAAGGACGTGACGGTGCAGGCCGTGCTCCAACTGGCAGGTGCCGTCGAGGAAGACTCGCTCTTCCGCCTATGCGACACCGTCGTCGACCGCGACGCGGCGGGGGCGCTTGTCCAGATCGACGAGCTCGCAGAGCGCGGCCAAGACCTCGGCCAGCTCGTCAACGACCTCCTCGGCCACCTCCGGCACCTGCTTCTTGTTCAGCACGTCGGGCATGTTCCCCCGTCGCTTCCCGTGACCGAGGAGACCCGCGATCGCCTGCGGGAGCAGGCCAACCAGCTTCCGGAACCGACCGTGCTACGGATGATCGACCTCCTCGCCGTCGCGGTCGACGACATGCGCCGCGGCGCCGATCCGCGTCTGCCACTCGAGCTCGCCCTCGTCAAAGTGACGCGCCCGCAGGTCGACCTCCAGCGCGAATCGCTCGCCCACCGCGTCGAGCTCCTCGAACAACGGCTCCATGGGATACCGGCCATCCAGTCGGCGCCCACCGTAACTCCGGCGACAACGCCAGCACCAACGCCAGAGCCAGCAGCAAGCGCCCGCCCGCCAGAACAACCGACCCAGCCCGCCGAGGCGCCGGCCGCCGCCGCTGAGCCGACCCCCGCCTCACACGCGCTGGAGCTCACGCAACTTCAAGAGGCTTGGCATCGCAGCGTCCTGCCAGCGGTGCAGGAGAAGAAGATCTGGCTCGGCTCGCTACTCGCCGAAGCAACACCGATCGCGCTCGACGGCGCAGCGCTGATGCTCGAGTTCCCGCTAGAGGCCGATTTCCACCGCAACCAGCTGCTCGACGACTCATCGAATATTGCGGCGGTCAGCGATGCGCTGTTCGAGATCACCGGCCAACGCCTCACGATCTCGACGATCGTCGCGGAGCACTCAGCCCAGCCGACCGACGAAGAGGAACACCTCGACGAAGACGCCGTGATCGCCCTCCTCAAGGACACATTGGACGCCGAGGAGATCGAGAGCCCCGACCGCCAACCGCCTCGCTGAACCGGTCAAGCTACGCCAACCAAAGAGGACACCCACGATGGCAAAGATGGACATGAACGCGATGCTCAAGCAGGCCCAGCAGATGCAAGAGCAGATGCTCAAAGCACAGGCCGAGGCCCGAAACGAGCTTGTCGAGGCAGCCGCCGGCGGTGGGATGGTCAAAGTCAAGGCGAACGGGGGCGGCGAGCTCGTCGAGATCCGCATCGACCCTCGCGCGATCGATCCCGACGACCCGGAGCTGCTCGCGGACATGGTTCTCGCCGCCGCGAACGAAGCGTTGCGGTCGGCGGCCGAAGCGGTCGAAGCCAAGCTACGCGCGCAGATGCCCGACCTCGGCGCATTCGGTTTGCCCGGCTTCTGATGACGCCGCCGCGATGAGCATGCGCGGCAGCACACTCACTGCGGTCGCCGTCGTCGCTTTGGCTCTCACGGCGACAGCCGCTACGAAGACCGTCGGCTTCGTCATCGACTGACCAGCCACCCGCCCGCGCTCGAACAGGCGTGTCCGCGCCGGACAGCTAACCTGCCGACGTGTTGAGTCCGTCCGTCGACAACCTCGTCGCGCAGCTCACACGGCTCCCCGGTATCGGCACGCGCACGGCACAACGCCTCGCGTTCCATCTGCTCTCGGCGTCGAAACCCGATGCGCTCGCGCTCGCCACGGCGATCGAAGACGTGAAGGAGCGCGTCCGCTTCTGTCGCGAGTGCGGCAACCTGACCGAGGAAGAGCTCTGCACGATCTGCCTCGACCCGCGGCGCGACCAGTCGATCGTCTGCGTGGTGGAGCAGCCTACCGACGTGATTTCGCTGGAGCGAACCCACGAGTTCCGCGGCCTCTACCACATCCTCGGCGGCTCGCTCTCCCCGATTGACGGTGTCGATCCATCCGACCTCCGCATCGATGAACTCGTGCAGCGCGTCGCACGCGGAAGCGTCACCGAGGTTGTGCTCGCGACGAACCCAAACATGACCGGGGAAGCCACGGCCGCCTACCTCGCCGACCGGCTCCGCGGGGTCGTCACCGTGACGCGGCTCGCGTCCGGCCTTCCGGTCGGTAGCGATCTCGAGTACGCGGACGAGGTCACACTCGGCCGCGCGCTCGTCGGCCGACGCCCGCTCTAACTCACGACGCCGCTCGGCACGGACACGACCGGCGCGGAGGAGCCGACGCTGTTGGTCGCGCTGACCGACACCTCGATCGTCGACCCGATGTCCGCAGGCGTGAGCAGGTAGTCCGTCGCCGTCGCGCTGTCGATCGGGGCGCAGCCAGCCGCGCTACAGCGCAGCCACTGGAAGACGAACGCGGTGGGCGAGTTCGTCCACGAACCGACGCCGGCCGCAATTGTCTTGCCGACCAGAGCCTCCCCCGAAATCGTCGGCGCCCCGAGATTCGCCGGAATCAAGCCAGCTCGCATGCGGTCGGCGACGCGACCGACGAGCCGAGTTGCCTCGGGTACGACGATCGGCGTGTTCGCCGCGCTCAGCAGAGAGATCACTTGGACAGCGCGATCCACGCGCACCACCTCGAGCAGCATCGACAGACGAAGCTTGCCTGGGAGCAACAGCGTCAGTGGCGCCACGAAAGCAGCGTCGCCGCCGGCAATCCCGCGCACGCCGCCGAAGGCGATCTGCACCCCGGCCTGATCCCAACCGGCGTCCTGGAGCACGCCGCGGACGAACGCCTTTCGCCGCGGCCGTGACCCGAGCACGGCCGCGATCCTTGTCATTAGCCTTGCCGCGTCGGCCGTGGTCGCTGTCACGCCGACATCGCTCTCGAGGCTCGAGAGACCCGACCTCCCGAGCGACACACCCGGCTTGAACTCGCGGACGTAGTAGGCAGCGAAGTCGCGATTCCTGAGGTATCCCTGTCGCCGGATCGAACCGCCGGCCGCGAAATCCGTCACGACAAGCGCCATTTGATCGAGTGCCGGACTTCCGGGCGGAGCGCCCGTCGTCGCAGCGAGCGCTCCCGCGACTCCAGCGAGAGCAAAAGCCGCAGCGCATCCCCGCGCCAGAACAGCTCGGCTCCACATCGCGCCGACCCTAGCGAACGACGCAAACGGCCTGGCTACACTGGCTCGATGGCAGCCATAGACACCTCGCGGCTCTCGGCGGTCGACCGCACCGCGCGGATCGGCGTGATCGGCGCAACCGGTGCAGTCGGCACCGTGACGCTCGGGCTGCTCGCAGAGCGCGGCTTCGAGAACGTCCGCGCGCTCGCGTCGGCTCGCTCCGCCGGCGGTCGCGTCAACTACGGCGGCGACGAGCTACGGATCGAGGAGGCGTCGCCCGAACTGCTCGCGGCCGGCGATCTCGATCTCTGCCTCTTCTCAGTCGGTACGTCTGCAAGCCGCGCGCTCGTGCCGCACGCTGCCGCCGGCGGCGCGATCTGCATCGACAAATCGTCCGCCTACCGGCTTGTCGACGGCTACCCGCTCGTCGTGCCGGAGGTGAACGGCGCCCGCGCCCTCGAAGCGCTGGAACGCGACCGCATCGTCGCGAACCCGAACTGCTGCACGATCCCCTTGACCTGCGTACTCAAGCCGCTGCACGATGCGGTCGGTATCGCGAGCGTCCGGATCTCGACGTATCAGTCCGTGTCCGGCGCGGGCGCGCATCGCATGACCGAACTCGAGGCCGAGGCAGCCGCCGACCACAACTTGCTGATGGATTGGGACTGGGTCGGCGACGAGTCTGACGAAGAGGCGAAGCTCGTCGCGGAGACGCGCAAGATTATGGAACTCCCCGACCTCCCTGTTTCGGCGACGTGTGTGCGGGTGCCGGTGCTCATCGGCCACTCGGAGGCGATCTGGGTCGAGCTGACCGAGTCGCTCTCGGCGGAAGATGCGGCGAACATCCTGCGTGGCGCGCCCAGCGTCCGGGTGCTCGATTTGCCGGAGTTTCCGACACCTCAGGATGCAACCGGCATCGACGAAGTGCTCGTCGGGCGGATCCGGCGCGATCCGGCGAGCGAGCGCGGGCTAGCGCTGTTCCTTTCGAGCGACAACCTCCGCAAAGGCGCTGCGTTGAACGCGATCCAGATCGCGGAGCTCCTGCTCGCCGGCGTCGCCGCCTAGTCTCCTAGCGGCCGAGCAGGCCGAACGTCAGCCGGCGGAGGCATTCCCTGCGACGGGCCTCGGCCTCGTCCCAGGCGGTCAAGCGTGCCACCCTGCGTTCCGCCATGGCGCGAAAGTCTCGGCCGACCTGCGCCCAGTACGCGCGCTCGTCGGGATCAATCTTCCGATGCTTGGCCATGATCGATCTCCAGTTCCTCGGGGATCAGGTCGAGCTTCCAGTCGATCCGCATCATCATCTTGATCAGGTCGCTGAACTCTTCACTCGTGATCGGCAGCTGATGCGGTTGTCGCCGGAACACGATTGCAATCGTGCCGCGCGTCCCCGCGCAGCGCAAGGTGGCCGCTACGGACCAGGCCTGGCGGGTGCGGGCGCGGGCGTGAAGGCTTCCTGCACGACGCGCAAGACCCGTGCACGCCGACCTTCTTCCACGGGCAGCAGGCCACCCAACTCCAGCCGTACGAGTTCCACATTCCCCTGGGCGCGCACGGTCTGAAAGCCGAAATCGGCGAGGAAGTCGCTCGGGAACACCGTACGATGCACGAGGAAACGCTCATACGTGGACTCGCCCTCCGGGTAGCGATAGGCGAACGCCTCGAGCGCACCAGCGCCGCGATCCCGCGACTCGCCGATCGCCGCGAGGAACAGCGACTGCTCGACCCAACGCGCCGCGCCGCCCGCAAGATAGGCGCACGTGACGATCACAGCGTCGTCCGAAGGTGGCCCCGCCGGCAGGTCGGCGGCCCGAGGGAACAGCCCGGCCGGACCGTACTGCATCGAACCCAGCAGCTTCCCGTCGTCGCCGTAGTAGACGGTGCCCCACTCGCCCCAGTCGTCCTCGACCCTCTCGATCCACCGCTCCTTGCTCGCCGTCTTGTTCCCGCGCGACTGCCACCAGACGCAGTCGCGACACACGGCGGCCGTATCGGGCAGCGTGCCGCGGGAGAGACCGACGACGCGGCTCGCCATCAGCCCTGCCATCAGCTCTTGTCGTCGGCGGGTGGGCGAATCTCGGCGACCACAACATCGATCGACGCCGGCTTGACGTCGGCCATGCGCGTGAGGAACTCCGCGACTCGCTTCTGGATGGCGGCGCCAGCGTCCGGGATGTTCGTGCCCCAGTCGAGTGCCACGTGAAGCTCGACCGCGACGGCGGCGTTCTCGTCGGTGACGCGCACGCCCTTGTGTCGCGCGAGCGGGCTCTCGACGAGACCGTGTACCCCGGCAACCTCACGTGCGGCATCGGCCGCATAGCTTCCGAGCACATCAGCCGAGATCGACGGGTGACCTTCCATCTCGCTGATTGTTGCAGTCGCGTCCCGAGTTAGGGCGCCGGGCGCAGCACGAGCTCCGTGACTTCGGGTCGCGCGAAGAAGCGGATGGGGAGCAGCGACGTGCCGAGCCCGGGAGAAACATGCATTGGGCCACACGGGGAGTCGGCCATTCCGACGAGGTCGTGCGCCCGCGGATGGGCGAGCGCGAACGTGCCTCCCGGGTACGGGATCGCGATCTGACCCGCGTGATGATGGCCCGTCAGGATCAGGTCGAACGCGGGTGCCGGTGGCTCACTGCGAACGATGCCGGGGAAGTGGCAGAGCAGGATCCGAAGCTCGGCGGTGGGGTCCGCCAGCGGCCACGGATCCGCGATCCCGCCCATGTAGCTCTCGGGAGCGACGCCGACGATCTGGATGCGCCTGCCGTGGATCGTGACCTCGGCCGCCGCGTCGCCGAGAAGCACCGCCTCCCGGAGATCATCGAGAACCGCCGCGCGCGAGAACGGATCCTTCGTGCTCGCGATGTCGTGATTCCCAAGCACGACATACGGTCGGCCGAGTCGGAAAAGAAGCTCACGTAGGCGTGGCTCGCCGCGAGGGTGCGAGAGAAGATCGCCGGTGACGCAGACGAGATCGGGCTGCCGCTCGACGACCCACGCCACCGCACGCTCGGTCGCCGAGCTCCCCCGCGACAGCATGCCGAGGTGGAAGTCGGAGAGGTGGGCGATCCGCAGCCCATCGAGCTCGGACGGGAGGCCGGCGAGCTCGATCTCAAGGATGCGTGTCCGCAGCCACCCGGCCTCGAACACGCCGTAGGCGAGTAAGAGCGCGCATGCGATGCCCGCGGCAGCGGCGATCCACACCACCATCAGTGGAACTCAAGGTGAGCGAGTGTGTGGGCGAGCCTGTCGGTTTTGGCCAATGTCCTTGCTCTGACCCCAGACGTGGCCGCTAGAGCCATGTCCGGTGTCAGAGCAAGGACAGTTCGCGAGGGGCGCGCGAAACCGAGCTGTGGCCGAGGATTACGAGGATTAGGGCTCAACAACATGTCTGAATCGGCGATGTCCCCCCTTTGACACCGGATATGGCCGGCGCGGACATGTCGGGGGTCAGAGCAAGGACATGGCCGGGCGCTCAGACGCGCAGCTTCTCGACGATCGGCCCGACCGAGACGACGTGGCGCTTGAATTTCAGCTCGCTGTCGGTCAGGCCCGCCGCGACTCCGATCAGCTGCGAGAGGTGCAGGATCGGCATCTGGAAGTCCTTGCCAGTCTGCTTCTTCAGCTTCGACTGCCACGCGTCGAGCGAGAGGTGACACAAAGGACACGGAGTGACAATCGCGTCGGCGCCGGCCTCCTTCGCCTGCTCGATCGGCTGGATCAGCTCGGCGAGCGCCGTGTCTTCGCGCGCTTGGATGATCGGGAAGCCGCAGCACTTGATCTTCGCCGGATAGTCGATCGGCTCGCCACCACACGCCCTAATGATCCGCTCCAGCGACTCCGGCTTGTCGGGGTCGTCGAAGCCGAGCAGCTTCGACGGGCGCAGGATCTGGCAGCCGTAAAACGGCGCGATCTTCAAGCCTTTCAGGCCCTTGTGCGCCGCCGCCTGCAGCTGCGGGAAATGCGTTCCAGCCGCCATCCACAGGAAATGCAGCACGTCGATCGTCCCGGAGTAGCGCGGCACGCCAACCGACTCGAGGTTGTCGTTGACCCGTTCGCGCAGCGTCTCGTCGAGCTGCAGCTGGTGATTCGCCTGACGCAGGTTGAGCGTGCAGACGTTGCACACCGTCATCAGCGTGTCGCAACCCGTCGCCTCGGCATAGGAGAGGATGCGCGCGTTCAGGTGGAGGTAGTAGTCGGGCTCGGCTTCGTGGATGTCGCCGGCGCCACAACACGTGACCGAGTCGAGTTCGCGCAGCTCGATGCCGAGCTTCGGCGCGAGCGCCTGCGTCGAGATGTCGAGCTCCTTCGCCGAGAGCGACGCGAGACAACCCTTGTAGTACGCGACTTCCTTCACGCGCTCTCCTTCTTCGGCTCGGGCTTCGGCTCGGGCTTGTCGATCTCGGGAAGATACGGCACCGGATAGTCGCCGCCCTTGCCGTAGGCGCCATCCGTGCCGCCGGCATCGTGCGCGAGATGCATCAGCGCCCGCTCGCCCTGGACAATCCCGAGCGCCCCATCGCGGCCCTGCTCCTTGACGAGGTCGAACAGCGCGCGCGACTCGTGCACATCGGCTGCAACATGCGGCGGGAACGGCGGCGGCACCTTCCCCTTGACCGCAAGCCCCATCGCGAACTTCATCTCCTTGATCGAGGAGATGACGCCCTGCGTCTTCGGCACGAGCTCGGTCTCGCGCAGCCAGCCGGTCGTCTTTGCCGAGGTGACGAACCACTTCGCGTGCTTCGCGCCCATGTCGCGGTCGATACCGTTGTGCATCGCCTCGGCGCCGAGCTTCGCGATCGCATCGCGCGGGTCGACACCCTTCGGGCAACGCTCCTGGCAGAAGTAGCAGCGCGTGCAATCCCAGAGGCCATGTTCCTCGGAATACGTCTCGAGCCGCTCGACGGTCGCGCCGTCGCGCGGGTCGCCGACGAAGCGCATCCCCTTGGCGAGCGCCGCCGGTCCGAGGAAGTCTGGGTCGGACTCCATCGAGTTGCATTCCGAGACGCAACAGCCACACATGATGCAGAGCGATTCCTTGTGGATCGACTCCATCTGCTTCTGCGAGACGACATTCTCGCGCTCCGCGGCCTGGTCGTAGCCCGGCTTCAAATACGGGTCGACGGCGCGGATCTTGGCCCAGAACGGATCCATGTCGACAACGAGGTCTTTGACGATCGGTAGGTTGCCCATCGCCGAGATCACCGGGACATGACCGGCCTGCGCGATGTCGTACATGCGCGTCTTGCAGGCGAGCACGGCGCCGCCATCCATCCGCATGCCGCAGGAGCCGCAGATCATCATCCGGCAGCTCTTGCGATAGGCGAGCGTTCCGTCCTGGCGATCCTTGACGATGTCGAGGCAGTCGAGCAGCGTCGCTTCTTCCGGCGCGTCCATCTCGTACTCGCGCAGCGCCTTGTCACCCGACTTCGAGTCGTAACGCCAGATCTTCAGCCCGACCTTCATCCCCCGAACCTCATCAGTACGTCCTCTCCATCGGCTCCCACTTCGTCTTGCGGACTTCCTTGTACGAGAGATCGGGGGCGCCATCCTGCCAGCGCACGATCGAATGCTTCATGAAGTTCTCATCGTCGCGCGCCGGGAAATCGTGCGGGCGGGAATGAGCGCCACGGCTTTCCTTGCGCGCGACGCCGGCCGTCAGCATGGCTGCGGCGAGGTCGATAGCGTTGCCCAGCTCGATCGCCTGCGTAAGGTCGTTGTTGAACACATCGCCCTTGTCGTCGACGATGACGCTCGCGTAGCGCTCGCGTAGCGCGTCGACATCGTCGATCGCGGCCAGCATCTGCTGCTCGCGACGGAAGACACCGAAGTTCTCGAACATCGTCGCGCCGAGCGCGTCGCGGATCTGCCACGGGCGCTCGCCGTTCGTCCGACCGAGCAGCGTCTTCAGGTCGCGATCTGCATCGGCAAGATGAGACTCGGCCGCATCAGCACCGGCAGCCTGCGACAGCGCCCACTCCGCAGCGTGCTGCCCGGAGCGGCGACCGAAGGTGATCGTCTCCATCAGCGAGTTCCCGCCGAGCCGGTTCGCGCCGTGCACCGAGACACACGCGTTCTCGCCGGCTGCGTAGAGGCCCTCGAGCTCGGTGCGGCCCCACTCGTCGGTCTCGACGCCACCCATGTGGTAGTGAGCACCGGGCCGAACCGGGACGGGAGCGTAGATCGGGTCGATGCCGGCATAGACCATCGAGAGCTCGCGCGAGCCGGGAAGCCGATCGAGAATCTTCTCCGCGCCGAGGTGGCGCATGTCGAGAAAGACCGAGCCGTTGACACCGCGCCCTTCGTCGATCTCGGTCTGCTCGGAGCGCGAGACGACGTCGCGCGAGGCAAGCTCGAGCGCGTTCGGTGCATAGCGCGCCATGAAGCGCTCGCCGTCCTTGTTGATCAGGTAGGCGCCCTCGCCGCGGCAACCCTCCGTGAGCAGGATCCCGGTCGGGTACATCGTCGTCGGGTGGAACTGCATGAACTCCATGTCCTTCAGCGGCAGGCCCGCGTACAGCGCCATCGCCATGCCGTCACCGGTGCAGGCGTACGCGTTCGTCGTCGTCCGGTAGATGCGACCGGCGCCACCTGTCGCGAGGATAGTCGCGCCGCCGCCAACGAACTTCAGGCCACCGTGCAGGAGGTCCCAGCTGATGACGCCATGGCAGCGACCGTCCTCGATCACAAGCCGCCACGCGAAGTACTCCTCGTACACCGTCATCCGCGAGGCGTCTTGCGCGACGCGCTTCATCAGCTGCTCATAGAGGACGTGAATCAGGACATGGCCCGTGATGTCTGCTGCGAATACCGTGCGCGGCGAGCCGGCCGCGCCAAAGGGCCGCTGGGCGAGCCGGCCGTCCTCGTTGCGCGTGAAGACCGCGCCCCAGTGCTCGAGCTGGTAGATGTCGCCGGGCGCCTCGCGCGTGAAGATCTCGATCGCGTCCTGGTCGCCCAAGTAGTCGGAGCCCTTGACCGTGTCGAAGGCGTGGGTCTCCGGGCTGTCCTCGGCGGTGTTGCCGAGCGCCGCGTTGATGCCACCCTCCGCGGCGCCGGAATGGCTGCGCGTCGGGTGGAGCTTCGAGACGACGCCGACGTTCGCACCTTTGTCGAAGGCCTCGATCGCGGCGCGCATACCCGCACAGCCGGCGCCGATCACGAGCACGTCGTGGGTCTCAGCCATCCCGCCGGACGCTATCGAATCGACCGGTCTAGCCGCGTCGTCAGCCGCCGAGTCTCAGCCGACTGGGCCTGCCGCGGCGGTCTCTGCGCGAACGACATCGGCGAACTGCTTGAAGTTCTCGCGGAACAGGCCCGCCAGCTCGCGGGCCTTCGCGTCGTAGGCGACCGGGTCGCTCCACGTCGAGCGCGGATCGAGCAGCGCGGGATCCACACCCGACACCGCGACGGGCACCGCAAGACGAAAGATTTCGTCGGTCCGACACGGCGCACCGACCAGCTCGCCCGAGAGCGCCGCGTGGAGCAAAGCGCGCGTCGCATCGATCGGCATCCGCTCGCCCACGCCGTACGGCCCACCCGTCCACCCCGTGTTGACGAGCCAGACCGTCGAGCCATGCGCATCCAGCTTCTCGCCGAGCATCCGCGCGTAGACCGACGGCAGCAGCGGCAGGAACGGTGCGCCGAAGCACGTCGAGAACGTCGGCTGCGGCTCCTTCACGCCGATCTCCGTCCCGGCGAGCTTCGCGGTGAAGCCGGAGAGGAACCAGTACATCGCCTGGTCGCGGGTCAGCCGCGCGATCGGCGGCAGGATCCCGAACGCGTCGGCGGTGAGGAACACGACCGAGCTCGGGTGGCCCGCCTGCTTCGCGGGCAGCGCGTTGCCGATCTCCTCGAGCTTGTACGCGGCGCGCGTGTTCTCGGTCTTCGAGCCGTCGTCGAGATCGACTATTCCATGCTCGTCGACGACGACGTTCTCGAGGATCGTGCCGTAGGTGTGCGTCGTCCGGAAGATCGCTGGTTCCGCCTTCGCCGACAGGCGAATCACCTTCGCGTAGCAGCCGCCCTCGATGTTGAAGACCCCGGTGTCGCCCCAGCCGTGCTCGTCGTCGCCGATCAGCTGGCGCTCCGGGTCGGCCGACAGCGTCGTCTTGCCGGTTCCCGAAAGGCCAAAGAAGATCGCGACCGCGCCGTCGCTGCCGACGTTCGCGGAGCAGTGCATTGGCAGCACGCGCTCGCGCGGCAGCCGGTCGTTCATCACCGTGAAGATCGACTTCTTGATCTCGCCCGCGTAGAACGTGCCGCCGATCACGACCTCCGAGCGGCTTGGGTGAAGCACGACGAACGTGCCGGTTCGCGTGCCGTCTTCCTCGGGCACGGCTTCGACGGACGGCGCGTGGAGCACCAGCGCTTGCGGCTCGAAGTCGGCGAGATCCTCGGCGGTCGGCTCGATAAACAGCGTCTTCGAGAAAAGCGCGTGGTACGGGCTGTCGGTGACGACGCGCACCGCGATCCGGTGCGCAGCGTCCGCACCCGCGAAAGCGTCGACGACGTAGAGCACCGGCTGCGCGTCGAGATGTGCGATGACCTTGCCGCGCAGGCCATCGAACTGCGCCTCTTCGAGCGGCCGGTTCGCGCCCCACCAGATGCGATCTTCGGAGCCCGGCTCGCGCACGATGAACTTGTCGTTCGGCGAGCGGCCCGTGTGCTTGCCGGTGTCGACGGCGAGCGGCCCACCTTCGACGATTTGCCCGTCACCGCGCCGCACCGCGTCCATATAGAGCTGCGACACCGTCTGACTCCGATGGACCGAGCCCTGCGGCGAGAGGCCGTGCCCCGAGAGATTCGTCGTCATCCAAGTCTCCTCTGTCGGTGTCGCGGTGCAGGTGCGCGCAGGCGAACAGACCTGGACTACCGGCCGCCGTCGCCCGGAGAACCGCCGCATGCTACGCGCGGCCCGGCTGGCGCGCGTCGGTAGCAACCCTGCTCGCGCTAGACGAGCGCGGCGTCGGCGTCACGCGAGACGAGCGCCGCGTAGCGACCGCCGCGCGCGAGCAGCTCGTCGTGCGTTCCGACTTCGGCGACCCGACCTCCGTCGAGCACGACGATCTGGTCGGCGTCACGCACGGTCGATAGGCGATGGGCGATCGCAATCGTCGTCCGCCCCGCCGCCAGCCGCTCGAGCGCCTCCTGAACGAGGCGCTCGGTCTGCGTGTCGAGTGCCGAGGTCGCCTCGTCGAGCACAAGAATCGGCGGGTTGCGCAGAACCGTGCGCGCGATCGCAATCCGCTGCTTCTCGCCGCCGGAAAAGCGGTAGCCGCGCTCGCCGACAACGGTGTCGTAACCCTCAGGCAAGCCGGCGATCAGCTCGTGAATCTGTGCGGCCCGCGCGGCATCCTCCACCTCCTCGTCGGTGGCCTCCGGCTTCGCGAAGCGCAGGTTTTCGCGCACCGTCGAGTGGAAGAGATACGTCTCCTGCGAGACGACCCCAACCGCGGCGGCCAACGAGTCGAACGTCAGGTCACGCATATCGACGCCGTCAATCGTCACCACGCCCTGATTCGCGTCGTAGAGCCGCGCCACGAGATACGCGACGGTCGTCTTGCCCGAGCCGGTCTCCCCAACGATCGCCGTTTTCGTCCCAGCCGGCACCTCGAAGCAGATGTCCTCGAGCGTCCACCTGTGCTCCTCGTAGCGGAACCAGACACCGTCGAACCGCACGTCGCCGCGCGGCCGATCGAGCGAGCGCGTGCCCTCCTCGATGTCAACGTCGAGGTCGAGGTACTCGAAGATCCGGTCGAAGAGCGCGAGCGAGCTCTGCACCTCGATCTGCACGCCGAGCAGGCTGCCGATCGGGAAGAACAGCCGCGTCTGCAACGTCGTGAACGCGACGAGCGTGCCCACGGAGATGCTCGTGCTGCCATGCGCGAGGAGCGTGCCGGCGAACCAGTAGACGAACGCAGGCATCACCGCGAACGAGGTCTGGATCGCCGACATTACCCAGCGTCCGGTCATCCGGCTGCGCACCTCGAGGTCGGCGAGCCGCTCCGACTCGCCCGCAAAGCGCTCGGCCAGTTCGCCGGAGCGGCCCATCGTCTTGCCGAGCAGGATCCCGGAAACTGACAGCGATTCCTGGACGAGCGACGAGATGTCGGCCATCGCGCCCTGGCGGACGGTCGTGATCTTGCGTCGCTGATCGCCCACACGCCTCGTCATCCAGACGAAGACCGGCAGCAGCGCGAGCGCAAACGCGGCGAGACGCCAGTCGAGCAGGATCATCGCGACCGTCGTCGCGAGCACCGTTGTTGCGTTCGAGACCACCGACGTCGCTGTCGAGGTGACGACGTCGTCGACGCCACCGATGTCGTTGGCGATCCGGCTCTGCACTTCTCCGGTTCGCGTCCGGGTGAAGAATGCGAGCGACATCCGCTGCAGGTGGCGATACACCGACGTGCGCAGGTCGTGCATCACGCGCTGGCCGACCTGGTTCGAGAGCAGTGTCTGCACGACGCCGAGCCCGCCGGTGACGATCGCGATCGCGATCATCCCGCCGGCGAGCGCCCCGAGCAGCCCGGTGCGGTGGTGCGGAATCGCGGTGTCGAGCACGCCCCTGAGCAGGAACGGCGACACGACGCCGAGTCCGGCGGAAACGAGAATCAGCCCGCAGACCCCACTCAGCTTCGCGCGGTACGGCCGGAAGAGGCCGGCAATCCGGCGCAGGTTCGCGCGGCGCACGTGCTTGTCGGCGGGCCGGTCGGGCATCTCACCCCGAATGAATCCGTGACCGCGATTGCCTGCCATGGATCAAGAGTACGGATCGGCTAGAGGCTGGGCTCTTACTCCAGAGCCTCGACTGCGACACGCAGCCGCTCCGTCAGCTCGGTTGCCGCATCAGGATCGTCCGGGGTCGCGACAACCTGGATCGGCTCTCCGAACACGATACGCAGCCGCGGGAAGCCGATTCTCGTTCGCGACAACGCCCGAGCCGTACCGACGAGGCACACGGGAACAACCGGCGCGCCCGTAGCCAATGCGAGTCGAGCGGCGCCGCGGCGCCAGCGCCGGTCGCCACGCACGGCGCCCTGCGGGAAGATCGCAACGACTCGACTCGACTCGAGCGCCCGCACGGCCCGCGCGAGCGCCTCCACATCGCCGCGGCCACGTTCGATCCGGATGGCGCCGATCCCGTCGAGTGCCCACGCAAGCGGCCGGTATCGCCACAGCTCCGACTTCCCGAGGAAGCACAGGTCACGCTCGACCGCCGCCCCGAGGATGATCCCGTCGAGAATCGACTCGTGGTTGCCTGCGATCACCGCACCGCCTGACGCCGGGATGTTCTCGGCCCCGACGACTTCGAGCCGGTACACCGCGCGCACGAAGCCGCCAAAGACACGGCGAACTTGCGCATAGCTGGGGGCTGAGAATGCGATCAGAGGACTCATCTTTGTTCGCCGGACGGCCGACAAGGGTTTTGATGCGGCGAAGTCGAACTCTCTCAGCTGGAATGCGCGTTGCCGCCGGCGTCCTCGTCTCGTCTGTTTTCCTGGCGCTCGCCGCGCCCGTCGGCGCCGGCACGCTCGTGCGCGCCTGGTTCCCGCAGGGCAATCAGCTGCGCTACGGCGTCCGCGATGTCGGCGCGAGAGGACCGCTGGTTCCGGCCGTGCTCCGCACGCTGCTCGCCGGCCCGACGGCACCCGAGGCGCGCGGTGGCGCGCGCACCGCGTTCGCTCACGGGACTCGGCTGCTCGGCTTCCGCCGCACCGGCTCCGCGCTGACGATCCAGCTCGACGGCCGCTTCCTCACGCAGACCGCAGGCTCGGCGACACCGGTGAAGCCGGCGAGGCTCGCGCTGCGCGTCCTCCAGATCGGCCGGACGCTGCAGCAGTTCGCGAGCCTGCGGCGCTTCCGCGTCTCGGTCTCCGGCCAGCTCGTGACGATGTATCCCGAGCTCGGCCTACGCTGGCATCCATCGGCGGATGGCTGGTGGGATCTCACGCAGCTCGCGCCGACGATGGCACCCGCAATCACGGCGACGCTGACGGCGGACGACCTCGAGGAGCCCGGCCAAGTGCGGCTCGCGCAGACGCTTCTCGCCGACACGGGTTGGCTCGGCCACGACGAGGTCACCGGCACGCTCGACTACGCGACCTCGCAAGCGCTGACCGCGTTCGAGGCCTGGCGCGGCCTGACCCGCGACGGCACGCTGACGACCGAGTCGTTCGCCGAGGTCCTGCGCGCGACCCGCCCGCAGCCGGCAGTGACCGATCCTGGACGTCACATCGAAGTGCACCGCAGCCTCGGCGTGCTCCTCGAGGTCGAGAACGGAAGCGTTGTGCGCGCGATCCACACGTCAACGGGCGCGCCCGGCCGCGAGACGCCGTCGGGCTCGTTCACCGTGTACCGCAAGGAGCAGCTCTCGTGGTCGGTGCCGTTCAAGGTGTGGATGCCGTGGGCCTCGTATTTCCACGGCGGGATCGCGATGCACGCGTATTCGTCGGTGCCGGCGTATCCGGCGTCACACGGCTGCGTGCGCCTACCTGCGCCGGAAGCGCAGGGCGTCTACGACTTCGCGATCCAGAGCACGCCGGTGTACGTCTACTAACAGCAGTCGGTAGAGCGGGATCACCGTCGCACACCTGATTGGTGCCTTGGTGGAGGTGCGTCGCTCAGGAGCCGTCCTTGCACTGCCGATGACGGATGTATGGCGCATTCGCCAGCAGGAAGCTCGGTTGCCTCGCAGCCACGCGGCCGGTTCCGCCTCTCCGGGGTCACGCGCGGGCAGGTGCGGGGTCTCGGCCGCGCGATGATGATCGCCTCTCTCGTGTTCGTCGGCATCGCCGGTCTGCAAGGCCTGCGCGGCCTGCTCAAGATGTCGAGCTGTCCCGCGCTACTGACACTCGTCGTGACAGCTGTGATCGGCATCCTCATGTGGAAGAAGTTGAGCGTCGCGTATCAGCAGGATAACCCGTTCGGTGCGCTCGGCCAACGATCGGCATCGAGGCGCACCGCTGGGATGATCCCAGCCATCGCGGGCGCGGGGCTCATCCTGTCGCAACTGTTGTCGGGGGAGCTGAAATCGCTCGCCATGACGACGGGCTTCGCCTTCTTGGCTCCGCCAACCTTTTTCGCCGTCCGTTGGCTGTTTACCCACCCTGGCCAGCACGCGAGGGTCTACACACGCCTCGGCATCCTCTGCATGCGCGGCTGGTTCGGTTAGCGTGGAGTCGGCCATTTGGAATGAGGCCGTCCGTTCAGGCGTCATTCCCGCAC
>JANYJX010000062.1 GCA_025358355.1 Actinomycetes bacterium | reverse complement strand
GATCCCGAGCAGCTCGGCGACGTCGCCGACACGCGATCTCATATCCCGCTTCGGTACCCGTTGCATCCGGAGCGGGAACCCGATGTTGTCCTCTACCGACATGTGCGGATACAGGGCGTAGTTCTGGAAGACCATTGCAATGTCACGATCGGGCGGCTCTAGGTCGTTGACGACGCGTCCGCCGATACGGATCTCGCCTGAAGTGACCTCCTCGAGTCCGGCGACCATGCGCAGGGCGGTCGTCTTGCCGCAACCGGACGGGCCGACGAAGATCATGAACTCGCCGTCGGCCACCGTTAGCTCGATCGCGTTCACAGCCACCGTGCCGTCCGGGAAGCGCTTCGTCACCTGATCGAACTCGATCGTCGCCATCAGCTCACCCGCATCCGCTCGACGACGTCTTCGGCGAGCTCGATGCCAAGGCCGGGGCCGGTCGGGACGGCGAGCTGGCCGTCTGTGAGCACGAACGGCTCTGTCAGCAGACCGTTGACGAGCGGCGAGTCGGCGACCGAGAACTCCGAGAGCGTCGGCCGGTCGAGCGCTGCTGCGAAGTGCAGCGAGGCGGCGACGAGGACGCCCGTCGAGAAGCAGTGCGGTACGACCTCGACGCTTCGACCCCGCACGAGGTCAGCGATCTGGCGTGCCACGCTGAAGCCGCCAC
This sequence comes from Actinomycetes bacterium, assembly GCA_025358355.1. Classification (GTDB taxonomy): domain Bacteria; phylum Actinomycetota; class Thermoleophilia; order Gaiellales; family Gaiellaceae; genus Gaiella. The sequence continues at coordinate 4,975 of JANYJX010000062.1, read as the reverse complement.
ACCGAGCAACGTCGGGCTGGAGAACGTCGACGTGCGAGTGCTCGACGAGCATCCGGAACGCCGCGATCCCGGAGTCTGCTTCGCCAGCCGCGATCCGGACGCCCGTCCGGTCAGACAGTCTCCGGTAGCCCGCGTAGTCGTCTGGCTCGAGCGGCTCCTCGAACCAGTACAGCCCGACGTCCTCGACCCGGCGGAGAAACTCAAGCGCGTGCTTGACAGTGTACGCGCGCCCGCCGTCGATCATCAGCGAACGGGTAGGCCCGAGCACCTCTCGCGCTGCTCGTACAAGTTCCTCGTCACGGTCGAGGTCGCTGCCGAGCGGCCCCCACCCGAGCTTGAGTGCAAAGTACCCGCCAGCAACGGCACTCTCGGCGATCACCCGCACCTCGTCGGCGGATTCCGGCATCACTTCGCTGGCGTAGACGGGGAGCCCGGCGACGCGCGCCCCGCCGAGAAGCTCGACGACGGACCGGCCGGAGGCCTTGCCGACAATGTCCCACAGTGCGATGTCGATGGCGCTGATCGTGTGCAGCGCTGCACCGCCCCGGCCGTAATGGTCGCTGCCGTGGAAGAGCAGTTGCCAGATGCGCTCGATGTCGAGGGGGTTTTCGCCGACCAAGAGCTCGCCGAGGCCACGCGCGATCGCGTGGGAGGACGGCATCTCGATCATCGTGCGAGCGACGTACGGCGAAGTGTCTGCCTCGCCGATGCCGACGATTCCCTCGTCGGTGTGGATGCGCACCAGGAACGCGTCCTGTGTTCCATCGGCGCGCCCCGTGTCGACCTGCGCGACGCGAAGGACGATCGACTCGACTCGTGTGATCCTCACCGTGGATACCTGCGCTCAGAGGGCATCGTGGGTGACGAGAGTACACTCGCGCGACGGATCCGAGCCACCCGAGCGCACGGAGAGGGTCGTATGGTGTTCCTGCCGCTCGTCGACGTGTTCGGCGACGACCAACTTGAGGGTTGCTTCTCGCAGGCGTCGCTCGTCGGCGCCTGGCTCGAGGTCGAGCGCGCGCTTGCGGCGGCCCAGGCTGAGCACGGGATCATTCCGGGCGAGGCTGTCGCCGCCATCGACGCGGTCGCGGTGCCCGAACACATCGATCTCGTACGCCTGAACGAGCGGACGCGGGTCGTCGGTTACCCGATTCTGCCCTTGCTTGAGCAGCTGAGCGAGCAGTCCGACACCGCCGCCCGCTACCTGCACTGGGGTGCGACGACCCAGGACATCATGGACACGGGCCTTGCGCTCGTTTGCGCCTGTGCGCTTGACCGAATCGACGTTCTGGCACGCGCCCTCGGTGACGGGCTCGCACGGCTGGCAGGCGAGCATCGCTCGACGGTGATGCCGGGTCGCACGCACGCACAGCCGGCCGTCCCGATCACCCTCGGAGGGAAGCTCGCGGTCTTCGTAGCCGAGCTGACCCGGCATCTCGAGCGGCTCCACGCCGCCCGCGGGCGGCTCGCCGTCGTCCAGCTGTTCGGCGCCGCGGGCACGGCAGCCGCGCTCGGGAAGCAAAGCCGTGCCGTACGCCACAGCGTGGCCGAGCGGCTGGGGCTAGGCGTCGTCGATGTACCCTGGCACGCGGCCCGCGACGCGGTGGCTGAGGTCGGCTTCGTGCTTGCCGCGCTCGCGGGAACGTGCGGCAGGCTCGCGCGAGAGGTAGTGGAGCTGTCCCGTCCCGAGATCGGCGAGCTCGCAGAAGAGGAGGGCTACCACCGTGGTGCCTCCTCGACCATGCCGCAGAAGGCCAACCCGGTCGGCAGCGAGACGGCGGTCGGCATGAGTATCCTCGCGGGTCAGCACGTCGGTGCCCTAGTCGCCGCCCTCCAGGTGACGCACGAGCGCGCTGCTGGCGAGTGGCAGGCGGAGTGGGACGCGATCCCGATCGCGTTTGCCGCGACGGCCGGAGCCCTGACTGCCGTTGGAAGCGTCGTGGAGGGGCTCCGTTTCTTCCCTGACCGCATGCGTGCCAACCTCGAACGCGAAGGTGGCCTGATCATGGCCGAGGCGGCGATGATCGCAGTCGGCCACGTCGTCGGGCGTGGAGCCGCGCATGCCCTGGTCTACGACGCTTCGCTGCTCGCTCGAACGGGGGACATATCTCTTCGTGAGGCGCTTGAAAGAACACTGGAAGACGATGTCTTGGCCGCACTGCCGCCGCTCGACGACGTTCTCGATCCCATGACCTACCTCGGGGAGACGGACCAGATCGTCACGGCCGCACTCGAGGGCTGGGCGCGAATCACGACGTCCGTGCCGGCGGCGGTTGGAACAACTCGAGGATGATGCCGTCAGGGTCGTGCACGTAGAGGGCGAGACCGCCCCGGTTGATCCCGGTGTCGACATCGACCGGCGGGCTGAGAAACGACCTCACACCATGCTCCTGCAGCCGCTCGTAGAGTGCGCGTAGGTCGTCCACGACGAAGCACAGATGCGAGGCGCCGACGTTGCGCGGCTCGACGTCTACCCGGCCACCCGGCGGCGACAGGTACTCGAAGAGCTCGATCACGTGCTCGCCCCCGGGAACGCGGAGGTGGGCCATGCGGACGTGCGCGTCGGGGTAGCCGACGATCGCAGCGAGATAGCCGCCCTGCTTCTCCTGTGTCGCGACGACCTCGCAGCCCAGCAGGTCACGGTAGAACGCGACCGAGCGGTCGAGGTTCGAGATCGTGTAGCCAGTGTGGTGGAGGCTCTTAGCCCCCATGGAGTGCACCGCTCATTGCTGCCCGCAACTCGACACCGCCTTCTGGCGTGACAACGAAGACGTTCTCGACGCGGGCGCCAAAGCGTTCGTGGAAGTAGACCCCGGGCTCGACCGCGAGCACCATCCACGGTTCGAACGGGGCGGTGTCCGAAGGGATCAGGTGCGGATCCTCGAACGGTGTCAGCCCGAGAGCGTGTCCACCATGGTGGGGGAACTCTCCGCCTGGGAATGCCGCCGTGATCCGAGCGTGCATGTTCGCGAACACCTCGGAACCGGTCGCGCCCGGCACGAGCTCCCGCCGGGCCTGCTCGAGGATGCCGAGGAGCTCGGAACGTACCTCCTCCGCCTCGGCGTTCGCTCCGGCCACGTGAGTCTCGGCGGTGTCGCCCCAGTAGCCGTGCGAGCGCACGACGATGTCTGCGACCACTGGATCGCCTGGCCTGAGCGCGCGCGTTCCAGCGACGTGGATCGGACAGCAGACCTTCGCCGTGTTCGGACCGGAGAGGAGATCGCAGAGGAACTCGATCGGCTCACCGGCGGCGATCTGCGCTGCCGCCTGCGCGGCCGTGAACAGCTCGATCTCGCTCGTGCCGACGGCGCTCGACTGCGCGACGACATTCTGCGCCAGCCAACAGAGTTCGTAGCTTGCCGCGATCTTCTCAAGTTCGTCCCAGTCCTTGATCAATCGGATTCGGTGGAGGGCGCCTGTCGCGTCGACCGGCTTCCCCGAGATCGCGGCGGCGAGTCGGGCGTCGGCACCGGAGAGCTCCGAGGCGACCGCGACGCGTTGGGCCCTTGCCAGCACGGGAACGGACGCGACCGTGGTGATCAGGTCGGCCACCGGATCGAGGTTGATGCCGAAGCCGCGTTCGCCGTAGCCGAGCACCTCGTCCGCGCTGGAGAGCTCCCGGGCGGTCGACCCCTCGTCCAGCATCACGGCCAGGGTCCGTTCGCCATCCCGGCCCACGACGAGCGCGGACGGCCCGCCGTAGTAGCGCCAGTAGCCGCACAGATGGTTGACGTTGTCTGCGCCTAGGACGACGGCGCAGTCGATCTGTTCGTCGTCCATCCAGTCGCGCAGGCGCTCCAGTCGGTGGGGAGGCCTCGACGGCGTGGTGCTTGTCATGGAGCCTCCTTGCGGGCAGGGGAGGGCTGCGAGTATCTCACAGTCCGTAGCTTCTGCCTCGCCCGGAGCTCGAGTTCACTCCGTGATCTGCAGTAGTCCGATGGGTGGTGGCTCTCGCTGACGCGTCGCCTGACCCTCACGAAATGACGAACGGGTATTTTGACTCGAGGCGGGGACGCAGTACGATCGGCAAGCCTCCGTTCACCGCGAGTTGAGGAGAGTGTCGTCGGATGGGCGCGTTGAACGGAAAGGTCGCAATCGTGACCGGGTCGGGAGCGGGCCTCGGCCGCGGCATCGCGCAGCAGCTCGCAGAGGCAGGCGCTTCGGTGGCCGTCCTCGAGATCGACAGCGAGTCCGCGGACGTGGCGGCGAAAGAGCTTTCCGAGACCGGCGTCACAGCCCGCGCGTACCCGATGGACGTGTCTCAGCGGGCGGAAGTCGACGACGTTTTCGCCACGGTTGCGTCAGATTTCGGCCGGCTCGACATCGTCGTCAACAACGCAGGGATTAGCCGTGTCGGGCCGCATACGCAAGACGTCACCGACGAGGACTGGCACGACTCGATCGCCGTCATGCAGACCGGCGTCTTCTACTGCATGCGGGCTGCGGGACGGATCATGCTGCCGCAGGGCTCCGGCTCGGTGGTGAACATCTCGTCGATCCGAGGCTTCTCGCCGAACGCGGGCCGTATGACCTATTGCGCGCCCAAGGCGGCGGTGATCATGATGACGCGCGTCGCTGCCGCCGAGTGGGCCCCGCAGGGTGTTCGCGTCAACGCGATCGCGCCAGGTGTTCTCCGCACTCCGATGTGGGACGCAGATGTCGCGCGTGGAGCGATCGACGAGGAGTTCTATCTCGACGTCGTGCCGATGCACCGGCTGGGGCTCCCGTCCGAGGTCGGCAAGCTCGTCGTGTTCCTCTGCTCGGAGGACGCCGCATACATCACCGGTAGCGTGCACACGATCGACGGCGCGCTGACCTCGATCCCGGCCGGCTAGCCAGTTGCGTCGCCGAAGGTCGAGTGGAATGATCGGTCGGCGGTTGTCACAAGACGAGGAGGAAACGATGGGAAGGTCGAAACGGCAGCTCGCCATTGTGCTGGCCGCAGGGACGCTCACGCTCGCCGCGGCAGCGGTCG
>JANYJX010000054.1 GCA_025358355.1 Actinomycetes bacterium | reverse complement strand
GCGTAGCTGCCAGAGCAAGGTCTAAGTCGAGCGGCGGAATCGGGCGAGCGCCGCGCTTGCAACGCGGCCCGCGAGGATGTCCGAGGCGCTGCCGACGCCACCTGCGCGATACGTCATCACGGTTGCGAGGAACACGCCGCCGCGCCAGAAGACGAGGCCGTTGTCGTGGCGAACTGTGTTGATCCAGCCGGCCTTGTGCAGCACTTGGATTTCCGGGGCGCGGCCAATCTCGCGATCGAGCTTGCCTCGATCGCGAACGAACGCGAGCAGATAGAGGAGGTGGCGTGCGTCGCCGGCGGTGAACGACGGCTCGCGCGCGTGCAGCGGGCCGAGCCCGCGCGAGGCGAGCCAGACGGCGCGGAGAAGCCCGGCGAGATCCCGCGCGCTCGTGTACTTGCCGCGCGCGAAGCTCGGCTGGTCGTCGACGCGCAGCGAGATCGGATCACCGCTTGCAGATGAGAGGTCGCGCTCGTAGCCCCCGTACATCAGCGTGTCGTCGAGGCCGAGCTCCTGCATCAGCGCATCGACACGATGCCCGCCCGCCGAGGTCGAGCCTGCGACGTGGATCTCGAGCTCGTCGGCCGCGTCGTTGTCGGAGTCCTCGATCATCCGCCGCAGCAGCGAGTCGGTCAGCGTGCCGGGGCCGGCCGTCTCGCCGTCGGCGAGCGCGGTGACGGCGATCGCGAGCTTCAGCGTCGACGCGGCGGGGAATCGCGCCCGAGCGTTCCAGGCGGCGCCGCTGCCGTCGGCGAGGTTCTCGACGTAAACCGCGCACGTGCCGCCGTAGCCGGCAACGAGCTGGCGAATCCGGCGTACGAGCACGACATCCTGGTGCGGGGCGTGCGCTGCTGGCGACGCGGCTTGAGGGAGGCCGACGACGTGCTCGACACGGCTCGTCGCACGGTGCCCGCTCGGTCCGACCGCGGTGACCGAGAGCGTGAGCTCACGCGGCGGCAGATCCACGCGCAGCGTGAAGTGACGACCGACAACTCGCTTGTTGGCGACCTCCCGCGAGCCAGCCCGAACCACGATCCGCCGAGTGCCCTGGGCGACCCACCCGGAGACGAGTCCATACGAAACCTCGTACGCAGCCGGCTGCACAATCGCCGGAGGCGGCGGGCCTGAGATCACCCGCTGCGCCTCAGGCTTGGGCTATTCCGCATGGATGATCTTCGTAACCTTGCCGATGATGCGCTTGATGTAGGTGCCGCCGACCCCGCACTTCACCGTGGCTTGTGGCGGCGCCTTGAAGACGACCATGTCGCCTCTCGCCAGGTTTCCGCTCCCGGATTCGACGACTACCTTGTCATCCGCACTGCCCTCGCACCCCGGTGCAGGCTTGCCGCAATGGAGCGTCGGCTCCATAGCTGACGACGGAATCGTGAAGGTGCGCGTCGAGCCACCACCGCAACCGGCCAGGAGCAGACCAACCGTCGCAACGAGTAGCAAAGCACGAGAGGTGCCGGGCACGATCACATCCACGATCGTCGCCACGTTCACGCCGTAGGTCAAGCCCGGGACACCAACTCGTAGCCTTGTGCAGATGCCTATCCTCGCCCACCTCGACCTCGACGCGTTCTACGCCGCCGTTGAGGAGCTCGAGAATCCGACGCTTCGCTCGCGGCCGCTCGTCGTCGGCGGAGATCCGCATGGCCGCGGCGTCGTAGCGACGGCGAACTATGTCGCGCGCCGCTTCGGGATCCGATCGGCGATGAGCTCAGCCGAGGCGCTGCGCCGCTGCCCGGACGTCGTCTTCGTCCGGCCGCGACACATGCTCTATCGGCAGTACTCGCAGGAGGTGTGGGCGGCGATCGGCGAGGTCGTGCCGCGGTTCGAGCGCACCGGACTCGACGAGGGCTATCTCGATCTCGGCTCGGTGATCGACGAGTTCACCCGCGCACGGACGATCGCCGAGGCTGTCCAAACCGCGGTGCGCGCGCGCACGAGCCTGACCTGCGCGCTCGGCGTCTCGACCTCGAAGGTCGTCTGCAAAGTCGCTTCAGAGCGCCGCAAGCCCGGCGGGATCACCGTCGTACGACCCGGAACCGAGGCGCGCTTCCTGGCGCCGTTGCCGGTGCGCGCGCTGCCTGGCGTTGGCCCGAAGGCCGAGGAGCGGCTCGCGGCGGCGGGCATCGCGACGGTGGGGTCGCTCGCGGCGCTCACCGACCTGGAGCTGCGCGCGGTTCTCCCGGGCCAGGTCGGACGTCTACTCCGCGACCGGGCGCTCGGCATCGACCCGCGCGACCTGGAGCTCGACACCGAGCGCGTGTCGATCTCGGTCGAGGAGACCTTCGAGCGCAATCTCTCCGATCGCGCCGCGCTGCACGCCGAAGTCCGGCGGATGGCGGACGAGGTCGGCGGCCACCTCGTCCGCTCGAAGCTCTCCGCGCGAACAGTCACCGCAAAGCTCCGCTACGCCGACTTTTCGATCCGCTCCCGCTCGACGACACTCGCTGCGCCGATCGACGACGCGACCCAGATCGGCGACCTTGCCTGCGGCCTGCTCGACCGAGGACTACGCGACCGGCCCGGGTCGCTGCGGCTCGTCGGCGTCGGCGTCTCCGGGTTGTCGGACTTCCAGCAACTCTCGCTGGAAGATGTCTAGGGTTCGCGGCGCAGGAGCGGACGCGTCAGGCAGGTTGGCCCGCCGTCGCCTTTGAGCGAGATCTCGTTCCCGGTATAGACCGTGACGTCGACACCGGCTCGCTCCATCCGGCGGCGCGTCTCGGGGTTGCCGTCGAGCGCCAACGCGCGCCGCGGCCCGAGCGCCAGCACGTTTGCACCCATCGACTCGAACTCGCTGTCGGGCACCTCGACGGTCTCTATCCCGAGCTCTGCAAGCAGCTCGAGGAGACGTACTGGGGCAAGGCGCGGGTAGACGACCGCGAGGTCATGGTCGAGCGGCGAGATGTACGACATGAAGTGCAGCACCTCGCCGTCGCCGTTCCAGTGCGGCAGGTCGAACGCGATCACGTCCACGCCTGGAAAGGCCTGCGCGAGCGCTTCTATACCGAGACCGTTTGTTCGGTAGCCGTGGCCGACGAGAAGGGTCGTCGCATCGAGCCAGAGCGTGTCGCCGCCTTCGACCGTCGCGTCACCGGTGACGCGAGAGATGACGGGGACTCCAGCTGCGGCAAGCGCATCGGCCGTGGCGTCCGCCTCGCGGCGCCGCCCTTCCTTCCCCGGCCGCAGCAGCACCGCGCCCTTCGCGCCGACGAGCGTCGGGTCGTACGTGTAAATCGCGTCCGGGTTGCCGGGGTCGTGATGCGAGACTATGACCTCGGCGCCCGCCGCCTCGAGCAGCGCACGAAACGCCTCGTGCTCGGCGGCGGCCACGACGGGATCAGGCTCCGATCGCCACGCGTACTCGCGCCAAGCCGCGACATCCTCGGGCAGCGGCGGGCGGACGAGGACGCGCTCCAGCGTCCCCCACATCGAGGCCGAGCCGAAGCTCACGAGACGACGACGTTCGCCGGGATCCGATCATCGAGCAGCACCGCCCGCAAGCCTTCCACACACAGCATCCCCATGGCGACGCGAGCCTCGCGGGTCGCGCTGCCGAGATGCGGAGTCAGCACGACGTTGTCGAGGTCGAGCAGGCCCTCGTGCACCTGCGGTTCGCGCTCGTAGACATCGAGCGCGGCGCCGGCGATCGTTCCTGCGCAAAGCGCTGCGACGAGCGCGGCCTCGTCGACGATCGGGCCTCGCGCGGTGTTGACGAGAACGGCCGACGGCTTCATCGCGGCGAGTGCGGCGGCGTCGATCAGGTGGCGGCTCTCCGCGGTCGATGGGCAGTGCAGGCTGACGACGTCTGCCTCGCCGAGCAGCGTGTGGAGCGGGTCGTTGCGGCCGGCGAAAGCCACCCGCATGCCGAACGCTTCGGCGAGCCGCGCGGTCTCGCGACCGATTCGGCCAGGCCCGACGATGAGCATCGTCCTGCCGCCGAGGCCTCGGCCGAGCATGAACTCCAGCGAGAACCGCCACGGCTCGCGGGCGCGCACGAACCGGTCGCCTTCGCCAACGCGCCGCACGAGGGCGAGCAGAAGAGCCATCGCAAGCTCGGCGGTCGCAGCGGTCAGCACGTCCGGCGTGTTGGTCACGACGACGCCGTGGCGGCGGGTCGCCTCGAGGTCGATGTATCGACGCCCACGCCGTAGTTCGCGACGACGCGAAGCTGCGGGCCGGCCGCATCGAGGAACACATCGTCGACCCGCGCGGTCAGCATCGCGACGATCCCGTCCGCTTCGGCGGCTGTGGCGACGATCTCGAAGTCGCGCGCGATCGCCTCCTCGACCTCGGCCGGAACGCGCTCGACGAGATAGACGCGCGGCCGCATCCGCGAATCATGCCGTGCCGAGGAGGCGGGGCAGGCGCTGAACGACGACTAGCCACGCTTCGTGGGCGGGATCGACGACGTCGAAGTGGTCGGCGCCCGGCAGCTCGACTAGCTCGATATCGTCGCCGGCGGCTCGTGCCTTCTCGTAGTAGACGCGGCTCTGAGACGGCGGGACGATGTCGTCGGCGGCGCCATGGATGAGGAGTTGGCCGATCCCGAGCGGGAGCCGCGCAGCTGGGCTCGCGTGGGCGTAGCGCTCGGGGAGCGCCGCCGGGCTCCCTCCGATCAAGTCGGCGATGGCGCCCGTGCCGAGGTCGTCTGTGTGACCCTGAGCGAGATCGGCGATGCCCGCTTGCGAGACGGCAGCACGCAAGCTAACGCGGCCGTTCGTGCGCGCGCCGAGCCAGAGCGCAAGGTGCCCGCCGGCGGAGTGCCCGACCGCGACGAGCCTGCTCGCGTCGATCTCGGGGATGTCGGCGAGCGCGTCCGCCGCGGCGGCGATGTCGTCGAGCGTCCCCGGCCAGCCGCCGCCCACCTGGCCGACGCGCCGGTACTCGACGTTCCACGCGGCGTACCCGCGCTCGGCGAGGTCGATCGCCAGCGGCGTCATCAGCGTTCGATCCCAGCGGTCGCGCCAGAAGCCGCCGTGGATCAGGATCACGCACGGGAACGGGCCACCGTCCGCCGCGGGCACGTGCAGGTTCGCGCTCTGATCCGGGTGCGAGCCGTAGCGGACAACGGGCGCGGGCGGAATCACCGCCTACACCAGGAGCGGCTTGCGCTCAGCCAGCGCCGCGAGCACGCGGTCGACATCGTCCTCGACGTTGTAGAGATGCAGCGCGACACGCAGGTTGTCGTCGCGCAACGACACGACGATCCGTTCGGCCGCCAGCTCATCGACGAGCCGCGCCACATCGTTCGACCACACGCACACGAGCGGGCCACGCGCAGCCGGGTCGCGCGGCGTCACGACCGTTGCCCCAAGCTCATCCAGTCCCGCGATCAGCCGCGTCGCCAGCGCCGAGACGTGCGCCTCGATCGCCGCGACACCAGCCTCCTCGATGATCGACATCCCCGCGACACCGCCGTAGATGTTCGGCACGGGCGGCGTCCCCGCATCGAACCGCCTCGCATCGGCCGCGGGCGAGTAGTCGGAAATATCCATCTGGAAGATGTCCTCGTCGGCGAACCAGCCGGTCTGCGTCGGCAGCAGCTGCGCAAGTAGCTCGCGCCGCACGTAGAGAAAGCCGAGACCTGCCGAGCCGAGCAGGTACTTCACCGTGCCACCGGTGACGAAGTCGACGCCGAGCGCGCGCACGTCGAGGTCGATCGCGCCGACCGCCTGGTACGAGTCGGCCAGGCACAGCGCGCCATGCTCGTGCGCGACCCGCGCGATCTCGGCGACATCCTGCCGATGCCCGGTCCGGTACGACATCGTCGTACAGCAGACGAGCGCGGTGCGGTCGTCGATTGCCTCGGCGAAGCGCTCGACCGGGATCGAGCCGTCCGCCCCCGGCCGCACGTGGACGACCTCGGCGCCACGTAGCTCCTGCGCGTGCGCGATCTGGCCGACCGTCGGGAACTCGTACTCGCTGATCACGATCCGATTCCTCCCGCCGCGCTCGAACGGCAGCGCGCTGACGATCCCGTTCACGCCCTGCGAGACCGACGTCGTCACGGCGAGCTCCGTCGGCTCCGCGTGCAGCAACCTGGCGAAGGCGCCCCGCGCCGCCTCGGCCCGCTCGACCCAGTGCTCCCACTCGGCCCCGCGCGCATCCCAGCCGGCGAGGTAATCCTCGTACGCGCGGCGCACCCGCTGCGACAGAGCACCCTGCGAGCACGAGTTGAGATACGTCGTGTGCTCGAGGATCGGAAACTCTCCGCGAATCGCGGCGCCGACACTCACGAGGTGGCCTCGATCGGATACGACGCAGCGACATCCGGCATCAAGTACGCGGCCGATGGGCTGCCTGCCGGCGTGAAGATCCCCAACACCGCGAGCTCGCGGTCGGTGCTCGTGTTCTCGACGATGTGCACTTCGCGCGGCGCGAGCCAAAAGGCGCAACCACCAGCCAGCTCCTCGACGCCACCCGCAAGGTGATAGCGACCGGCGCCCTTCCAGACCCAGACGATCTCCTCGTACAGGTGGTAGTGCCACGGCGCGGCGCCCGGCGGGATGTAGCCGACGAACATCGTCGCGCGGGTGGAGCCGTTGTGCGGCCCGAACAGCACCTGGAACGAGCGTCTGCCCGTCGCCTTCCCCGGCTCGACGTCTACAACGGACACCGCGCGCTCGCGAGCGCCCATCGGCGCATGGAAGTCGACCTCGGCGCCTATGCTCGCGCGCACGGCGGAAAGGCCGTCTGGACCTGCGGTCAACGCGATGCTCTCGCCCGCGACGACGAGCACTGCCGAACCTGACTCGAGCAGCTCGCCGTCGAGGTTTCCGCTACCCGCGAAGACGAACAGCAGCTCATCGCGTGCCGGGTCTCCCATGAAGGCGACGCCATCCGCCGCTAGTCGAACTCCGGCTAGCGCCAGCTGCGAGCCACCCTGCGCCTCCACAACCCCGTTGACATCCACCCGCCCCATCTATCGCCCCAGGTACGCCTTGCGGAGATCTTCGTTCTGCAGCAGGTCGGCCGCCTTGCCTTCGAGCACGATGCGTCCCGTCGAGAGAACGTAACCGCGGTCGGCGATCGAGAGCGCCATGTTCGCATTCTGCTCGACGACCAGCATCGCGACACCCGCGTCGTGCACTTGCTTGATGATCTCGAAGCTCCGCTCGACGAGGATCGGTGCGAGCCCCATCGACGGCTCGTCCATCAGCAGCAGGCGCGGCCTCGACATCAGCGCGCGGCCCATGGCCACCATCTGCTGCTCGCCACCGGACAGCGTCCCCGCAAGCTGCGCTCGCCGCTCGTGGAGCAAAGGAAACAGCTCGTAGACGCGATCGAAGTCCTCCGTGCGGGCCTTCCCGTCTTTGTTGAGATACGCGCCCATCTCGAGGTTCTCTAGCACCGACATCGGCCCGAACAGCCGGCGGTTCTCGGGCACGATCGCCATCCCCTGCCCGATCCGGTAGCTCGTCCGCTTGTCGGTGACCTCGTCGCCGGCGAACTCGACCGTCCCGGTACGCGGCTTCACGATCCCGAGAATCGTCTTCAGCGTCGTCGACTTCCCCGACGCGTTGCCGCCGAGCAGCGAGACGAGTTCGCCCGCCCCGACCTCGATGTTCACGTCCTGCAGGATGTGGATCTGCCCGTAGTACGTGTTGATCCCCGAGAGGCGCAGGATCGGAGCGGCTGTCGTCCCGTTCGCGCTCATTTCGTGTCCGCCGTCTTTGTCCCCAGGTAGGCCTCGACGACGCGTGGGTTGGTCGCGACCTCGTGGAATGTCCCCTCCGCGATCTTCACGCCGTGGTCGAGCGCGACCACCCGGTCGGAGATGCCCTCGACGACGTGCATGTCGTGCTCGATCACGAGGATCGTGTAGCCGCCGTCGGTGCGCAGCTTGCCGATCAGCTCGGTGATCTCGTGCGTCTCCTTCGGATTCATCCCGGCGGCCGGCTCGTCGAGCAGGAGCAGCCGCGGGTTGGCCGCCGTCGCACGGGCGATCTCGAGCCGGCGCCGGTTCGCGTACGAGAGGCTGTACGCTGGCTGGTCCCAGCGGTAGCCCATCAGGCGCTCGCCGAAGAACGCGAGTCGTTGCTCGGCCAGCTCACGGATCGCGCGCTCCTCCCGGCGTTGGCCGGGCGTCCGCAACATCGAGCGGAACACGCCTGCCTTCGTGTGGCAGTACGCGGCGGCCATCACGTTGTCGCGGACGCTCATATTGAGGAAGAGCCGCAGCGTCTGGAACGTGCGCGCGATCCCCTTGCGGGTGATCTTGTGCGGGTCGAGGCCTTTGATGCTCTCTCCCGCGAAGACGATGTCGCCGGCGGTCGGGTCGTAGACGCCGGTGATCAGGTTGAACAGGGTCGTCTTGCCGGCGCCGTTCGGCCCGATCACGCTCACGATCTCGCCCTCATCCACCTGCAGATCGAGCTGATCGACGCACTTGAGGCCGCCGAACGACATCGACACGCCCTTCAGCTCGAGCAGGGCGGTCAAATGATCTCCACGCGCTTCTCGCCCAGCAGGCCGTTCGGCCGCAGGATCATCAGGGCGATGAGGATGACACCGAGGACGATGTAGCGCGCCGGTTCCGGGTAGACCAGCATTACGTTCTCCCACACGAACGCGGCGAGGTAGAGCGTCGGGACCAACAGTACGAGCCGGATCCGCTGCGGCACGAGCGTCAGGAACAACCCCACCGCGATCAGCCCCACGTAGGAGACGACGGGAACCCAGCCGGCGAGATGGGAAGGCACGATCACCCAGTGCGCTAGCGCACCGCCGGCTCCCCCAGCATGCTCACCGGCAACCCACCTATCGTCGACCGCGCCCGCGACAGCGTGCGCGACGAAGCCAAAGGCAGCCGTCGCCGCAGCGACCAGCCCGAGCTTCCGCGAGAAGCGGAACGCCACGACCACTCCGCCGAGCACCGCGAGGTAGAACACGACGCGCGACTTCCCCGGATCGCGCAGCAACTCGAGCAGCGGGCTCACGATCAGCGCGCCCAGGACGACACCCGGCATGCTGCCCGAGCCGCCGAGGATGACCATCGTGTAGACGATGATCAGGAGTACGAAGTAGAAGGTCAGCGGGAACACGCTCCCGTTCAGGGCCGCGAACAGCGTGCCTGTGAAGGCCGCGGTCGCCGCGCCGAAGGAGAACGCCATCAGCTTCAGCCAGTTGACCGGCATGCCCATCGCCTCGGCCGCCAGCGGGTCCTCGCGCAGCGACCGCCAGGCGCGGCCCGTGCGCGAGTGGTTGACCAGGCGGAGCGCGACGAACACGAGCGCGAAGAACACGAGCGCCACATAGTAGTAGGAGACGGCGAAGACCCCCCGGTGTTGCACGATCAGGTCGTGGCCGAACGCGTGCAGCGGGTCGATGTTGAGGAGGCCGTTGGGGCCGCCCGTGAGGTCGTGGCCGAACGCGTTGTCGCCGTTCGTCGTCAAGGTCTGGAAGAGCTGGAGGAAGAACAGCGTCACGATTGCCAGGTAGTCGCCGGAGAGCCGACGCGACGGCAGACCGAGAAGCAGGCCGACAACCGCTCCGAGAGCGACGATCAGCGGGACCGAGACCAGGCTCGGCAGATGGATCCCGAACTTGTCGGAGTCGAGCATCGCGTACGCGTAGGCACCGATCCCGTAGAACGCCACGAAGCCGAGATCGAGCAGACCGCCCCAGCCGACGACCACGTTCAGTCCGAGTGCGAGCAGCATGTACAACACCGTGTCGAAACCGACGCGGCGCACGTAGCCGCTCGAGGAGAAGAGCGGCAGCAACGACATTGCCGCCAGGAAGAGAACGAGCCACGCCCACCACGGCACCCTCAGCAGACGGGTCTCGAGTGTTCCGAGCGGGCCGCCACGCAAACTACGGCGCTGGCCGTGGCGCGCGACCCACTCGTCCTGGCCGATCGCCGGTCCGTGCTCGGGCTGGGCGAGTTGCTCGCTCACGTCACACTTTGCGGATCTCGGCGCGGCCGAGCAATCCCTGAGGTCGGAAGATCATGAACGCGATCAGGATCGAGAAGACGACGAGGTCTGACCACTTCGTCGAGATGTACCCCTGGGTGTACGACTCGGCGAAGCCGAGGATCAGCCCGCCGGCCATCGCGCCCTGGATCGAGCCGATCCCGCCGATCACTGCGGCCGTGAATCCCTTGAGGCCGGCGATGAACCCGATCGAGACCGTCGTCGGCACGCGCAGAGCGAACAGGACGCCTGCGGCGCCCGCCAGCGCCGAGCCGAGGACGAACGTGAACACGATCACGCGATCGATGTCGATGCCCATCATCGCCGCCGCCTCGCGGTCGAAGGAGGTCGCCCGCATCGCTTTACCCGTGCGAGTGCGGTTGACGAGGAACCAGAGGACAATCATCAGCACGAACGCGGAGCTGATCGTGATGATCCGCAGCAGTGACACGCGCACGTTTCCGATGTCGAGGCCCTTCAGGTAGAGCGCGCCGTTCGAGAGAGAGAAGGTGTCGTAGTTGCGCGGCTCCGCGCCGAACAGCAGCTGCATCGAGTTGGCGAGGAAGAACGAGACTCCGAGCGCGCTGATCAGAGGTGCGATCCGCGGCGCGTCCCGCAGCGGCCGGTAGGCGAACCGCTCGATGACGACGCCGAGCACGGCGCAGCCGGCCATCGCGGCGAGCGTCACCAGCACGAGCAGGAGCCAGATCGGGACGGACGGGTTCGACGTGCCGCCGAGCAGTTGCAGCACGCCGAAGCCGATGAACGACCCGACCATGAACACGTCGCCGTGCGCGAAGTTCAGGAGCTTCAGGACGCCGTAGACGAGCGTGTAGCCGAGCGCGATCAGGGCGTAGATGCTGCCGAGCGTCAACGCGTCTACCGTGAGCTGGATGAAGGTGTCCACGCCGGAAGCACCCTAAAGAGACGAGCGGCCCGGTACAAGCCCGGGCCGCTCTTGTCGTTCTTCCTGCTTCGGTCCTAGCCGACGAGCTTGTACGAGCCGTTCGACTGGATCTGGAAGATGTAGAACTTTGCGTTCAGCGGGTCGTTGGTCTTCGTCGAGAATCGGAAGGCCCCGCCGAGGATGAAGTTCTTGACCCTTACCTGCTTCATGTGCTTGAGCACATCGCGGCGGTCCTTGATTACGCCGTGGTCGGCGATGCAGGTCAACTGGATGGCGCGCAGCAGAATCTGCACCGCCCCGTAGGCCGGCGGCCCGAACGAACCGAGGGTCTTGCCAGGGTTGTCCTTCTTCCAGCCGGCGACGATCGCGGCGTCCGCCGGGATGCCGCCGATGTCCGGGGCGAAGTTCGAGACGTACGAGCCCGGAATCTTGAAAACCGACGGGTCATTAGAGCCGTCTCCGCCGAACAACTTCGCCTTCTTGCCCTGCTCGATCAACTGCTGTCCGAACGTCTGAATGTCCGGCGGCTTCTGCGTGGGGAAGAACACCACGTCTGCGTCGCTCGGCACCTTCGTGACGTAGGCCGAGTAGTCAGTCGTCGTGTTCGGCGCCGAGAGTCGGGTCACCGAGACACCTGCCGCCGTCAACGTCTTCTGCGCGACGTCTGCGAGGCCGACCGAGTACGGCTCTTGGAAGTCGATGATCACGACCTTCTTCGCGTGCAGCTTGTCGATCATGAAACGTGCGTCGGCCGGGCCCTGGATGTAGTCGCCCGGGACGTCGCGGAAAAATGCGGGGGTTCCGAGAAGCGGATCTCCGGGTGTACCGATCGTTAGGTCCGTGTGCGTCGCAGACGGCGAGAGGTGAACGATACCCGCCTGGAAGTACGTCTTGGTCGAGGCGACGACCGCTCCGGAGGTCGACGGTCCGAGAAGGGCGACCACGCTCTTGTCAGCGACGTACTTCTGCGCGAGCGCCTGCGCCGGTGCGGGCCCTTGCTCGACGGGCGTATCGCCGACGACCAGCTTGATCTTCAGGCCGAACTGCGACGGCAGCGTCTTGACCGCGTACTTCGCCCACGTAACCTGCTCCGTGCCGATGAAGCCGGCGCCGCCGGTCACCGGCGTCACGAATGGGATCGTGAGCGTGCTCTTGCAGTTGATGCCCGCCGCCGTTGCTGCCTTCGCCGTTGGCTTCGCGCCTGCGGCCGCGGTCGCCCCGATGGCGACGACGAGCGCAAACACGAGCGCGATGGCTTTCTTCATGAACTAGCCCTCCTTGGATGGCATTGATTCAGTTCTCTCTTTGACGTCCGCGAGAGGAACTAGTTGCCCTCACTGCGCACGGGTTGCACGGCCGAACGGAGGTCATCATGCCTGCATCGGCCGCGTGCTCCCAGCTCATCCGCGGACTGTCGCACCCCACAGCCTGACATGTCAACACCATTCGTCCGGCTACGCCGGCCGAACGCTACGAAAAGCCATGGGGGAGTGAACGCTTCCCGCGCTCCAGCCGGCCACCGCAGGTGGTCGTCAGTCGACCCGCAATGCCTCGACCCACCCCGCGGTGTCGAGAAACTGGCGGAACCTGACCGCTTTCCCGTCTCGCAGCGTCCACACGTGGACGAACGGGACATCGAGCTTCTTGCCGGTCTCCTTCGCTACGCCGCGGTAGCGGCCGAGCACCATGATCTCGTCGCCGGCGTCGAGAAACTCGTCCGGCTCGGCGGTGAACTCCGACCACCAGTCGCGATCGAGCGGGTCGAAGACGTTCCGCCGCACCTCGGCGAGCCCGTGGTACACGCCCCCGTGCGGCAGGCCCTGCGCCTGGTGCCAGACGATGTCGGGGTGCATGTCCCCGACGACCCCGTCCATATCATCGGCCGCGAATGCGACGTAGGACCGGCGGACGATGGCGACGTTCGACATGCGCGGACCCTAGTAGACCGGCGGAGGCCGCGGGCGGGCGCCGCCGCTCGAGACGCTCTAGACTCCTCGCATGCCGCGGGCCCTCGACCCGGAGAACGCCCACGTCGCGGCGATCGGGCGCCTGGCGCGCTTCGACGGCAGACGCGTGCTCGAGATCGGCTGCGGCGAGGGTCGGCTCACGTTCGCGCTGGCAGGCCCGTCTCGCTCGTGGCTCGCGACCGACCCGAAAGCGGAGTCGATCGAGATGGCACGGCAGGGCATGCCGCGCGAGCTCGAGGGCAAGGTTCGCTTCGCCGTTGCCGGTGGTGCCGACGTGGTCGGCTCGCCGGCTGAGTTCGACCTCGTCTTCTTCTCCTGGTCGCTCTGATGAGTAGACCCACCCGAGGCCGCGGTCGGCGTCCTGCGTCACGTGCATCGTCTTTGTGAGCCTGGCGGTCTCCTGCTCCACCTGACCTGTCTCCCGATCCTCGACCGGATGGAGGTCGGCGGCCGCGTGCTCGGGCAGCTCGATCAGGCGGCGTTCGTGGAGGGCGTCGTGGTCATCGAGCGCGCGGTCGACCTCCTGGTCGAGGAGGGACTGCTCATCGACGAGGCGAGGCTCGAGCACCAGGTGCTGGCGCACTTCTCGTCCGGACCCGAGGCGATCGAGCATTTCGACGCGAGCACGAAGTCGGAGATCACAGCGGGCCTGCGGGTGCGGCTGGCCCGGATCGACCGCCCGGTCGTCCAGCGGGCAGACTGTCTTCTACGGCGGCTGCGCGTGGTGCAGGGGTAACGTCCCGGCGTGGACACGGGTCTCGCGGGAAAGGGGGTGCTCGTCACCGGTGCGTCCGGCGGGATCGGCAGCGCGTGCGCTCGGGCGTTTGCCGCCGAAGGCGCCCGGGTTGTCGTGCACTTCCACCGCGGCGAGGATCGCGCACGCGAGCTTGCGGTCGAGATCAACGCGGCAGGCGTTCTCGGCGCCGACCTCACCGACGAGGGCGCCGTCGATGCGCTCTTCGCTGAGGCGCGCACAATGCTCGGTCAAGTCGACATTTGCGCAGCCGTCGCAGGCGTCTGGCCCGCGGCGGACACTCCTGTTTGGGAGCTGTCGCTCGAGCGCTGGGACGAGACGATGCGCGCGAACCTCACCGCGACGTTCCTCACCGCACGCGGCTTTCTACGCGAGGTCGCGCGGAACGGGCATGGCTCGCTCGTGCTCGTCGGCTCGACCGCCGGGCGCTTCGGCGAAGCCGGTCACGCCGATTATGCGGCCGCAAAGTCGGCGATCCAGGTCGGCCTGCTCGCGTCGCTGAAGAACGAGATCGCCCGCATCGCGCCGCTCGGCCGCGTGAACGCCGTTGCGCCAGGCTGGACCGAGACGCCGATGACACGCGGTCTCGTCGATGCGGAAGCCGTACGCCGCATCTCGCAGACGATGGCGCTGCGCAAGGTTGGGCAGCCCGAGGATGTCGCTGCGCAAGTCGTCGTGCTCGCCTCGGATGTCCTTTCCGGCCACGTGAGCGGCCAGCTCGTCACCGTAGCTGGCGGGATGGAAGGCCGCGTCGTCCACGACGACGAGCCACTCTCGGAATAGGAACGGGGCGGCGTAAACGCCGCCCCGTCTGTCTCCAGCCGAAGGTGATTTGCCGTCAGTCCCCGACCCGGAGCTACTCGTCCATCGGCAACTCGGCCGAAATCGTTAGACGGCGAGCCCGAAGCCGAACGTGAAGACGGGGCCCCGCAGCCCCGTCTTCGGTAGGTCCCAAGGAGGAACCGGATATCTCGTCAGCGCGTCCGCCGCATCGTCGCGCCAGAGCGAGATGGACCTCAGTATCACCAGGTTCGGGCGTCTGGCTATCACTCGATCTGGGGCACTTGACCTACCCCTTCGGTGAAAGCGCGGAAGGCCGCGAACTAGAGTGGCCCGATGGCCGGCAGCTTTCTCGACCGCATTCGCGAAGGGCCTCCGATCGTCGCCGACGGCGGCATGGGGGCGATCATTCTCGGCGGGGTTCCCCGTCTCCGCTGTCCCGAAGAGGCGAACCTCGTCGCGCCCGAGAGCGTCGTCGCCGTGCACGCGAGCTACATCCGTGCCGGTGCTGAGCTGATCGAGACGAACACGTTCGGCGCGAGCCGCCGAAAACTCGCAGCCCATTTCCTCGACGACCGCTTCGAGGAGATCAACTCGGCGGGAGTTCGGCTCGCAAGGGAAGCGCGAGAGGTATCGGGTCACGACGTGTTCATCGCCGGCTCGATCGGACCGCTCGGCGAGCTCGAATCGCTCGACAGCGCCAGTCACGGGTCGCTCTACGCCGAACAGGCCCAGATCCTCGAAGGCCGCGGCGTCGACCTGTTCTTCATCGAGACGTTCTTCGACGTCGAGGAGCTCGCGGACGCCGTCACGGCCGTGCGCGCGGTGTCGTCCTTGCCGATCGTCGCGTTGCTGACCTTCGACGAGGACGCCGAGACTTCGAGAGGTGTCGCCGCCGCCGAGGCCGCCGACCGCCTGGCCGGGCTGGACGTCGCGGTGATCGGCACGAACCACGGCGCCGGCCCGCACGCGGCGCTGGCAGCGCTCTCGGGTATGTCCGGAAGCGGGCGGCCACTCGCAGCGCTGCCGAATGTCGGCCTCGCGAGCATCGCGGGCGGTCGAGTCGTGTTCCCGCACTCGAGCCCCGAGTACTTCGCCGAGTTCGCGGCGCAGGCGGCGAGCCTCGGTGCCGCGATCATCGGCGGTTGCTGTGGCACGACTCCTGCGCAAATCGGGGCCATCAGAGCGGCGCTCGACACCGGCCGGGCGCCCAGCGTGGCATTCGACGCGGCTGATCGTGAGCTGCCGGCTCCTTCCACGGAAGCGGTGGCGGAGACCGCGCTCGCACGCGCCCTCGACGAGGGAACCTGGGTGGTCTCGGTCGAGCTCGACCCGCCGAAAGGCGGCACGCTCGACGCGCTGATCGGCGTCGCGCGGCGTCTGCGGGAATCCGGCCTCGTCCAGTTCGTGGACGTGAACGACAACCCAATGGCTCGCGCTCGCATGAACGCTCTGATGACGTCGGTCGCGATCGAGCGCGATGCCGGAATCGAGACCATCCCGCATCTGACACCTCGCGATGCAACGGTGATGGGGCTCGAGGGGATCCTGCTCGGAGCTCACGCCCAGGGCGTGCGGAACGTGCTCGCGGTGACAGGCGATCCGCCGCACGTCGGCGACTACCCGGGTTCGCGCGGCGTCTACGAGGTCGACTCGATCGGACTCGTCCATGTCATCTCCCGCCTTAATCAGGGCGAGGACTACGCCGGCAAGGCGATCGACGGCCCCACGTCGTTCTTCGTCGGCGTCGCCGTGAACCCGTCCGCGGACGACCTCGACCTCGAGCTCGAGCGGTTCGAGCAGAAAGTCGCCGCCGGCGCACGCTTCGCGATGACGCAGGCGCTGTTCGATCTCTCGCACCTCGAACGGCTCCTCGACCGGCTCGGCGGGCGCTCACCGATCCCACTCCTCGTCGGGATCTGGCCGCTTCGTAGCCACGGCATGGCGCTGCGCCTGCACAACGAGGTGCCGGGAATCTCGGTTCCCGAGCCGGTGCTCGACGCCTTACGCGACGCCGGCAGGAACGCGCCCGAAGTCGGCCTCGGGCTTGCACGCGACTTGCTTGTGGGCATCCGCGAGCTCGCCGCAGGCATCTACATCATCCCGCCGTTCAAACAGCCAGAGGCTGCGCTCGACCTGCTCCGTTAGAGCAAGGTGGCGTAGAGTTCGGCCGTTTCGGCGGCGATCGCCGCCCACGAGAAGTGCTCCACGACGCGCTCGCGGCCGGCTCTGCCAAACCTTGCGGCGCCGGCAGGGTCTGAAAGCAGCTCGTTCACGCGCACCGCGAGATCGTGCGCGAAACGCACCGGGTCGGAGGGCTCGAGCACGCCCTCAGCGGATGGCTCGAACGGCACGAGCAACCCCGTCACGCCGTCGTCGACGACCTCCGGGATCCCGCCGACACGCGTCGCGACGACCGCGGTCTCGCAGGCCATCGCCTCGAGGTTCACGATCCCGAGCGGCTCGTAGACCGACGGACAGACGAAGACCGAGGCGTGGCTCAGCAGCTGGATCACGTCGGGCCGCGGCAGCATCTCGCTCAGCCAGATGACATTTCCGCGCACCGCCCGCACGCGCTCGAGCTTCTCTGCGATCTCTGCTGCGATCTCCGGCGTATCGGGCGAGCCCGCGCACAAGACGAGCTGCGCGGCCGCGTCGATCTCGAGCGCGGCATCCAGCAGATGCGTCAGGCCCTTCTGCCGCGTGATCCGGCCGACGAACAGGACCGCCGGCCGCGCAGGATCGACGCCGAGCCGCTCCATCGCATCGGTCCCCGTGTCCGGCGCGTACTCGGCCGTGTCGATCCCGTTGCGGATCACATGCACAC
Source organism: Actinomycetes bacterium (assembly GCA_025358355.1). Taxonomy (GTDB): domain Bacteria; phylum Actinomycetota; class Thermoleophilia; order Gaiellales; family Gaiellaceae; genus Gaiella. The sequence continues at coordinate 17,628 of JANYJX010000054.1, read as the reverse complement.
GGGCCGGATCGATCGACGGGTAGCACGCGAGAATGTCGTTCCCGTGCTGCGCCGAGACGGCGACGATCGCTTCGGCGCTCTCGAGGCCGATCCGCTCGCAGAAGCTCGACACCGCGTAGCCGCCGCCAAGCTGCTCGGCCTTCCACGGGCGCAGCGGCTCGAGGCTATGCACGGTCGCAACGTGCGGGATCCCGTACAGGAGCTTCGCGAGGTGGCCGGCGAGGTTTGCGTACCACGTGTGGCTGTGGGCGAGATCGGCGCCCTCGACCGCCGCGGCCATCGTCAGGTCGATCGATACGGCGCGCAGCGCGGCGAGATGCGGCGCGTCACCGGCAAGCGCCTTCCACGCGCGGTGATCGACGACCGTCGGGTTGCCCGCGGTCGGTTCGCGTCCGGGTCCGAAGCGGTGAACGGTGACTTCGACGTGCCGCGCGAGCTCGCGGGTCAGGTACTCGACGTGGACGCCGGCGCCGCCGTAGACATCGGGAGGGAACTCCCGGGTCAGAACGGCGACGCGCATTGTTAGGCCTCGACCTTGGCGCCCTTGCCGATCACGACAATGCCTCCGTCGCTGACGACGAAGCGCGCGCGATCGGCCTCCAGGTCGACGCCGATCTGCGCGCCCGGCGCGATCTTCACGTTCTTGTCGACGATCGCATTCCGCACGATCGCGCCGCGCCCGACATCGACACCGTGCAGCAGCACCGAGCTCTCGACCTCCGCATACGAGTGGACGCGCACCCCGGGAGAGAGAATCGACCGCCGCACAGTCCCGCCCGAGACGACCACGCCGGCGCAGATCGCCGAGTCGATTGCCATGCCAGTCCGCCCCTCGTCCGCGAAGACGAACTTCGCCGGCGGCAGCGTGTCCGGCCAGGTGAGGATCGGCCACTCCTGGTTGTAGAGATCGAAGGCGGGCGTAACGGAGACGAGATCCATGTGCGCGTCGTAGTACGCATCAAGTGTTCCGACATCGCGCCAGTAGCGCTCCTCGCCAGGCACCTCGCCGGGCACCTCGTTGTCGGCGAAGTCGTAGACGTGGGCGTCGCCACGGCCGACCAGCATCGGGATTATGTTGCCACCGAGATCGTGCGCCGACGATTCGTCCGCTGCATCGGTCGTCACCGCCTCGATCAGCGCGTCCGTGGTGAAGACGTAGTTCCCCATCGACGCGAAGATCTGGTCGGGCGCGTCGGGCAGCCCCACGGCGTCGGTCGGCTTCTCGCGGAAACCGAGGATACGCGAGCTGCCGGCGGCGCGATCGATCACGCCCGAGCGACGCGCCTCCTCGAGCGGTGCGCGGATCCCGGCGACGGTCACGGCTGCTCCGGTCACGACGTGTTGCGCCACCATCTGTCGCGGATCCATCCGGTAGATGTGGTCGGCGCCGAACACGCACACGTAGTCCGGCTCCTCGTCGTAGATCAGGTTCAGGCTCTGGTAGATCGCGTCGGCCGACCCTGCGAACCAGTGCGGCCCGCGGCGCATCTGCGCAGGCACCGGGGCGACGTAGTTGCCGAGCAGCGGCGAGAGACGCCAGGCGGTCGTGATGTGGCGGTCGAGGCTGTGGCTCTTGTACTGCGTCAGCGTGACGATCCGCAGGTAGCCGGCGTTGACGAGGTTCGAGAGCGCGAAATCGACGAGCCGGTAGTTGCCGGCGACCGGGACGGCGGGCTTCGCGCGGTCGGCGGTCAACGGCATCAGGCGTTTGCCCTCACCTCCGGCAAGGACGATCCCGAAAACGCGAGGTCTCGCCACGCGCCAAGCCTACTCGCGACGTAGCTGCGGCCGGCTAGACCCGCCGGAGCAGAACGAGCGCGCAGCCTTCGACACGCACCTTCTCGCGCGAGGCGTACGTCGTGCCCATACCTTCCGGGAGCGCGCTCGAGAGCTCGACGATCCACTGCGAGCCGAAGCGCCGTGCAGGCAGCACGACGTCGACCGGGTCGAGGTGCGCGTTCACGAGGACGATGAACGAGTCGTCGACGACCCGCTCGCCACGCGGCGACGGCGAGCTGATCTCCTCGCCGTTCAGGAAGATGCCAAGCGCTCCGTCGGCCCGGTTCCAGTCGCGCTGAGCCATGCGGGCGCCATCCGGCCGGAACCACCACGCGTCCGGCAGACGCGAAGCGCTGCGCTGGCCGACGAAGAAACTCGTCCGGCGCAACACCGGATGCCGGCGGCGCAACTCGATCAGCCGGCGCGTGAACTCCAGCAGCCGTTCGGCTCGTTCGTCGAGCCGCCAGTCGATCCACGAGAGCTCGTTGTCCTGGCACCACGCGTTGTTGTTGCCGCCCTGCGAGCGCCCGAGCTCGTCGCCCGCGACCAGCATCGGCACACCTTGTGAGAGCAGCAGCGTGGCGAGGAACGTCCGCTGCCGCCGCTCGCGCAGCTCGAGGATTCCGGCGTCGTCCGTCGCGCCCTCCGCCCCGCTGTTCCAGGAGCGGTTGTCGTCGGTGCCGTCGCGGTTGCTCTCCCCATTCGCCTCGTTGTGCTTGTGCTCGAAGGCGACGAGATCCGCGAGCGTGAAGCCGTCGTGGGCGGTGACGAAGTTGATCGACGCAGACGGATGGCGCCCGTCCGATTGATAGAGGTCGCTTGACCCGGTGAAGCGGCGCGCGAACTCGGCGATGTTCGATTGGCCGCGCCAGAAGTCGCGCATCGTGTCGCGATAGACGCCATTCCACTCGGCCCACAGGACGGGGAAGTTCCCGACCTGATAGCCGCCAGGCCCCAGATCCCAGGGCTCGGCGATCAGCTTCACCTGCGAGATGACCGGGTCCTGGTGGATCACGTCGAAGAAGGCCGAGAGGCGATCGACCTCGTAGAACTCGCGTGCGAGCGCCGAGGCAAGGTCGAAGCGGAACCCGTCGACATGGCACTCGAGGACGAAGTAACGAAGCGAATCCATGATCAAACGAAGGACGCTCGGGTGGACAGGGTTGAGCGAGTTTCCGGTCCCCGTGAAGTCGGTGTAGTGGCGCGGGCTCCCCGGCTCGAGACGGTAGTACGACGCGTTGTCAATGCCCTTGAACGAGAGCATCGGCCCAAGCTCGCTGCCCTCGGCGGTGTGGTTGTAGACAACGTCGAGAATCACCTCGATCCCCGCGCGGTGAAGCGCCTTCACCATTCCCTTGAACTCGGTGACCTGCGCGCCGCGCGTGCCGGTAGCGGCGTAGCCCGAGTGCGGCGCGAGGTAGCCGATCGACGAGTAGCCCCAGTAGTTCGTCAAGCCGCGCCCGTGGAGGAACTCCTCGTCGGCAATCTGGTGGACGGGAAGCAGCTCGACCGCGCTGACGCCAAGCGACTTGAGGTAGGCGATCGCCGGCTCCGACGCGAGGCCGGCGTAGGTGCCGCGGAGGTCTTCGCGGGTCTCCTCCCCGAGTTGCGTGAAGCCCTTGACGTGCGCCTCGTAGATGACGGTCTCCGACCACGGCGTCTCGAGCCGGACATCGCCTTCCCAGTCGAAGGTCGGGTCGACGACGACGGACTTCGGGATCGCAACAGCGTTGTCTTCGTCGTCCCGCTCGTCAGGATGGCCCGCGACGTACGGCAGCACGCGCGCCGCGTTGAAGCGCACCGCACCATCGATCGCCCGGGCGTACGGATCGATCAGCAGCTTCGCCGGGTTGTAGCGGTGGCCCCGCTCGGGAACCCACGGCCCATGCACGCGGTAGCCGTAGCGCTGCCCGGGGCCGACGCCAGGGAGGTAGCCGTGCCAGTTGAACGCCGTGCGCTCGGTCAGCTCGTGGCGCGTCTCGACATCGTCATCGTCGAAGAGGCACAGGAAGACGCGCTCCGCGTTCTCCGAGAAGAGCGAGAAGTTGGTGCCTTCGCCGTCCCAGGTCGCGCCGAGCGCGAAAGGCCGCCCGGGCCAAGATGCTGCTTGCCCTGCCTGCAAGGGGCGGGAGTCTACACTTGCCGGCCGTGGTGCAGGGTCTGACTCAGCGCGCGAGCGGCGTCCTCCTGCACCCCACGTCGTTGCCGGAAGGACGCCTCGGCGCTGGTGCGTACGCGTTCGTCGACTGGCTCGCTGCAGCCGGGCAATCGTGGTGGCAGGTGCTGCCGCTCGGCCCGCCCGACGATCTCGGCTCGCCGTATACGTCGGCGTCGGCGTTCGCCGCCTGGCGCGGCCTACTCGCCGAGCCCGACGCGGCGGTGACCTCGCGCGAGATCGCGGCGTTCCGACGCAAGCAGGCGTACTGGATCGACGACTGGGAGCGGTTCGCCGGAGGGGATGCTGTCGCCGACCAGATCCGCTTCCAGCGCGAATGGTTCGCGCTTCGTACCTACGCGCGCGGCCGGGGACTGAGCTTGATCGGCGACCTCCCGATCTACGTCGCGACCGGCGGCTCTGATCATCTCGCCCATCCGGAGCTGTTCCTCCGAGACGGCGTCGCAGGCGCGCCACCCGACGTGATGAGCCGGCTCGGGCAGCTGTGGGGCAACCCCCTGTACGACTGGGCCGCACTGCGCCGGGAGGGTTACCGCTGGTGGATCGAGCGGCTGCGGCGGACACTGGATTTCGTCGATCTCGCGCGCGTCGATCACTTCCGTGGCTTCGTCGCGTACTGGGCAGTGCCGAACGCCGTAAGAACGGCACGAACCGGCCGCTGGCGGCGCGGACCCGGTGCGGCGCTGTTCGAGGCGATGCGCGCAGAGCTAGGCTCGCTGCCGCTGATCGCCGAGGACCTCGGCGTGATCACGCCGGCGGTCGGAGCGCTACGCGACGCGCTCGGGCTACCCGGCACCGTGGTGCTCCAGTTCGCCTTCGACGGCAACCCGCGCAACCCGCATCTGCCGGTGAACTACCGCGAGCGGCTTGTCGTCTGCACGGGAACGCACGACACCGACACGGCGCTCGGCTGGTGGAACTCGCTCAGCCGTCGCCGTCGCGCTGCGACCGGCGTCGATCCGAGCGACCCCGCCTGGAGCATGGTCGAGCTCGCGCTCAGCTCACGCGCCGCAATCGCGATCACGCCCATGCAGGACATCCTCGGGCTCGACACGAGCGCACGAATGAATCGCCCCGGAACCAAGACCGGTAACTGGAGCTGGCGCCTCGAGCCAGGTCAGCTGACCGAGAAGCTTGCTGCTCGGCTGCGCACGGCAACCATCGCGACTCAGCGCGTCGGGTACATCCACGCGGCGTAGTCGTCGACCATCCTCGTTGCGCTGAACATCGGCCCGTTGGTCGCGAGCGACGCCTTGATCTTCTCGCACCACCGCACCGGCACGCCCTCGGCGTCTCGCTCGTAGAACAGTGGCACAACCTCGTGCTCGAGCAGGTCGTAGAACGTCGTCGCGTCACGCTGGTCGGCCACGCCGGGATCGGGATCCTCGTCGCCGGGAATCCCCCAGCCGTTCTCGCCGTCGAAGCCTTCGGCCCACCAGCCGTCGAGTACGCTCAGCTGCAGCACGCCGTTGAACGCGGCCTTCATCCCGCTGGTGCCGCTCGCCTCCATTGGCTTGCGCGGCAGGTTCACCCACACGTCGCAGCCGGAGACGAGATGGCGCGCGACATCGAGGTCGTAGTCCTCGACGAAGACGACACGCTCGGCGATCTCGCCGTCCTCGCGCTTGAGGTTGTAGACGCGTTGCAACGCGTCTTTGCCGCCCTCGTCGTTCGGGTGCGCCTTGCCCGAGATCAGGAGCTGCACCGGCTGCGCGCCGCCGAGGATCCGCCGCGCGCGATCCGGGTCCTGCGTCAGCAGATAGAGGCGCTTGTACGTCGCGAGCCGCCGCGCGAAGCCGAGCGTCAGCGCGTTCGGGTCGAGGCAATCCTCGATCGCGCGCACGTACGCGATCTGCTCGCCGCGGAGCAGCCGATCCTGCTGGCTCTTCGCGCGAACGTACGTCACCAGGCGCTCGCGCGAGTCGCGACGCGCCGCCCACAGCTCGCCGTTCGGAACCCCGTGGACGCCGGCCCAGGTCGCCGGGTCGGCCGCGCGCTCGAGCCAGCCCTCGCCCAGATGCTCGGTCAGCAGCCGGTACATCGGGTCGCCGAGGAAGGTGGGGATGTGCGCCCCGTTTGTCACGTGCGCAATCGGCACGTCGGCCTCCGGCAGATCGAACAGCGGTTGCCACATGCGACGCGCAACCTCGCCGTGCAGCCGGCTGACGCCATTCCTGCGCCCGGACACGCGAAGCGCAAGCGGCGTCATTCCCGGCGGCCCATCCGGTGCGGACTGGCTGAGCCGAAGAAACTCGGAGACGTCGATGCCGAGCCGGCCGGGAAGGTCGCCGAACGCGCCGAGGAACTCGTCCGGCGAGTACGTCTCGTTGCCCGCGGCCACCGGCGTGTGGGTGGTGAAGACGACGCGATCTCGAAGTTCGGCCAGCGCATCGGCGAGTGTCGCTCCTTGCGCAACGCGCGACGCAGCGAGCTCGAGAACCGCAAGCGACGGGTGCCCCTCGTTGAGATGGATCACGGCGGGGTCGATCCGCAGCGCCTGCAGAGCCCGCATCCCGCCCATGCCGAGCAGCCCATACTGCGCGAGCCGAATCGCGCGGCTGCCGTCGTAAAGTCGCGCGGTCGTCCAACGCTGCACCGCATCGTTCTCCGGCACCTGCGAATCGAGCAGCAGCAGCGGAATGCGACCGACATCGACGCGCCAGACTTGGAAGTACAGCGGCTCCCCCGAGAGCGGCACATCGAGCAGCAGCGGCGCTCCGTCGGGCCCGGTGACGCGCACCATCGGCATGCTCTTCGGGTCGTTCGTGACCCAGTACTCCTGCTGGCGACCGGCGCTATCGAGCCGTTGGCGGAAGTAGCCGCGGCGGTAGAAGAGGCCAATGCCGATCATCGGCAACGCCTGGTCGCTCGCCTCTTTGAGGATGTCTCCCGCGAGCACGCCGAGGCCGCCGGAGTAGATCGGCATCGACGAGTGAAAGCCGAACTCGGCGCAGAAGAACGCGACCGGGCCATCGACTCCAGGGCGCGGGCGGTCGGGCCGCTCGAGGTACGTGCCGACCTCCTCCGAGAGCGCCTGCACGCGCTCGAGCAGCGCCGGGTTGCGCTCGGCCGCCTCGACCGTTCCCGGCCACAAGTCGCCGAGGAAGCGCACCGGATTCCCGCCGGCGAGCTCCCAGCGGTGCGGGTTGATGTCGCGGAAGACTGCGGCGCCATCACGCGTCCAGCTCCACGCGTAGTTGTAGGCGATCGACGCGAGCGGCTTCAGTCCGTCCGAGAGCCGGTCGGCGAGCACGTCGATGCGCGCGGCCAGATCGGCCGCGCCGGGGAAGAACGAGCCATTCCTCGCGGTCGTCGGCACCGGCTTCTTCTACCTGCTCCGCTCGACGTGAGGGTGAAAGACCTGTCGCGCTCCGGACTCGGACCGGACCGTCGTTACGCCGGAGTGAGCCAGACGACCGCGAGCGGCGGCAGGGTCAGCTCCACCGACTGCGGCTGCCCGTGCCACTCACGCTTCTCCGCGACGAGCGGGCCGGAGTTCACGAGCCCCGAGCCGCCGTAGATCGACGCGTCCGTGTTCAGCACCTCGCGCCAGTTCCCGGCACGTGGCACGCCGACGCGATACCCGGGCCGCGGCACCGGCGACAGGTTCTCGACACACACGAGCGCTCGATCGGCGCTGCACCCGAAGCGCGCGAACGCGAGCGTGTTCGAGACCGCATCGTTCGCTTCGATCCACGCGAAGCCGGACGCATCGAAGTCCCGTTCCCACAGCGCAGGCTCGTCGCGGTAGATCAGGTTGAGATCGCGAACGAGGCGCTGCATCCCCGCGTGCTCCGGCTGGTCGAGCAGGTGCCAGTCGAGGCTGCGGTCGTGGCTCCACTCGGTGTCTTGGGCCAGCTCGCCGCCCATGAACAGGAGCTTCTTGCCCGGATGCGCCCACATGTGGCCGTAGAGCGCGCGCAGGTTCGCGAGCTGTTGCCAGCGGTCGCCGGCCATCTTCCGCAGCAGCGAGCCTTTGCCGTGAACGACCTCGTCGTGCGAAAGCGCCAGCACGAAGTTCTCGCTGAACGCGTACATCAGCCCGAATGTGAGCTGATTGTGGTGGTAGCTGCGATGCACCGGGTCGTGATGGAAGTAGTCGATCGTGTCGTGCATCCAGCCCATGTTCCACTTGAGCCCAAAGCCGAGACCGCCTTCATAGGTCGGTCGCGAGACACCTGGCCAGGCGGTCGACTCCTCGGCGGCCAGCAACGTGCCCGGCTGGTCGCGATGCACCACCTCGCTCAGCTCGCGCACGAACGCGACCGCGTCGAGATCCTCGTTGCCGCCCTGCGCGTTCGGTACCCACTGGCCCGGCTTGCGCGAGTAGTCGAGGTAGAGCATGGAGGCGACGGCATCGACGCGCAGGCCGTCTGCATGGAACTCGCGCAGCCAGAAGAGCGCGTTCGCGAGCAGGAAGTTCCGCACCTCGCGCCGGCCGTAGTTGAAGACAAGCGTGCCCCAGTCCGGGTGCTCGCCGCGGCGCGGATCGGCGTGCTCGTAGAGCGCCGACCCGTCGAAGCGCGCCAGCGCGAACGCGTCCTTCGGGAAGTGCGCCGGCACCCAGTCAAGGATCACGCCGAGCCCGAAGCCGTGCAAACGATCGACGAAAGACCGAAAATCATCAGGCGAGCCGAAGCGCGAGTTCGGAGCGTAGAACCCGGTCACCTGGTAGCCCCACGAACCGGCGAACGGGTGCTCCATCACGGGCATCAGCTCGACATGTGTGAAGCCGAGCTCAACCGCGTAGGCGCCGAGCTCGTCGGCCAGCTCGAGGTACGTGAGGCTGCGATTTCCCTCCAGCGAGTTGCGCCGCCACGAGCCGAGATGCACCTCGTAGATCGAGATCGGCCGGTCGAGCTGCGACTCGGCGTGGCGCCGTTCGAGCCATGCATCGTCCTGCCAGACGTGCCGCGACTGATGGACAACCGACGCCGTCGCCGGCGGGACTTCCGCGGCGAACGCGACCGGATCCGCCTTCAGCAGCAGCGAGCCGTCCCGCGTCCGGATCTCGTACTTGTAGCGCGAGCCGTCGCCGACCCCCGGCACAAAAAGCTCCCAGATCCCGGTCGAGCCGAGCGTGCGCATCGGATTCAGCCGCCCGTCCCAGCCGTTGAAGTCGCCAACCACGCTCACCGATCGCGCCGACGGCGCCCACACCGAGAACGCCGTTCCGCCGATCTCGTCAATCTCGCGCACGTGGGCGCCAAGCCGCGCATACAGCTCCTCGTGGCGGCCTTCTCCCGCTAGGTACAGATCGAGCTCGCCGAGCGTCGGCAGGAACGCATACGGATCGTCGAGCGTCACGGTCGACCCGCCTGCGTAGTCGACCTCGAGCCGGTAGCGGAACGGCAGCGTCCGCCGCGGAAGCCGCCCTTCGAAGACGCCCGCGTCGTGGCGACGCTTCAACTCGACGACGTTCCCGCGCGCAGGCACGACCCGCACCGCCGTCGCGTCGGGACGATACGCACGCACGATCACGCCGGCGCCGGCCGGATGCGCGCCAAGCACGTCGTGCGGCTGCGGATGATCGCGCGCGACGAGCCGCTCGATGTCGCCATCCAGCGCCCGGCGCGCGGGCGTCACGACCCGACCTGGAAGACGTGCGCCTGCCGCTTGCCCGGCTCGAGCTTGACGTAGTTCCGGCCGGTGTTCCACGTGAAGGTTTCGTCGGTGAGTACGTCGTGCACCGGGAACGAGGCCGACAGCCCGAGGTCGGCGGGCACGACGACAACGCCTTCGTGCGCAACCTTCGGGTCGAGGCTCACGCAGACGAGCACGGCATTCGCGCCGTCAACCTTCGCGTACGCGATCAGCTGCTCGTTCTCAGTCTCGAGGAAGCGAAGGCCAGCGAGCTGCCGCAGCGCCGGGTTCGCGCGCCGCGCCGCGTTGAGCCGAGCGACGAGCGGCAGCAGCGGCCCGTCGAGTGCGCGTCGCTTTGTCTCGTACTTCTCGGAGTCGAGGTATTCCTCGCTGCCTTCGCGCACCGGCGCGTTCTCGCAGTTTTCGAACCCGGAGTAGATCCCGTACGTCGGCGCGAGCGTCGCGGCGAGGACTAGTCGCGCCTCGAACGCGGGCCGGCCGCCGACCTGCAAGAACCCGTGAAGGATGTCCGGCGTGTTCGCGAAGAAGTTCGGCCGGAAGAACTCGAGCATCTCGTTACTGGTCAGCTGCATCATGTATTCCTGCAGCTCGGCCTTCGTGTTCCGCCAGGTGAAGTAGGTGTACGACTGGCTGAAGCCAGCCTTCGCGAGCGTCGCCATCACCACCGGCCGGGTGAATGCCTCGGCCAAGAAAATCGTGTCGGGATGCGCCGTCTGCACGTCGCGGATCAGCCATTCCCAGAACGCGATCGGCTTCGTGTGCGGGTTGTCGACGCGGAAGATCTTGACGCCGTGCCGGACCCAGAACAGCACAAACTCGCGGACCGCGGCCCACAGCTCACGCCACGATTCGGAGTCGAAGTTGAGGTTGTAGATGTCCTGGTAGCGCTTGGGCGGGTTCTCGGCGTACTTGAGCGTCCCGTCGGGGCGACGGTTGAACCAGTCCGGGTGCTCGCGCAGCCACGGGTGGTCCGGCGAGCACTGGAGCGCGAGGTCGAGCGCGATGTCGAGCCCCAGTTCTCCGGCTCGCGCGACGAGGCGGTCGAAGTCGTCGAACGTGCCAAGGTCGGGGTGAATCGCGGCGTGCCCGCCTTCGAGACCGCCGATCGCCCACGGGCTGCCGGGATCGTCGGCGACGGCGAGCAGCGTGTTGTTCTTCCCTTTGCGATGCGACCGGCCGATCGGGTGGATCGGTGTTAGGTAGACGACATCGAACCCGAGTTCCGCCAGCTTGGGCAGCACTCGCTCGACTCCGGCGAAGCCGCCGAACGAGCGTGGGAACAGCTCGTACCACGCGCCGAAGACAGCGCGGACGCGGTCGACGATCAGCTCGCGCGGAGCCGCGAGCGTGGTCTCGCTCTCGCGCTCGGTCGGCAGCTCGAGCGTGTCACCGAGCGCCTCTTCGAGGGTCAGCGACTTCACGCCGAGCAACGCCGCACCTTCGAGCAGCTCGCTCGCGAGATCGGTCTGGCCGCCGTCGACCTTCCGCGTCAGCTCCGAGCGCCACGAGCCGAAGCGATCGATCCAGCCGACGATCGTGAACTGCCAGCAACCGAGAGCATCGACCTCGAACTCGCCGTGCCAGCGGTCGTTGCCGACCGCCTCCAGCTCGGTCTCGACCCACCGTTTTGCGCCCGGCGCCATGGTGCGAACGGCCGCGCGCACGACATCGTGGGCGTCGGCGAAGATATCGGCCCACACGCCGACGGTCGCCCCCAACTGGCGCTTCGGCGGGAAACGCCCGCAGTCGAGCTCGGGACAGATCCTCTGGATTTGGACGCGCCCGGGACGGGTCGGCGGGACGGCAACGTCGCCCTTCTGTTTCGCGATCTTGCGTGTTCCGGCCATGTCGACCTCAATCCTCTCAGCCGACGCAGTTGGTGCTGAGGGGACCGCGGCTACCCAGCTTCGCGATCAGCGCCGAGACGAGTTGAGCCGGAACGCCGAAGCCGCCATCGACCTTCGCGCGGCGCGCAAAAACGACCGCTCGAACGCGCCCCGCCGCATCGACGATCGGCCCACCCGAGTTTCCTGGCCGGATCTCGGCGCGGATCGCCGTCACGCTTCGCGCGACCGGAAAGTGCCCGTATGCATCGCGAACAAGCGCCGATGCCGTGCTGCCGAGACGCCCGGGAGCCGCTCTGTACGGGCCGTTCTGAGGGAAGCCGAGCACGACCACGGCCACGCCGCTTTCAGGCTTAGCGAGGCGAAGCGGCGGACCGACGAGGCCCGGCACGCGAAGCAACGCCAGATCGTTCCTGGAGTCGAACGCGATGACCGTCGCGCGGCGCACCCGCCCGCCCTGCCGATCGACGAACGGCCGCGCGACCCCCGCGACGACGTGCGCATTCGTGACGACGAGCCCACGCGCGACAATCCAGCCCGATCCTTCGACGCCAACACCGCACGCGACGCCGACGATCCGGACCACGCTGCGCCGAGCCGCCTCGACAGGCGCCGCGTTGAGCAACGCAGGATCGCCGGGGGTCACGTGCGCGGCCGGGCCGGCGAGCGCTTGGAATGGGTCGATGCGCACAAGCTCGTCGATCAGCCTCGACGGCGGCAGCGCCGAGGTGAGCCGCCCCGCGATCTCTGAGCCTTGCACCTCGCGCCGCCACTTTCCGTCGGCCGGGATGTAGAGCGCGGCCGAGGCGATCACCCACACGAACGCGAGGCCGGTGAGCGCACCGAGGACGGCGCCGCCGATGTTGTCGAAGCCCTGCAGCAGGCTGATCTGCAGCGCGCGCCGCGCCGACTTGCCGACGGTCACCGCGACGAACTGACCGATTCCCGACCCGATCACTGCGCCGCCGAGCGTGACGAGCGGCGGATAGATCGACGCGTGGCTGCGGATCACCCCCGGCGCAACCTTCGCCCCGATGTAGGCGCCGGCGGCGAGCCCGCCGAACGAGCAGAGGCCGACGATCAGCCCGCGCCGAAAGCCGCTCAACGCGGTCAGCCCGATCACGCAGAGCGCGGCGATATCGACCCGTGACACCGCTCCTCAGTTTACGGGCGGGGTTCGCCTGCGACCCTGCGTGCGCCCCCGCATGCGAGGTTGTCGCGCGCGTCGCTAGAATGCCCCGGTACTAGGGGGCGTAGTTCAGTTGGTTAGAATGCCGGCCTGTCACGCCGGAGGTCGCGGGTTCGAGTCCCGTCGCTCCCGCTCAGAAACCGCCGCCCGGAGACGGGCGGTTTTCGTTTTCTGCTGCTGGCTGGGAGGTGGGCTGTGGAGCTTGCATCGGGGTTGGCTCGTCTTGGGACTGAGACGGCCTTTGAGGTGCTCGCGCGCGCGAAGGCGCTCGAGGCCGAGGGTCGCGAGATCATCCACCTGCAGATCGGGGAGCCGGACTTCGACACGCCTGCGCACATCGTCGAGGCCGGCGTGAAGGCGCTGCGGGACGGGTTGACGCACTACTGCCCGGCTCCCGGGCTGCCTGTGTTGCGCGAGGCGGCGGCCGACTATCTGTCACGCACACGCGGCGTGGTGATCGAGCCGAGCCGCGTGCTGGTCGCGCCGGGCGCGAAGCCGTTTCTTTTCTTCGGCGTCCTCGCGACCTGCGAGCCAGGCGACGAAGTGATCTACCCGAACCCGGGCTTCCCGATCTACGAATCGGTGATCCGCTTCGCCGGCGCGACACCGGTTCCACTGCCGTTGCGCGAGGAGAACGGCTTCGCGTTCACGGCGGCGGACTTGGCAGAACGGCTCACGCCGCGGACGAAGCTCGTGATCCTCAACTCGCCGGCGAACCCAACCGGCGGCGTCGTCCCGGCCACGGTGAACGCCGAGATCGCGGCGTTGCTCGCGGAGCACCCCTGCTTCGTCCTCACCGACGAGGTGTACTCGGAGATCGCCTACGACGACGTGCACGACTCGATCGCGAGCTACGACGGCCTCATCGAGAAGACGATCCTGCTCGACGGGTTCTCGAAGACGTTCGCGATGACCGGCTGGCGCCTCGGCTACGCCGCCGTCCCAGAGCAGCTCGTCGAGCCGCTGACCCGCCTGTTCATCAACTGCCACTCCTGCGCGCCGCCCGCGACGCAGATGGCGGGTGTTGCCGCCCTGACCGGGCCGATGGACGATGTGCGCGCAATGATCGAAGAGTTCCGCGTCCGCCGCGAGCTCATCGTCGATGGGTTGAACGCTCTCCCTGGCATCTCCTGTGTGAAACCGGCCGGTGCCTTCTACGCCTTCCCGAACATCAGCGAAACCGGCCTCACCGCACGGGTGCTGCAAGACAGGCTACTGACCGAAGTCGGCGTCGCCCTCCTCGCCGGCACCGCGTTCGGCGAGCACGGCGAGGGCTACCTGCGCGTCTCCTACGCGAACTCGCAAGACAACCTCCGCGCCGCACTCGGGCTCATGCACGGCCTGCTCGAGCGAACCGCCGGCTGACCAGCCCGAACCGGATTACCATGAGCGGCCGATGAGCATCGCTGCCACGGCCGGCTCGCGCGGGCGGACGCTCTCGATCCGCGGCACGCCGTACCCCGTCCTCCTGCCGACGTTCCGCGACCCGCGCCTGCATCTCGCCGTCGTGATCGTGTCGCTGCAGGTTCTGGGCCAGGCGGCGTTCCGCTTCGACCTCTCGATCGCGCAGATCCTCCTCTCCCTCGGAACCTGTGCGGTTCTCGAGTTCACGATCGCCTTCCGGCGCCACCGGGTGATCATGTGGCCGGCGAGCGCGCTCCTGACCGGCAACGGCATCGCGTTCGTCCTGCGTGTACCGGGGACTCAACACGGCGACTGGTGGAGCCTGCGCGGCTGGTGGATCTACGTCGCGACTGCCGCTGTCGCGCTGCTGTCGAAGCACGCAATCCGCTTCCGCGGCCGCCACATCTTCAATCCGTCAAACATTGGGCTCGTCCTCTGCTTCCTGATCCTGGGCAGCAATCGCGCCGCGCCGCTCGATTTCTGGTGGGCGCGAATGTCGTTCTGGCTCGCCTTGGCGCTCGTGATCATCGTTGCCGGCGGGCTCGCGATCCTCTCGCGGTTGAAGCTGCTCGCGATCGCGATCGGCTTCTGGCTCGCCTTCGCGGCCGGCATCGGCATGCTCGCGCTCACCGGCCATGCGATGACCGCGCGCTGGCACCTCGGCCCGATCACCGGCGGCTACTTCTGGTGGGTGCTGATCACGTCGCCGGAGGTTCTTGTCTTCCTCTTCTTCATGATCACCGACCCGAAGACGACTCCTGAAGGCGCGCGGGCGCGGCGCCTGTACGCGGTCGCGGTCGGGCTGCTCGCCGCACTGCTGATTGCGCCACAGACGACCGAGTTCGCGAGCAAGGTCGCGCTCCTTAGTGCGCTGGCAATCGTGTGCGCTGCGCGCCCGTTCCTCACCGCGTTCGGTGTTCGACGGTGGGCTGCGGATCGCTTCCACTCGTTGATGGCGCGGCGGCCGCTTGCCCTCGGTGCCGCTGCGGTCGGCATCGCTGTCGCCGGCGGCTCGATCGCGCTCGCAGGCATCCCCGCCCGCCTGGGCACGACACCCGTCTTGCGGGCGACAACCGTGCTCAACCTACCCACCGTCACCGTGCTGCCGTCGAAGGGCGTCGACTCGCAACTCACTCGGTCGACGGCGCTGCAGATCGCGCGCAACCTCGTCGTCGATCTCCAGATCGAGGCCGAGGCGTTGAGCACACGGGACCCCAAGCACGCCGCGGCGGGAGCAACCGACGATCGGCTGGCCGGGCTGGAGCAGCGGCTCCGCGACGCGGCCGGGAAGCCGATCGGCGTCGCGACCTACGACATCGCAACGATGAGAGTCCACCTCGAGGCCGGCAAAGGCCAGGGGCCGCCGATCGCAGTCGCGGCTCTCGAAGGAAACGTCCAGCTTGCGATCTACGACCCGTCGACCTTCGCGGCAACGCATGTCGCGAGCCAGTCGCGATTCACGCAGACCTTCGAGCTCACATCAGACGGGCTTCGCTACCTCATCGCCCGCTCGCGCCACGCGAGTAGCGACGCGCTCACGACGCCGACGGTGATCACAGCGAGCGAGGCCACGCCACCGCTGATCAGCGCCGCGGTGACGAAGGCGATCGCGAACGGCTTCGCAAGCGTGAAGCTGACGAACGTCGCACCGCAAATTGGCCTGAACTTCAGCCAGGGCTCGTTCCGCTTCGGCGTGTCCCCGGACACCCAGGCGATGATGGGCGGCGGACTCTGTTGGATCGACTACAACAACGACGGCTGGCTCGACCTGTTCGTCGTCAACTCGTACTCCGACGGAAACATCCCTGACTGGCAGGAGCGCGGTGGCCTGCCGCAGAGCGCGCTCTTCCGCAACGACCACGGCAGGTTCGTGAACGTGAGTAACGCCTCCGGAGCAGGGATTCGGGTCAAGGGAACCGGCTGCGTCGCAGCGGATTTCAACGGCGACGGCTACACCGATCTCTACGTCTCGACGGCTGTCGACGACAAGCTGCTGTGGAACAACGGCGACGGGACGTTCACCGAGGGCGCGCGCTCGTCGGGCGTCGTCTCGTTCGGCTGGCACTCGAGCGCCGCCGTCGCCGACGTGAACGGAGACGGCCGGCCCGACCTGTTCGTCGGCGGTTACACCGAGGCTAACGCACCGACTCCCGGCTCAGCGGCCGGCTTCCCGACCAATCACCTCGGCGTGCGCGACGAGTTGTTCCTGAACACCGGCAACGACGCGAGCGGCCACGCGAAGTTCCGCGAGATCGGCCGCCAGCTCGGGCTCGACACGAGGATCGAGCACGCCCTCGGCGCGATCTTCACCGACGTGAACGGCGACGGGCGACCCGATCTCTACGTCGCGAACGACGAGGATCCAAACCGCCTCTACCTCAACGAATCCGCAACCGGTGGCCTCGGCTTCCGTCTTGTCGAGAGCGGGCAGAGCGCCGGCGTCGCCGACCGGAACGCCGGGATGGGAGTCGCAGCCGGCGACTACAACGGCGACGGTCGCCCCGACCTGTTCGTGAGCAACTCGCGGAAGCAGCCGCACGGGATCTTCCGCAGCCGCGCGCCGGGAGCGCCCGGCCCGGCCTATGCGGATGCGCGATCCGACTTCACGACTGCATTCGGCTCGAGCTTCGCCGGCTGGGGCGCATCGTGGGTCGACCTCAACCGCGATGGGAATCTCGACCTCGTGCTCGCGAACGGCGACATCCCAGTCACGAATCTTTCGGCCAACGCGCGCCCGGTGCAGGTGCTCGAGAACCTCACGGCCCAGGGCCTCGCCGAGCAGTTCGCCGACGCGAGCGCGCTGCCGGGCCTGCTCGATATCGCCGGCCTGAACGGCCGCGGTCTCGCTGCCGCGGACTTCAACAACGACGGCAACATCGACATCGCGATCAACTCGATCGGTGGCCCCCTCGTCTTGCTGAAGAACACGAATCGATCGGGCCACTGGCTCGAGGTGTCGCTGACCGGCTTCCACCCGAACGCGGTCGTGACGGCCACTCTCGCGGACGGTCGCCGGCTCGTCCGCGAGTTGCACGCCGGCAGCAGCTACCTGTCGTCCGAAGATCCGCGCGCGTTCTTCGGCCTTGGCGCAGCGACAACCGTGAAGTCGCTCGTCGTGCGCCTGCCGAACGGGCACGAGACCCGGCTCGCGAATGTCGCCGCCGACCAGATCGTCACCGTTCGACCATGACGCCACTCCCAGCGATCTCCCATTTCCGTCTCCTACCCTCCGCTGCATGACACCCGACACCGACTCGATCACGCGCCGCAGCGCCCTCGTCCGCCTCGGCGGCTTCCTCGCCGCAGCGTTCGGCGTCGCCGGTTGGAAGCTCACCTCACCCCACGCCGCCGGGGCGGAAGTCGTCTCGTGCCTGCTCACCCCCGAGCAGACCGAAGGGCCGTACTACATCGCGAACGAGAGGGTTCGTCGCGACATCACCGAGCACCGGCCCGGCACGCCGCTTGCCTTGCGGCTGAAGGTTGTCAACGCGTCCACGTGCCGACCGATCAAGGGCGCGATGGTCGAGGTGTGGCACTGCGACTCAGGTGGCCTCTACTCCGGCTTCATCGGCGCCTCGGCCGGTGGGCCTGGTGGCAGCTCGCAGCCAACGGACAAGCGGACATTCCTGCGC
>JANYJX010000035.1 GCA_025358355.1 Actinomycetes bacterium | reverse complement strand
GCCGGTTTGCCATGACGAGCGCGAACGCCGGGTCGTTGATGTCGGTGTCGAGCTCATGGACTTCGAAGTTCGGGGTGAGCGTCTCGTGGAGGCCTTCGAGGAGCGCGGCGTCGGCGTCGGCATCGTGAAAGACCTGGCCCGCGACTGCGATCGCCGATACGCCGCGCAGCGGCACGTAAAGAACAGTCGGCCCGGTTGCGGCGGAAAGCTTGCGGCCGATCTGGCGGCCAAGCTCGCGGCATTCGTCCGGCGTCGTGCGCATCAGTGTGATCGTCGGGTTGTGGACGTAGAGGTTCCGGCCGGCGAACTTCTCTGGCACTGACTCGCGCGGGCCGAAGTTGACCATGTCGAGCGCACCGAGCGATACGACCTGCGGCAGGCCGAGCGCTCCCGCCGCTTCGAGGCGGTCAGGCCCGGCGGAGAGGACGCCGCCGACGAGCTCGTCGGCAAGCTCTGTAGTCGTAGCATCGAGCACGCCTGCGAGGAAGCCGGCCTTTGCGAGCGCCTCCATCGACTGGCCGCCGGTGCCGGTGGCGTGGAAGACGAGCACCTCGTAGCCGAGCTCCTCGAGCCGCTCACGCGCGGTCGTCACACACGCTGTCGTGACGCCGAACATCGTCGCGCCGATCAGCGGACGATCGGCGTCGAGGTCGGGCATCGCGCTCTTGACCGCGCCCGCGATCATCGCCGCCGCGTTCGTCATGATCTGCGCCGAGATCCGGTTGATCCCGGCGATGTCGACGACCGAGTACATCATCGCGATGTCGACCGCGCCGACGAACGGGCGTGTGTCCCCCGAGGCGACGGTCGAGACCATCAGCTTCGGGACACCCACCGGCAGCGCGCGCATCGCGTGTGTCGCGATGGCGGAGTTGCCCGAGCCGCCGAGGCCGAGGATCCCGTCGAGTCGGCCTTCGGCGTGGAGTCGAATGGCGATGGCGGCGGCCCCGTCGGCCATCGCCGCGACGGCTGCCCCGCGGTCGCCGGCGGCTGCGAGCGCGTGGAGATCGGCGCCTGTCGCGGCCGCAACCTCCTCGCGCGAGATGTCAGGCACTGCGAGCGGCTCGCCCATGATCCCGCAGTCGACGAGGATCACGTCGACGCCGTGCTCGCGCACGCGGTCACGCAGGAAGTCGTATTCCTTCCCTTTCGTATCCAGCGTGCCTACGAGGACGACTGTCGGCATCAGCGGCTTCCCTGGAGGAGGGGTGCGGCGAGAAGCGAGCGAAGGAAGCTCAGGCCGTCGGTCGCCAGCGCGTCGGGGCTCGGCGCCAGTGGGCGCCAGATCGCGGCGGCGGCGGCGATGATCGTGTTCTCTGACCTGAACGACTCGATGCAGATCGGGTCGTCGTACGCGATCTCGCGCAGCGCGCCGGCGATCGCCTCCCAGTCGATGTGATCGTGTCCCGGCGAGCCGCGGTCGCACCCGCACGCGTGGAAATGGACGAGGTGCGACCCGGCGAGGCGAATCGCGGCCGCCGAGCTCTTTTCCTCGATGTTCATGTGAAACGTGTCGAGAAGAAGCCCGAGCGCCGTCGATCCGACAAGCTCGACAACCTCGAGCGCTTGCTCTGCCGTGTTGATGAGGCTCGTTTCGAAGCGGTTGAGAGGCTCCAGCCCCAGCCTCACGCCCTGCTCGCCCGCGTAGTCGGCGACCGGACGGAGCGCCTCGACGAGCCGGGCGATGGTTCGGCGTCGTCCGTCCGCGTCGAGCAGCCACGTCCTGCCCACCGCCGAGTAGATCGGACCCCCGATCGCCCCGGCGCCGATGCGTCGGGCGACGTCCACGCAGTGCCGTAGATAGGCCTGCGTCGCCGCGATCTCGTCCGGGCTCGTGAGGAGATCGCGCCCCGGAGGCATGACCGCACAGAGCGTGGCGCGGAGGCCGTGCTCCTGGAGGAGCTCCGCGGCGCGGCCGGGGTCCCAGTCGCCGGGGTTCTCCACCTGCAGCTCGATGGCGTCGAAGCCGAGATCACGAACGTGCGGCGCGATCTCGGCCAGCCGTTCGTCCGTGAGCGGGGAGACCCAGATCCAGGTATTCGCGCCGATCGCGTTCATCGACGAATTCAGCGCTCGGCGAGTGGCTCGACGCCGAGGTAGCGACGCTGAGCCTCCGGATCGCTCGAGAGGATGTCGGCCGTGGTTTCGGTGAAGATCTGACCGGCGACCATCACGAGTTGACGCTGCGCAAGCGCCGTCGCGACACCGAGATTCTGCTCGATCAGAAGAAGCCCGAGCCCTTCCTGCGCGAGCGTCCTGAACACGTCGATCAAGTTCTCGACGATCGCCGGCGCGAGCCCTTCGGACGGCTCGTCCATGATCAGGAGCTTCGGGTTCGTGAGGAGCGCGCGGCCGATGGCGAGCATCTGCTGCTCACCGCCGGAGAGTTGGGCGCCACCGTTGCGGCGCCGCTCCGCGAGACGAGGGAAGAGCTCATAGATGGCTGCCGGGGTCCAGCGCCGCCCAACGTCTTCGCTTCGGCCGCGGATCATCCGCAGGTGCTCGTCGACGCTGAGCGACGGGAACAGGCGCCGACCCTGTGGCACGTAGCCGATCCCGAGGCCCGCCACTCGGTACGGCTGCCTGCCGATGATCTCGGCCCCGTGGAAGCGAATCGACCCCGTTGCCTGTGGCGGCGCGAATCCCATGATCGCGTTGCACAGCGTTGTCTTCCCCATCCCATTTCGCCCTACGATCGCGACTGGCTCGGCGCCCATCTCGAACGAGACGTCTTCGAGCGCCTGCGCGCTTCCGTAGTAGGCGTTCAGACCGCTGACCGAGAGCACGGGCTCAGGCATCGGGTTGGTGCCCGCGGCCGAGGTACAAGTCGTGGACGACCTGATTCGCGCGGATCTCGTCCGGAGATCCTTCGATGATCTTTCGGCCGTCGTGCATCATCGTTACGCGCTGCGCGACACGCAGCGCGACGTCCATGTCGTGCTCGATCAGGATGAGCGTGATCGATGGGTCGAGGTCGAGAAGCAGGTCGGTCAGCGCGACACGCTCGGCCCTGGACAAGCCGGAAGCAGGCTCGTCCAGCATCATCAGCTTTGGGGAGCCGGCACGAGCCATGCCGACCTCGAGTTGACGCTGCTCGCCGTGGGACAGCGATCCGACCAGGGTTTGCTCCCGACCGCCGAGCCCGACGCTCTCCGCGAGGTCGCGTGCCTGCTCGCGCAGCTCACCGTCGCGCCCGTTTAGCCGCAATGGGCGCATGTGCCCTGTCTTTACTCCAAGGACCGCAAGGTAGAGGTTGTTCTCGACCGTGAGCCCGAGGAAGAGTCGCGACTTCTGGTAGGTGCGACCCATGCCGAGCTTCGCACGGGTGCGCGGAGCGGTCAGTGTGACGTCCTGCCCGAGGAACTCGACTGTCCCGGAACTTGGAGGGAAGTCGCCCGAGATGACGTTGAACAGGGTCGTCTTCCCGGCGCCGTTCGGGCCGAGGATTGCACGGCGCTCGCCGTGAGCGACGTCGAGATCAACGTCGCTCACGGCATTGAGGCCGCCGAACCGCCGGCCGATCCCCCGCAAGCGGAGGATCGGCTCGGCGTGCTCGGGTGCAGCTGTTTCCTGCATCCGGCCTAGCCGACGACCTTTGGATGCTGTGTCTTGCCGATCCACGGCAATGTCCGTTTGACGCACTTGGGCGACGTGCGGCCCGGAGCGGGTGTCGAAGCGGAGAACGTGCCGCCGAACGTCTGGTCGACGTTCGGGATGTAGCCGACCGTCTTGACCGCCAGCTTGCCGTCCTTCTGGTAGAGCTGCGCGTAGTAGACGGGAATCACGCCCTGGTTGTACTTGTCCAGGTGGATCGTGCCGTACGCCGTCGGCAGCACGGCCTTCTTGACTGCCGCCTGGAGCTTCTTCTGGCCGCCGGAGATATCTCCCTTGACTGCCTGCAGGCCCTTGATCAGGCCCCAGGTGTTAATGAAGAAGCCGTAGGTGAACGTGCTCGCAGCCTGAGGGGCAGCTGCACCGTACGGCGGGATGGTCTTGAACCACTTGCCGATGATGTTGTTGGCGTAGTTCTTCGCGGCTGGCGTCGCGAGGTCTCCGGCCGTGCCGGCACCACCGACATAAGCACCGGTGACCCGGGTGCTCAGCTGCTCGAACTGCCCCGGCGTGCCCCAGAACAGGTTGCCGATGAACTTCTTCCCGTCGATCGGGCCGTGAGCCTGCTCATAGGCCTTCAGGAACGGGATGAGACCGGCGCCACCGACTGCGACGAACGTACCGTCGACGTTCGTTGGCATCTGCTGTGCATACGACGAGTAGTCCGTCGTGTTGAGCGGCGGGAACACCCGCTTGGTGACCTGTCCACCCACAGCGCAGAACTCGGCGATGAAGCCCGCTGCGGATGTCCACGCGAAGCTGTAGTCGTCGGCGACCACTGCGGCCGTCTTCCAACCCAGCTTGTTGTAGGCGAGATCGCCGAGGCCGGCGTTCCACATCGCGCCGTCACCGTTGAAGCGGAAGAAGTTCGGCGCCCGCACCTTCAGCGTCGTGTCCTGCGCGCCGGCGGAGCCGTCGACGAACGTCTTCGTAGGATGCTGCTTCGCGTAGTTGGCAACCGCGATCGACTCGTCTCCGGAGAGCGGGCCGATCATGACGTCTGCGCCGAGCTGCTCCATCAGGCGCTTGGTTTCCTTGATCGCCGTGTCGGCCCTGTCGTTCGAGCAACCGACGCCGACGAGCTTGAGCGGATGACCGTTGATTTGGCCGCCCGTCCAGCCCTTGCGCGGATTGTTCGGATCGACCGGCTTCGCACCTGCGTACTGCGACATCGCCGAGACGACGCCCGCCAGGTCCTGACCGTCGAACGAGCCGAACGCGCCCTGGCAGTCGGACAGGACGGCGACCTTGATCGTCGATGCCGTTGTCTTCGCGGACGCGGCCAGCGCGCCCGCCGCTCCAACGGCCACGACTATCACTGCAGCTGCGAGAGGAAGCACAAGATGCCTCCCTCGCCACTTGAACGAACTCATTTGCCCTCCTAGATGGTTGACGCTTCCGTAGAACGAGATGGTCGACACTCCGTTAGACCGAGATGTTGATCTTGGACGATTCCTAGCGCGCGCGCAGTGCCTTCCGCAGTGACCTCCTTTCAAACTCACACATCTGTGCCACCGCCCGGGGCTTCGACGGCTGGCCGCCCGAAGCGGGAGCTCCCAACGAGCTTGAGCGTTCGTTCCCACAACCCGATCAGGCCGTTCGGCGACACGAGGATGATGACGAGAAAGACGATCCCGATCAGCGTGTGAAACCGGTCCTGCGTGATTCCGATGCTGCCGAGGAACGTGATGCTGGGCAGGTAGTTGAGCATCAGAACGTAGAGGAATGCTCCGAGCCACGCTCCTTCGACCCGTGTCAAGCCGCCGATCACGGCGATGATCAGAACATCGATCGTCGCTCCGAGATCGATCGACGCGGGATCGATATGCCCGTTCCACCAGACGAACAAGACGCCGCCGAGCGACGCGATGAATCCTGCGAAGCCAAACGCCAGCGTGCGATGAAGCATGACGTTGTAGCCGAGCGAGCTCATACGCACCGGGTCGTCCCGGACCCCTTGCAGGGCGAGGCCGAACGGCGTTCGCACGATGTAGCGCAACAGCGCGTAGACGGCGACCGAGACGCCGAGCGCCACGTAGTAGAGCCGGTTGGGATGTCCGGTAACCGGCCCGATTCCGGCGGGCGCGTCGATGCCGCTGATGCCGCCGAAGCCGGAAAAGTCGGTGACCTGGCCGAAGAAGAGGTTAGCGATCACGCCGTAGGTGAGCGTGATCATCAGGAAGTAGATCCCGGTGCTCCGGCTGGACAGCGCTCCAAGAAGGAGGGCGACCGTAGTCGCAATCGCGATTCCGAGGCCCACGCCGAGCCACGGATTCCAGCCCAAATTGAGCCCCTTCGTGTTCCCGTTCGTCACGACGTTCCCGAGCACGAAGCCGGTGATCCCGTACAGGGCCACCTGAGCGAGAGAGACCATGCCTCCGTACGCCGACAGGAACACGAGGCTCGCGGCGACGATCCCGAGAAAGAGTGTCTCGGTGAGGAGCGTGCTCACCCAGTAGGTACTGAAGAGCAGCGGTGCTAGGACCGCGACCCCGAGCGCGCCGACTCCTACGACCCGGTCAGGGGTCACTCGCCAGCTCACGCTGGCCTCCCGAACAGCCCGAGCGGCCGCACCGCCAGAACAATCGCGAGCAGGACGAATGTGAAGATGATCGAGTAGTAGGTGTAGTTCGACGGGAGGTACGCAGATGCGAAGTTCGTTGTCAGGCCGAGCAGCAAGGAGCCGACCGCCGCGCCGCCGAGCGATCCCATCCCACCGATGATCACGACGACGAGCGAGTTGAGGAGCCAGTTGCCGTCGACGCCAGGCGCGAGGCTTGCGAACGAGCCGCCGATGACACCACCGAACCCCGCGAGGGCCGAGCCGACGAAGAACGCGATCGCGAACGTGAGCTGGATGTTGATACCTAGGCCGCTGACCATCTGGCGGTCGTCGACTCCAGCTCGAATGACCATCCCGATCCGGGTTCGCTTCAGCCAGACCCAGAGCAAGGCTCCGATGACGAGCGCCAGGGCGAGGATGAAGAGCCGCGTCCGCGTGTAGATGATCCCGCTGACATGCAGATTGTCGAACTGGTCGAGCTTGTGTGGCCAGGCGACGTCCTCTGCGACGCCGCCGAAGTGAGCCAGCATCTGGTCAGCGGCGATGATCGAGATCGCGATCGTGATGAGCGCCTGCCGTAGCTCCTGACCTTGGTTCCAGCGGAGGAGCGTCTGCTGCATCGCCACTCCGACAAGCCCGACGAGCGCGGCTCCGATGAGCGCGGGAAGGATCCAGTTCGTCAGGTTGACCTGCTCGCTCGTGAGTCCGAAGCCGCCGCCTTGTCCGACCCAGCGTCGTTGAAGTGTGAGGGCGATGTAGCCGCCCAGAAGGAAGAATGCTCCGTGCGCCATGTTGACAACGCGCATCAGCCCGAAGATGAGCGTGAAGCCGCTGGCGACGACGAAGTAGAGCGCCGCCGCCGTGATGCCGTTCAACAGCGTGATCAGGAAGTCCTTCGGGTTGTGCACGGCGGAGCCAAAGTTCGTTCCGCGTCCGATGAACAACACCCAGATGACCATGAAGGCGACGGTCCCGGCCGCTAGCCCGAGCGCCGCGTAGCGCGCCAGTCGTTGGATCCTCACCGTGTCTGACTCCCGAACGCCAAGGACGTCACGCGACGACCGCGGACGGAGGGAGAATGACCAATAGCGCGGACCCCCACGGGATCAGTCGTCTCTTGCTCACGGGTGCGAACCTACCAACCGGCCCAGGCCCTTGCAACACTTCGACACCTTTGCTCGATCATCGATTATTCGTGCGCGGGATGCGTCAGGGTGACTCGAACGGCCGGCGCTGGCATTCGGTCGCACCGAGAGATACCGCGACACGCTCAGCGCGTCCCAGCCAATGATCGGCACCCTCCTGGAGATTGACGAATGCAGTGGTGTTGCCCTGCCTGATCGCCACGAGCGCGTACCGCTCGCCCTCGGACCACAGCCCGTAGAGTCGCAAGAGCCGCTTGACCCTTGCTCTTTCGATGGTCGACGGGCGGAGTGCTCGAAGCTCGCGCATGAAGGACCTCACAACGAGGACCGTCCCAGGCAGGAGCACCGCGGGGGGCTTCTCGCTGGACTTCCCAAGCGCCTCGAAGCTGCCCCTCGTCCGTTCGCAGAGAGAAGCGAGCGATCGGGAGTAGGACGTTCGGGCGATCGGGACAGCGGCTTTCTTGGTGGGAGCTTCTGCCGGCGAGCTGCTGCCACAGCCGGCAGCAACGATCGCGAGCACCGCCAGCACGGAGATCATGATGCGCATGAGTCCAAGCCTAACGGCGTTCCCACGCGAGCCCGGCGGCGAGCACCGTTTCGTCGTGCGGCGCAACGAGCTGCAAGTTCCCGATCGCGAGGCCTGCCCAGCCGACGAGGTTGACCCAGCGCAGAAACGAGCTGAGCGGGAGCCGGATGTCCGCCTCGTCGGCGTCCTCGGCGGGCAGGTCGATCGCGTAACACGGGCTGACGTACAGGTCGACCTCCGGCTTGAAGCGCCGCCACTCCTCGAGCGCCCGGTACGCGGCGTCGACCGCGTCGGGCTCCACGCGCTGGGCCGCATCGAGCCTCGTGCGCATCTTGTCCGTGTACTCGTCCGCGCGGCTCGGGAAGGTTGCCGCGTGCGACTGCGCAGCCTCGTGGAGGAACATCGGCCACGTCTCGGCGGTCGCGTCGGGAACGCAGGCCTCGACGACGCGGGCACCCAGCCGCTCGAGGTCGGCGACGTACGTCTCGGCGAGGTCGCTCGTCTCGGTCTCGCGGCCGTCGCCGATCCCAGGTGGTTGACGAAGCAGGCCGACGGTGAGCCCCGCGAGTAACGGTTCGGGGACTGCGCGCTCGGCGAGCACCGACCAGAAGAGCGCGACATCCTCGACGGTGCGTGCCATCGGCCCGACTGTGTCGATCGTCGGCACGAGCGGGAAGACGCCGTCGAGTGGGATCACGCCCCAGCGCGGCTTCAGACCGACGACCTCACACGTGGCGGCCGGCAGCCGGATCGAGCAGCCGGTGTCGGTGCCGATCCCGAGATCGCACATCCCGGCCGCGAGCGCCGCCGCGTTGCCCGAGCTCGAGCCGCCGGTCGTCTTCCCCGGGTGGGTCGGGTTGTGCACCGTGCCGTACCAGGGGTTCTGGCCCAGGACGCTCCACGCGAACTCGGGCAGGTTGGCCTTGCCGACGACGGTCGCGCCGGCTGCGCGCGCGCGGCGGACGACCTCCGCATCACTCGTGGGGACGTGATCCGCGTAGATGCGCGAGCCGTACGTCGTCCGGATCCCGGCGGTGTCGATCAAGTCCTTGACGAGCAGACGCTTGCCCGCGAGCGGCCCGTCGATGTCGTTCGCGGGCTCGTCGACCACCGTGATGATCGCGTTCAGATCGTCGTTCATTCCGACACCAGCGCTATGCAGTCGACTTCGATCTTCGCGCCTGGAACCGCGAGGGCTGACACCTCGACGAGCGTCGACGCGGGCCGCGTCTCGCCGAAGACTCTCTGTCGGATGGGGTTCACGAGCGGTCGGTCGTTGACGTCGGTGAGGTAGACGCTCACCTTCACGACGTCTGCGAACGAGCTGCCGCCCGCCCGCAGGACGTCCCCGAGGCCGTCGAAGACGTGCTCGGCCTGTACGACCACGTCGTCCGCACCAACGAGCTTGCCGGACTCGTCTGCCGGGAGGACGCCGGCGACAAACAGCAGTCCCGCGGCGCGCACGGCGTCCGCCGAGTGCGCGAACACGGGCCGCGACGGCACCCGGATCTCTTCGCGCCCGGTCATGCCGGGACCGGGACCAGCGCGATGCACTCGATCTCGATCCTCGCGCCAGGAATGACGAGAGCCGGCACCTCGACGAGCGTCGACGCCGGTCGCGTCTCGCCGAACACCTCCTGCCGCACGGTGTTCACGAGCGGTCGATCGGCGATTTCGATGAGGAAGACGGTCACCTTCACGACGTCGGCGAAGGTGCAGCCAGCCGCCGCGAGCACCTGGCGCATGTTCTCGAACACGCAACGCGCCTGCGCGACGACGTCGCCCTCGCCGACGAGCTCGCGCTGCTCGTCGACAGGGACGATGCCGCTGACGAAGAGGAGCTCGCCGGCCTGGACCGCGTCCGTGAAGTGCGAGATCGGCTCGGCCTGGCCCTCGACCCGGTACTCGCGGCGCTGGCTCACCGTCGGAGCGCCTGCTCGCGGATCTCGGTGAGGGTCTGTCGCGGCGTGATCGCCTCGGGGTCGACGACGAGGTGGAGCAGGGCAGGGCTGCCGGCGGAGAGCGCTCGCTCCAGCGCGGCCGGGAAGTCCTCGGTCCGCTCGACCCGCTCGCCGAACGCGCCGTACGACTGCGCGAGCGCTGCGAAGTCGGGATTGCGAAGCTCGGTGCCACTGACGCGGCCCGGGTAGTGGCGCTCCTGGTGCATGCGGATCGTCCCGTACATGCCGTTGTCGATGACGAGGACGACGATCGGCAGCTCGTACTGGACGGCGGTCGCAAGCTCCTGGCCGGTCATCAGGAAATCGCCGTCGCCGGCGATTGCGACGACCACGCGATCGGGCTCGACGAGCTTCGCGGCGACGGCGG
>JANYJX010000030.1 GCA_025358355.1 Actinomycetes bacterium | reverse complement strand
TGACGCTGGCGATGACCGCGCGCGAGGCGCCGATCGTCTCGCCGCCGGCCAACCGAACCGCGGTCGCACGGCTGCCCGAGACGAGGACGCGCTCGACGTCGGCGCCCGTGCGCACCTCGCCGCCCGCGTCACGGACGATCCCAGCGAGCGCCTCGACAAGCTTGATTCCACCGCCGCGCGGCACTGGCATGCCGCCGAGCTGCAGGGCGCAGGCGATCACTTGCGTCATGAAGCCCGAGCTCGCCTGATCCGGCCCGAGCCCCGTGTGCAGCACCCAGGGGGCGAGGAGCGCGTGCGCTTCGTCCGAGTCGAAGGTGTCCCCGAGCCAGTCCCGGCAGGTCGTGAGCGTGCCGCCGAGGAACTCGAGCAAGCCGCGGCGGCCGAAGCGGTGTAGCGCCTGCCGCCCGAGATCGAGCCCGCCGGCCGACCAGAGCTCGACCGAGAGCAGGCCGAACGAGAGGTCGGCGTTCGCCATGAAGCCGCCGAACATCGTCTCCCAGGCTGCGCCGTCGCCGGGCGCGTGGCCGTCGAGCTCGGCGATGTTCGTGGCGAGATCGGTCGAGACGAAGGCCGCGCGCCCGTCGGGGAAGACGGACCCGGTCGGCAGATCGGTGTTGAGGTACTCGACGCCACGCCGATCGAGCTCGTTCTTCAGCTCCGCGTAGGCCGCACCGCCGGTCCAGAGCGGATGCCAGGCGGCGAGCAGCTCGTGGGTGAAGCCGGGCGCCGTGAGTCCCTCGACGGTGCGGATGCAGCCGCCGGCGACGTCTTCGCGCTCCAGCACGCAGACGTTCCAGCCGGCGCGGGAGAGGAGCGCCGCCCCGGCGAGCGAGTTAATGCCAGCGCCGATGAACACCGCGTCGTGGCCCGCCATGCGCGCGACGTTATACGAAGGACCGATACTCGATCTCGCCCGCGGCTATCGCCCGGTTGAGCTCGAGCAGCCGCCGGTTCGAGTCCTGCGGATCGTGCGCCGCCGACGCCGGCCAGCCGTACGCGGCGGCAACCGCTTCGTCGAGCGCGTCGTGCAGCTCGCGGAGGTCGTGGTAGGCGCCCTCGTCGACCTCGTTGTAGAGCTTCGTCAGCCCGATCTGGCGCTCGAGGCAAATCTCGGAGCGCCGGGAGATCAGCCGCCTAGTTGTCTCAGCAACAGCGTCGCGCCGAACGTCGTCAGGTTGAGGCCAAGGGAAGGTCTCGAAGGCTGATGTTGGGGTGTAGTTCAGGTCGGCCTTGAGAGTCGACGAAAGCAGCCAGGCCCACGCGACGTGGGGACTTGAGATCAGTGTTCCCAGGCCAAAGTCATCGTCGATGCTGAAGACGACGATCTTGTCGCCTGGGCACCATCGTGTGTCGAACCAAATGAAGTAGAGGCGCTTGCCGACGCGATTCGCGGCCACGCACCTGTCGAGACTGCCGATCGCTGTCCGCATCTCGCCTCTGGGTCGTCCGAAGAGCCACCATCGATCTCGAAACCCTCGATCGCGGTTTACAAGACGACCCGGCCTGACCCGGTCATGGACAATCTCAAGCGCTCGTGGCCAATGCGCAGCATCTTCAAGCGAGCGCGAGCCGAAGTCGATGATCCACCGAGTCGGCTCCTGCGCCGGATCATTGGCAACATCGTCGCCCATTACGTAGCGACGCACGACCTTGGAGTAGTCGGCCGTGTCATCGTCAAGGAGGCTCTTAGCTTCGTCGGCGTCGACAATGAAGCCCATGCCGGCAGGGATCGGACCCTGGAACGAAATGCCTCTATTTGCAACTAAACGAGAAGGGTCTGGCCGGCTCGAACCTGCCCGAAGAGAAGCCGTGATGGCACCAACTGACACACCGTCGAGTCGGACGTCGCCTGGAATCACCGATGGTTCCTTGACCCAGTTCACAATGCTGACGTGAACATTGGCCTCGCCGATCCAGGGCTCTGATGACACGGCGCTGGTGATCAATCCCCTGGTGCCTAGGATCCAGTCAAGACTCGGGCCTCGACTCTTGTTCTGGGAGATCGAGTTTGTGGCGACCAAACCGGCTCGACCATCCGCTTCGAGCCGCTCGTGCGCCTTGCGGAACCAGTAGACGGCGTAGTCCTTGACGCCAACCCCGAACTCGGACTTCAGCCATTCGACGTAGTCATCACCGAGTTCGCCACGCAACCGCTGTGAGCCGTGGTAGGGAGGGTTGCCGATGATCGCGTCCGCCCTCGGCCACTCGAGCTTGAGCGCGTCACCGCGGCGGATGCCCGAGAGGTCGACGAGTGGCAGCACGCGCTCTTCGAGGTCGAGCTTGTCGACGGCGAGCTTGTGCCCCATCCACATCGTGACCCGGGCAAGCTGCACCGCGAAGGGGTCGATCTCGATCCCGCGGATGTTCGTGAGCGGGAAGTAGAGCGCCGTCGCCTGCTGCTCGCGCAGGCCGGCGTTGCGCCGCATGTCGGTCGCGCGTCGACGCAGGTCGGCCTCGATCTGCCGCAGCTCGCGGTAGGCGACGTAGAGGAAGTTGCCCGAGCCGCAGGCGGGATCGAGGACGACGTAGCGCATCAGCGCGTCCTGCGCCGCTTGCACATCGGCGACCGTGCGGCAGGCGGCGATGCGCTCGCGCCACGGCTCGACGATGGTGGGGGGGACGATCTTGAGAATGTCCGCCTCGGCGGTGTAGTGGGCGCCGAGCGCCCACTGGCGCTCCTTCCCGAGCGCTCCCTGGAGTAAGGCGCCGAAGATCGCAGGCTCGACCTTGCTCCACGTCGAGTCGGACGCCTGCCGCAGCAACTCGAGCTCCTCGCGGTCGAGGTGAACACGCGCGGGTCGCGCGAACAGCGAGCCATTCGCATATGGCGTGCCGGCGTAGACACCCTCGGTCGGGCGGTCTTTCGGCTCGTTGAGATACGCGAAGAGCTGGCCCAGGTCGTCGCGGCTCGAGCGTGCCGGGTCGGCCAGCAGCCCGTCGAGGATGCGCGTGAACAGATGCGACGGGATCATCTGCATGTCCTCGGCGAACATCGCCCACACCGACTGCAGCACGAATTCGCGGAGCACGTCGAGGTCGGCGGCGCCGCGATCCTGTAGTCGTCTGTAAGCGTCGGTGACGAGCGAGACCGCCTCGCGGGTCACCTCCGTCTGGTCGTGGACGAACACCGGCTGGCGGCCCGCGAGGAACAGCAGCGCGTAGAGGTGGTCGGGCAACTCCACGAGATCGAAAGCCACGCGTGGCTCGGTGTAGACGGCGCCAGGCTCCTACACCTCGAAGCGATGGAACGCGCAGAGAACGACGTAGCGCGGCGCCGGGCTCGCGGGCGTGCCCGAGCGCTGCCAGTAACCGAGCATCTGCTCGCGATGGTCGGTGAGGCGGCGGGCTTCGCTCGGGCGCTTCATCTCGACGATGCAGACGCCCGGCCAGAAAAGATCCATGAACCCGTCGCCCGCACGCTCCTCGAAGCGCGCGCCTGCTTCACGCCGATGCGTGCCGTAGCACTCGAGCAGTCCGTTGAGGAAGGTCTGCGCCTCGCTGCGCTCTGTCCCCGTGTAGCCGCCCCACGAGGCGGCGAACTCACCGAGTCGACGGCGGATCTCATCGCCCGATACCGCCACGATGCCGTTAGAGGCTGAGTTGTTCCTTCGGAGTGGCGAAGAAGGTGCCCTGGCGTAGCCGCCGTGCGACATCGCTGAGTTCCTTCTCGCTGCGCTCGAGCGCCTCAATTAGATGCGCGTCGGCGCCGTTCGAACGGAGCGCCGCAGCCGCGCGTTCCGACCGGCTGCGGGCCTCTTCGATGTAGAGCATCGCGACGTCGATCTCGGCGAAGTGTTTCTCGTCCAGCTTCTGCAGCCTCCTCTCTCGCGCAACCCTAGAGGACGATCCGGATGCAGTGCGCACGACTCGACCGTAGCCCGCGACCCGTCACGAGACTGTGCCAACACTGTGACAGCTTCGTGTCGGCCTCCCCTTGACATGTCACCGAAGCGGTGGCGTAGACTCGCGCCATGCTTCTGCGAGAGGTCGAGTACGCGCGTCCCGCCTCGATAGACGAGGCGATCCGCCTCCTGGCGGAGCACGACGGAGCACGCGCGCTCGCCGGCGGACAGACGCTCGTCAACGTGATGAAGGCGCGGGCCGCCTCGCCCGACGTCCTCGTCGACCTCGCCGACCTCGCCGAGTTGCGGACGATCTCGTTCTCGGCCGATCAGTCGGCGCTCGAGATCGGCGCAATGGTGACCTCGAGCCAGATCGTCGGTTCCTCCGAAGTCGAAGTCGCGCGCCCGATCCTCGCCGAGGTCGCTTCGACGATCGCTGATCTCCAGGTGCGAAATCGCGGCACGATCGGCGGCAATATCTGCGTCAACGACCCGACGAACCACTTCCCGCCGCTGCTTGTCGCGCTTGGCGCGTCGATGACGATTCAGGGCCGCGATGGCGAGCGGACGGTGAGCGCGGAGGAGTTCTTCCTCGGCGTTTATTTCACAGCGGTCGGCGAGGGCGAGCTGCTGACGCGCATTTCCGTGCCGACGCGCTCGGCAGGAACCGGCGACGCGATGACCGGAATCACGCTCGGCGCGCACGGCACGTACATCGTCAGCGCGGCCGCCTCGGTTGGCTCGGTCGGTGTGCGGATCGCGATCGGCTGCGTCTCGTCCGTCCCCGAGCGCGCGACCGCGATGGAGCAACAACTAGTCGGCGGCGACTACTCCGATGCGGCCGTGAAAGCTGCCGCGGCGGGTCTTGGCGCTTCCCTCGACCCACCCTCCGACGTCCATGCGGCCGCCGACTACCGGCGTCACTTGGCCGAGGTCTCGGCTGTGCGCGCTGTCCTGCAAGCCGCCGAACGAGCGAGAGGCTGACGTGAGCGAGCCAACAACCAGCCGCACAGTCACGGTCACGATCAACGGGACGATGGTGGAGCGCGAGGTTGCGACCTCGAAGCTGCTCGTCCACTTCCTCCGCGATGACCTCGACCTGACGGGAACGCACATCGGCTGCGACACCGGCAACTGCGGCGCGTGCACCGTCCAGGTCGGCGGTGAAGCGGTCAAGAGCTGCATGATGCTCGCCGTCCAGGCCGACGGGCTTGACGTCACCACCGTCGAAGGCCTCGCCGGCGACTCGGGCGTGCTGACCCCGCTGCAGCGCTCGTTCGGCGAGCATCATGCGCTCCAGTGCGGCTACTGCACGCCGGGGATGCTGATGAGCGCGACCGCACTGCTCGAGCACACGCCGCACCCGACCGAGGACGAAGTTAAGGTCGCGCTACAAGGGAACATCTGTCGCTGCACCGGCTACTGGAACATCGTCGAGGCAGTCGTCGCAGCCGGGAAGAGCGGCTCCGCATGACGACCGTCGAGACCACGAAGACCGCGGCGCTCGAGAAGGGAACCGCGAAAGGCCAGAGCGTCCCGCGCAAGGAAGACCGGCGCCTCGTCGAGGGCCAGGGCACGTTCGTCGACGACATCAAGCGGCACGGGATGGGCTATCTCCACTTCGTGCGCTCGCCGTACGCGCACGCGAAGCTCGGCTCGATCGATGTCTCGGCCGCACTCGAGCTGCCCGGGGTCTACGGGACGTTGACGGGCGACGAGGTCGCGATCCTGACCGATCCGTTCTTCCAGATTGCCGCTCCGCCCGGCGCCGCCGTCAAGGACTACGCGCTCGCCGTCGGCAAGGTGCGCTACGTCGGCGAGCCGGTCGTCGCGGTCGTGGCCGAAACGCGCGAGCTGGCGCGCGACGCAGCCGAGCTCGTCGAGGTCAACTACGAGCCGCTGCCGGTGCTCGTCGACGCACGGAAAGGCCAGGACGCTGACGCGCCCATCCTCCACGAGGACTGCGAGGGCAACGTCTCGTATTCCGGCGTCTGGGAGTGGGGCGACCTCGACGCGGCGTTTGCCGAGGCCGACCACGTCGTGAAGATCTCCGAGCTGCATTTCGATCGCTTCAACTCGACGCCGCTCGAGACCAACGGCGCGCTGGTCGAGTTCAACCGGGGCACCGGCCAGTGGACGATCCACACGAACAACCAGTTCCCCGGCTTCGCCGCGATCATGATGGGCCCCGCGATGCGGGTCGGGCTCGACAAGCTGCGCATCGTCACGCAGGACATCGGCGGCGGCTTCGGAAACAAGATCACGTCGCACCCGCAGCTCGTTGTCTGCTGCCTGCTCGCGCGGAAGCTGAAGCGCGCGATTCAGTGGACCGAGTGGCGCACCGATTTCCACCAGTCAATGTCGCACGGGAACGAGCGCTGGTTCCACGACACCGAGGTCGCTGTGAAGGCGGACGGGACGCTTCTGGGCTTCCGGACGAAGGCGCTCGACGACGCCGGTGCGTACCTGCGCTACGAGCCGCTCGGCGGCGTGATCTGGGCGCAGGTGGCACCGGGCCTCTACCGCTGGCGCAACATCCGTCTCGAGTTCACGCAGGTGATGACGAACAAGGCGCCGGTCTCGCCGAACCGCGGCTACTCGCGGATGCAGCACCTGTGGCTGACCGAGCGGATCATCGACATCGTCGCGCACGAACTTGGCTTCGACCCGGTGGAGATCCGCAAGAAGAACTACGTCCAGCCGGAGCAGATGCCGTACGAGACGCCCAACGGCTGTGTCTACGACTCGGGCGACTACCCGCGCGCACTCGACATCGCGCTCGACCTTGTTGGCTATTCGGGCCTGGAGGAGCGGCGCGCGGAAGCGGCTTCGCGCGGCAAGCTGCTCGGCCTCGGCATCGGCTTGACGCTCGACTCCGGGACGAACAACTTCGGCCAGTCGCAGCTGATCAACCCGGACCTGCAGTTCTCGGGGAACAACGAGGTCGCCACGGTCAAGCTCGACATCTTCGGCGAGGTGGTCGTGACCCTTGGCACGACGCCGCAGGGGCAAGGCCACGAGACGACGGCGTCACAGGTGGTCGCCGACATCATCGGCTGCGATGTCGACACGGTGCACGTCCGCGTCGGTCACGACAGCTACTGGAACTCGCACGCCGGCTTCTCGGGCACGTACGCCAGCCAGTTCGCGGTGACCGGGCTTGGTGCCGTGAAGGGCGCCTCGGACATGCTCGCCGTGGAGATGAAGAAGCTCGCGTCGATGGTCTTCCAATGCTCGCCCGACGACATCGAGCTCGCCGACGGCTTCGCTCGGATCAAGGGCAATCCCGAGGCTGCGCTGCCGTTCATGGCGCTCGGCGCGATCGTGAACGCGAACAACGCCGGCTTCCCGGAGGATCCGCCGACGCTGAACTGCCGCTTCGTCTATCGGCCGCCGTTCGACGTGCCGGACAAGGAGACGAAGAAGGGCCAGCTGACGTTGACCTATGCGACACAGATCCATGCGTGCATTGTCGAGGTCGACCCCGAGACGGGCGTCTACGAGATCGTCGACTACGCCGCCGTCGACGACTGCGGCACGCGGATCAACCCGCAGATTGTCGAGGGTCAGGTGATGGGCGCGACAGCCCATGCCATCGGCGCCGCGATGTGGGAGACGTTCGCCTACGACGAGGACGGCAACCTCCTGACGCCGAACTTCTACGACTACCACGTGCCGCACGCGATGGACATGCCGCCGCTGAAGACCGGGTCGATCGAGTCGCCGTCGCCGTTCACGTCGCTCGGCACGAAGGGCATGGGCGAGGGCGGCGGTGGCGGCATCCACTGCGTCTGCGCCGCGCTCCAGGATGCGCTGCGCGCGAGTGGCGGCGCGATCGTCTACGACAGCCACAATCCCTATCACCGGGTCTGGGAGATGCTTCAGGATCCCGGCCCGAGCCGAGCGAACGTCGAGGTGTCAGCCACGTGATTGTCAATGGAACGAAGGAGTTCGACGCGCCCCGCGAGACGGTGTGGGCTGTGCTCGACGATCCAGCCCAGATGGCGCAGATCATGCCGGGGGTCGAGAGCTTCACGATCACGGACGAGAGACATTGGCAAGCGAAGGTGAAGATCCCGCTCGGCCTCGGTGGTCTCAAGATGACGATCGACTTCGAGAAGCTCGCGGAGACTCCCCCGGAGTTTGCATCGCTACATGCAAAGGGGAACGGCGTCGGTGCCCTCATGAACATGACGACCGAGTTCCGCCTCCGCGCCGACGGCGAGCGCACGACGATGGACTGGTCGGCCGACGTGAAGATCGCCGGCCCGGTCGGCTCGATGGGGCAGCGCGTCCTGCAGCCGATCATCAACCAGCAAGTCGGGAATGTGCTCAGCGCGCTCGAGGCGCAGGTTCAGAAGGCGAAGGCCGCCTCCTCCTAGAACCCTCGTGACGCGAGTCAGGCGTCTGTCGGCAAGAGTCTGAAAGCAGGCCCGCCCACAAGCGGGGTCATGGCGCGGAAGTGGCGCTCGTCGAATGTCGCGACCGCCGTCGTCTCCAGCCGGGCTGCCAGGGCGACAAGCGATGCGTCGGTAAGGCCGACGCCGAGGTCGACGTATCGCTCAGCGACGCTTACTGATTCCGAGACGGCCGCATCCCACCAGGCAACGTGATAGCCACCTGCCGCGAGATCCTCATGGAATGAGGAGAGAGCGCCGGCCGAGAGCCGTGTTCCCACGAGATGATCGACCTCGGCCAGTACGAGCGGAGTCGTAACGAGATTGGGATGCGGTGCCTCGTACCACGCGCGCGCCGCCGTGTGACCTACGTCGGTATCGTCGAGGAGGGCATAGGCGAACGACGAGTCGACGACGATCAATCGGTGCCAAAACCTGTTTCGCGGAGTGCCCGGTCGACATCGCTCGAGATCCATCCGGGGCCGGACCCGACGCCGATCGCACGCAAGCGCGGCTGGCTCCGTCCGCCGACGGCGGCGCGCAGGGTCGTGCGAATGAACTCGGCCTTAGTCATGCCGACAACCGCGGCGCGCTGGGCGAGCGCAACGTCGAGGTCGTGCTCGAGGTAGATGCTCGTCTTCTTCACCCTATATAGGGTATAGGCTAGAGGGATGGTGTCAAGGTTCTCGCCGGCCGAGGGTCGGCTCGATGGGCCAGCGCGTGCTGCAGCCGATCGTCAACCAGCAGGTCGGAAACGTGCTTGGCGCTCTGGACGCCCAGGTTCAGAAGGCGAAGGCCGGTTAGGGACACTCGGCGGAGCGGGCCCCGGGGTATGTTCCGCGTCATGGAGTTCACCGAGGTGGAGTTCCGAATCCTCGATTTGATCTCGGAGGACGCCTACGGATTTGTGGAGTTATCAGGTGCGAACCGCAATCATGCGCGGGAAGCTCGCACGCATCTGTTCGACCTCGGGTATGTGTCCGTGGAAACGGTTGCACCTGACACTGCACCCAAGCTTCTGGCTCCTACCGAGGCGCACGCGGCGATCCTCGATGACAAGAACTGGAACGCGATCGAATCAGCGGTGCGGTACACCGCGTACCGAACTGATGACGGCTGGAGCGCCTATGTTCGCGCATACAACGAGCGCGAGCCCAAGTCAGATTGAAAACACACCACTGCCAGGCATGCCGAAGGATCCGTCAGGGATCATGGTGTAGTGTCCTCTGACATGTCACCAACTCGGGCACGGGGAGGCTGACCATGGCGCTGCCCCTGAGGATCGGCGTCATGCAGCTGACGATGGAGCCGCTCGACGAGATGCTTGCCTCGGCGCGCGCGATGGACGAGGCCGGCATGGACACGATCTGGCTCGCCGAGGCGTATCCGTGGTGGCGCAAGCACCAGATGGAGGCGAGGTCGTCCACCGTTGTGTCCGCGCTGATGGCGCGCGAGACGAAGCACCTGACGATCGGCTGGGGGATCATCTCGCCGTACACACGCCACCCGGTGCAGGCCGCGATGGACGCGCGCGTCGTGCAGGAGGCAGCCGGGCCGGGCCGGTTTATCGTCGGCTTCGGCACGTCGAAGATCTTTCTCAACAACACGAAGCAGGGGGGGCCGCCGAAGGTGACGAAGCCGCTCGCGCACATGCGCGACTCGGTCGAGATCATGCGCGGCATCCTGGGCGGCGAGCGCTTCGAGTACGACGGCAAGGTGTACTCGGCCGACATTCCGGCCTTGTCGCCCGAGGCGCACGCGCCCGACTGGGACGTCCCGGTCTACGTGGCCGGAACCGCGCCGCTGATGCAGCAACTCGGCGGCGAGATCGGCGACGGGCTGCTGACACCGTCGATCACGACTCCGGCATTCGTGCGCTACACGCGCGGCAACATCGAGCTCGGCGCTGCGAAGTCGGGTCGCAATCCGGGCGATGTAGACCTCGGCTGCACTGTCGTCGCGTCGATCGGCGAGGACCGCGACGAGGGACGCGACGGCGCGCGCGAGATCGCCGGCATGTACCTCGCGAACAAGGTGCAGAACATCGCGGGCGCTGCCGACACGCTGCTCGAGCTGGCGAACATCGACCCGGAGGAGATCCGGCCCGTCGCCGAGGCGATGGAGCAGGGTGGGCGCCTGGCTGCCAAGGAGCTGGTCACGGACTCGTTGCTCGACCGCTGCAAGCCGATCGCAGGCACGCCGGCCGACTGCATCGCCGCGATCGAGGAATACCGCGACGCCGGCTGCACGCATGTCATGCTCGAGCTGTGGGGCGCGAACCGGCACGAGCAGATCCGGCTCTTCGGCGAGAAAGTGCTCCCGCACTTCCGTGACTGATCTGCGCATCGATCAGGCGCGCCTCGTCGACTGGGCGAGCAGCGCGATCAACGTGCCGAGCTTCACCGGCTTCGAGGAGCCGATGGCCGAGTTGATGCGCGACACCTTCGGCGAGATGGGCCTGCGCGTGCAGTGGCAGCAGGTCGAGGAGGGGCGCGCGAACGTCCTCGGGATTCGCGAAGGGACGGGCGGCGGTGCGAGCCTGATGTTCAACGGGCACATGGACACCTCGTACTCAGGGCGCGAGCCGTGGCTCGCCGGTGTTCCTGGCTTCCAGCCCGCTGCGTTCGACGAGGACGGCCGGCTGTATGGGCTCGGCATCTCGAACATGAAGGGCGCGCTCGCCTGCTACGTCGAGGCGCTGCGCGCGCTCTCCGATGCGGGTGTGCGACTGCGCGGCGACGTGATGATCGCAGCGGTCTGCGGCGAGATTGAGAAGACGCAGTACGGCGACGCGCAGGGCGCCGAGTACCGCGGGTATGCGGCCGGCTCGCGCTATCTCGTCTCTCATGGCGGCGTCGCGGACATGTGCATCCTTGGTGAGCCGACCGAGGGCAAGGTCGTGCTCGGCCATTTCGGCTCGTTGTGGCTGCGGATCGGCGTGCAGGGCAACTTCATCCACACGGCATTCTCGGAAGGGAAGCGCGATCAGAACTCGATCCTGCGCATGCAGGACGTGCTCGCCGCGGTGCTCGAATGGATTCCCACGTGGGAGGACGACCCCGCGAACTCGTATCGCGGCGCGAAGGCGATCGTCAATGTCGGTGCGCTGCAGGGGGGGTTTGGCTGGCGCGTGTCGCGGACGCCGCACCGGACTGACCTGTTCCTGGATGTGCGCGTTCCGCCGACGAAGCCGATGTCGCGAGCGCGTGGCGAGGTACTCGAGATGGTGCGTGCGCTGGCGGCGCGGTTCCCTGAGTACGGTGTCGAAGGCGAGGTCTACGTCACGGCGCCCGGGGCCGAGATCGACGAGTCCCACGCGTTGATCGGAGCGATCGACGCCTCGCACGAGGAAGTCTTCGGCGCGAAGCCCGAGCGCGACGTGACGCGCTGGTTCTCGGACGCCTCCGCGCTGACCCGTTACGGCGTGCCGACGGTGAACTACGGCACCTCAACGGGATTGCTCGACACGGTCAAGGGCGAGAACCTTGCGATCGACGGGCTCGTCAAGACCGCCGAGGTGTACGCGCGAGCCGCGATGCGCGTCTGCGGGGTCGCATGAAGCTCGTCACCTTCGGGGAGGGAGCCGGCCGCGTCGGCTATGTCGACGGCAAGGAGATTGCCGTTCTTGATGTACCGACGATGCGGGAGTGGTTCGAGCGTGGTGGCGCCGACGAGACCGGCGAGCGCGTCGCCCTTGCCGAGACGCGCTTACGCGCACCGATCATTCCGAAGAAGTTCTTCCACACGGCCGGCAACTTCCGCGAGCACGAGACCGAGTCGAAGCAGGTCGGCTGGACGCACGAGATCGCGCCGTGGATCGTCTTCTTCCAGAACGTCGACGCGATCATCGGCCCCGACGAGCCGGTGATCTACCCGGAGCACCTGACCGAGGAGCTGGACTACGAGCTCGAGCTCGCGATCGTCCTGAAGAAGGCCGGCAAGTGGTTCCCGCCCGAGGAGGCGGCCGACTACATCGGCGGCTACGTGATCTTCAACGACATCACCGCGCGCGATATCCAGCGGCGCGAGATGCGCTCTGGCGTGTTCTCGTTTTGCAAGGCGATCGACACGTTCTGCCCGCTCGGACCGTGGATCGTGACGCCCGACGAGGTGCCCGACCCGCACGACCTCGCGATGACGCTACGCGTGAACGGGGCGGAGCGGCAGGTGTCGCATTCGTCGCGGATGTCGGTGACCATCCCGGCGATCCTGTCGCACTACTCGGCGCTCGGGTACTCCGCCGGGGACGTGCTCTCGACTGGGACGGTGTCCGGTGTCGCCGGCTTCTCGCCCGATGCGGCTTCGCTCTATCTCAAGCCGGGCGACGTGATGGAGTGCGAGATCGAGCGGATCGGCGTGCTGCGCAACCCGGTCGTCTCGTGGCAGGACGGTCACGGCGAGCCGGCCCCGCCGCGAGCACGCTGGTAACGGCGTGACGGGCCTCGACCGCTCGAAGATCTGGACGGGGTCGCTCAACACGCGGGCGCTCGAGCCGCAGCCGCGCCGCACGATCGGCCTCTACGACACGACCCTCCGCGATGGCGAGCAGTCGGTGGGCGTCGTCCTGATGCCGGAGGAGAAGCTCGAGATTGCCCGCGCGCTTGACGCTGCCGGCATCGACCGGATCGAGGCCGGCTTCCCGCGCGTCTCTGACGACGACTGGCGCGCGGTCGAGCTGATCGCCGGCGCCGGACTGCGCGCGCAAGTGTGGGGTTTCTCGCGCGCCGTGCAGGCCGATGTCGAAGCACTGGTCGAGCTCGGTGTCGCCGCATCGGTGATCGAGAGCCCCATCTCGGATGCGAAGCTCGCGGCGCTCGGCGTCTCGCGCGAGACGATGCTCGAGCGGATCGCGAAGGCTGTCTCGTACGCCACGGCGAACGGGATCAAGGTCGCGTTCTTTGGCGTCGACTCGTCGCGCGCCGACCTCGACTTCTATCGCCGCGCTTACGCCGCCGCGGTCGAAGCGGGTGCGCAGGAGGTCGTCGTCGTCGACACGATCGGGATCGCGACCCCCGAAGCTGCTGCATTTCTCGTTGGCGAGACGGTCGACCTACTCGGCCACGAGATTCCGGTCCACTGGCACGGCCACGACGACTTCGGGCTCGCGACAGCCGCTGCCATCGCCGCTGTTCAAGCCGGTGCGACCTGGATCCAGGGCACTATCAATGGAATGGGCGAGCGGGCCGGCAACGCCGACCTGATCGAGGTCGCCCTCGCGCTGGAAGCGCTCTACGGGATCCCCACACGGCTCGACCTCACGCAAGCGAACGCGCTCGCCCAACTCGTGCAGGAGCGTGCAGGCACGCCGCTCGCACCGTGGAAAGCCGTCACCGGCGACAACCTGTTCGTCCGCGAGTCGGGCGCCGTCGCAGCGCAGTTCCACGATCCAGCCGCGATCGAGCCGTACGCGCCCGAGCTCGTGGGCCAGGGGCGCGGCATCGTCCTCGGCAAGAAGAGCGGGATCGACTCGGTTCGGATCAAAGCGGCAGAGCTCGGCCTCGACCTTGCAGACGACCAGCGAGCCGGCGTGCTCGCAGGGGTGAAACGCGTCGGCACCGAGAAACGCGGTCTCGTCACGCACGAGGAGTTCGGCCGACTTGTCGCGGGCGACGAGGTTCACGGCGGGCGCATTGTCTTTCCCAACGCCGGCCTCACCGACGACAGGATCCGCGTTCGCCTGCCGCAACCCGCAGACGCTCCGAGCATCGTCAAAGGTCTCTCCGACAAAGAGATCTTGCGCGGCACGGGCATCGTCGTGATGTACGAGCTCACGGAAGACGCAGTCGTCGAGCGGATCACGACGCGCTGGCCGGCGCTCAGCCGAACCGGCGATGTGCTGTACCTCGCGATCGCCGACCTCACGACTGACGCATACCTCGGCAATGTCCAGCTCCACGGGTTCAGCTGGGAGGACGGCCAGTGCGAGATCGGCTACTGGGTCCTGCCCGAGGCGCGCGGCCAAGGGGTGAGCGCGCGCGCGACGCGGCTGCTCTCGCACTGGGCGATCGAGGCCCTTGGGATGGAGCGCGTCGAGGCCACCTCCGACTTCGACAATGAGGCGTCTCTGCGCTCGCTCGAGCGGGCCGGCTTCACGCGCGAAGGGACGAAGCGCAACGTCGCTCAGGCCCAGCGCGGGCGCGTCGATGTCGCGATCTACTCGCTGCTGCGCTCGGACGTCGCTCCGCGGCGTCGGCGTCGAGCTAGCTGACGTCCTTCTCGGCGAGTTGGCCTGCGCGGATCGTCGCAGCCATGTCTTTCGATTGCTCGCGGTAGATCACGCCGTCCTCGAATTGGATCAGGGGCAGCAGCCGTTGGCCACTGAGCTCCCCGACCTTCTCCCGCTTCCTGCGCGGCAGCGGGTTCTTCACGACGCCGTACTCGACACCTGCCGCCTTCAGTGCCCCGATGACGCGCGTGCACGGATGGCCGGGGACATTGAGCCACGGGTAGGGGCAGGTGTGAACAGTAACCTTCACGAGAACCTCCACAGGTCGGATTTCGAGGGAGCGTACGTGTGAGGCTCGGCTGTGGTGCGGCTCTGGTTTGACTGTCATGTCAGATCGGTGGGATACTCGCTCGACGCCGTTGACATGTCACCGCGGACGCGCGACGACGATGAGGGAGCCGAAGTGAGATTCAGCCTGTATTCGGAGCTTCAGCTGCACCCGGGCAAGACGGCGGAGCAGCTGTACGCCGAGGTGCTCGAGCAGATCCAGAACGCCGACCGGCTCGGTTTCGACTGCTACGCCGCAATCGAGCACTTCTTCTTCCCGAAGTTCTCGATTTCGGCGAACCCGACCGCGCTGTTCGCCGCGGCAGCCCAGCGGACGCGGAACATCCGCTTCCGGACGATGCTGCACGCGCTGCCGTACCACAACCCCACGGTGCTCGCGAGCGTCATCCACACGACGCACATCCTCACTGGCGGCCGCTACGAATGGGGTGTTGGGCGCGGCCACGGCTGGATTCCGCCCAAGGCCGGTGTGCCGCTCGACGAGCACGCGCGGCCACGCTACGAGGAGGCCGTCGACCTGTTGCTGGCCGCGCTCGACAACGAGACGTTCTCGCACCACGGCGAGTATTTCGACGTCGACGACTCGCAGATCGTGCCGTTTGTCGCCGAGCCGTATCGGGTGTATCTGGGCGGCACCTCGGATCGCACGTACACCCTTGCGGCCGAGCGTGGCTGGGGCGTCGCGGTGCCGCCGCTGCTGCCGTACAAGGTGCTCGAGACCCAGCTCGACCTCTACCGAACGTCCTGCGCGGCGGCTGGCACGACGCCCGACATCGTCTGGATCCACGCCTGCCATCTGGACGAGGATCGCGATACAGCCGTGCGCGAGGGCCGCGACTGGGTCACCGGCTTCATCCAGGGGAACTGCTCGCCGCTGACCGAGTACCCGAAACCGCCGACCGACGGGCTGATCGCTGCCGGGTACGGCTTCTACACAGCCGGGATCATGGAACAGCTCGCCGAAGTCCCGTACGAGCAGCTGATCGCGGACGACTACGTGTGGGTCGGCACGCCGGAAGACATCATCGGGCGCATCGAGGAGACACTCTCGGTGTGCGAAGGCGTCCAGGAGATCGCCATCACGGTCAACGCGGGCGGTGCTCCGAACTGGATGGCGATCAAGAATCAGGAGCTGTTC
Source organism: Actinomycetes bacterium (assembly GCA_025358355.1). Taxonomy (GTDB): domain Bacteria; phylum Actinomycetota; class Thermoleophilia; order Gaiellales; family Gaiellaceae; genus Gaiella. Next base: position 37,396 of record JANYJX010000030.1, on the reverse strand, counting down.
GCGCAACGCGTGATCCCTCATTTCAAGGCCAGGGACAGCAACGCTAAGGATCGCAAGGATGGAGTGACGGTCTCGGCGCAAGCCTGACCGTGGCGGATGGTCGAACGGGTTTGCGTGATCGGAGCCGGCGTGATCGGGAGCCTCTTTGCAGGGCATCTCGCGCAGGTCGCGGAGGTGAGCGTGCTCACGCGCAGGCGCGAGCACGCTGATGCGCTGGAGGCGGACGGGCTGCGTGTGACCGGGCGCAGCGACTTGCAGGCACACGTTCGGGCGTCGAGCGATCCCGACGCATTGGCGCCTTTCGACCTCGGGATCGTGGCGACGAAAGCGGGTGGGCTCGCCGAAGCGGCAAGCTCGCTCGAAGGCCGCTTCCCGGATGCGACGATGATGACCGTCCTCAACGGCCTCGGTGCCGAAGAGGCAGTGCGCGCCCGCGGTGCCTGGCCGATCGTCTCAGCCGTCACCTTCATGAGCGGGACGAAGCACTCCGACACCGAGGTCGAGTACATCCTCGACACGGAAACCTGGCTCGGCCCCTACGAAGGGACGCCGTTTGAGCAAGTGGAGGAGATCACGGCGCTGATCGTGGAGTCCGGCCTCAAGGCCGAGGCGCTGCCGGATCTCCTGCCGGCCCAGTGGTCGAAGCTGATCTTCAACGCGACGGTGAATGCCGTTGCCGCGCTCACCGGCCTGCGCCACGACCGGCACTTCGCAGCCGAGGAGTTGCCCACCGATCTCGGCCACCTCGTCCACGACCTCGTCGACGAAGGCAAAGCCGTCGCAGCAGCGGCCGGTGTCGAGCTGCACGACGATCCGTGGGAGATGAACGTCCTCGCGACGCGCCGCGGCTCGGCCCACTATCCATCCATGCTGGAGGACGTCGAAGCTCGTAGAGAGACAGAGATCGATCTGATCACCGGCGCGCTCGTTCGCGAGGCCGACCGCCACGGTGTCCCCGCTCCTCTGCACCAAGCGCTGTACCGGCTCGTCAAGGCGAAGGAGGCGTCTTGGTGAGAAGGCGCAACCCGAAAGTCCAAGTAGACGTAATCCGCAAAACGCACCAGGAGGCTGGAATGACAGTCAGGAAACACGGCATCATCGCCGCGGTGCTCGCCGCGGTCTGCGCCGCCGCGATCGTCGCCGCAAGCTCCGCGTCGGCGGCCGGCAAGCCGATCATCATCGGCTACCCGATCGACAAGGCCGGCAACATGGCGCCATTCGACGGCCCGGCGCTCGCAGCGGCCGGCATCGAGATCTCGAAGATCAACAAGCAGGGCGGTTGGAAAGGGCGGCGGCTGAAGATCATCACCTGCGACACGCAGAGCTCGAACGCGGCCAAGTCGAAGGCCTGCGCCCTCGATCTAATCGGCCGCGGCGCCGTGATTGGCATGGTCACCTGCGACGTCGAGTTCGCGGCACCGGCCACACAGGAGTTCCTCAACAAGGGCATGCTCACCGTGGCTCCGTGCATCGGCACTGACCAGATGGGACCGAAGCGCTTCGGTGCCAAGGGCAAGCTGGCCTTCAGCTTCGGCAACGTCGCTCAGGACGAAGGAGCAGCAATGGCCGAGTGGGCGTACAAGCAGAAGGGCTGGCGGACGGCAGACCTCGCCACGAACAACCTGCTCGCGTACTTCAAGCAGATCGTGCAGGCGTTCAAGAGCCGCTTCACGCAGCTCGGCGGGAAGATCAACGGCGAGGAGAGCTACACCTCGTTCCAGAACGACTTTGGGAACGCGGTCTCCCGCTTGAACGGTGAGAAGGCCGACGTGATCGTGACGTCGACATCGTTCGGCGAACTGCCGGGCATCGTCAACGGCCTTCGCTCGCTCGGCAACAACACGCCGATCCTCAACTCGTGGGCTGGCGACGGCACGTACTGGACCGGCGACAAGCCGAAGGTGACGAACTACTTCGCGGTGACATACGCCTCGATCGGCGGCGACGACCCGAACCCGGCGGTGAACCTCCTCGCGAAGCAGGTCAAGGCCGGCACGGGTGGCTTCGTCACCGGCGCGGCCGCGATCGACGGGATCCTCGCTGCCCTCAAGCAGGCAGGCACGACGAAAGGGTCGGCGCTCGCTGCTGCGATGGAGAAGTTCAAGAAGGTGCCCACGATCTCGGGCAACGTCAGCTTCTCCGCCAAGTACCACTCGGTGTTCGGACGGCAGTACCGCGTGATCGAGATCGAGAACAACGTGCTCAGGCGCGTCGGTCTCGTGACGGCGTCGTCTCCGGCCAACATCGGCTGAGCTCGGAGGGTTGGTCGACGCGACGAATCCCGCGAAGACGCGGCGGCCCGGAGGATTCCGGGCCGCCGCCGTCTCGCGTTCGTTCGACGGCGTGCACGCGCTCGACTGCGTGACGCTCGGGCTGTACAGCCACGAGGTTGTTGGGCTGATTGGGCCGAACGGCGCGGGCAAGTCGACGCTCGTCAACGTGATGACCGGGTTCGACTTCCCAACCAGTGGGGCCGTCGAATTCGAGGGCCAGGACATCACCCGTTGGAGCCCCCATCGGCGTGGGAGGGCGGGTCTGGCCCGGACGTTCCAGCACAGCCACTCGTTTCGAGACCTCTCCGTCCGCGAAAACGTCGAGGTCGCCGCACTCGGCGTCGGCCAGAAGCCGCGGGAGGCGCGTGCTCGCGCGTCCGAGCTCCTAGGCATTCTCGGGCTGGCCGATCAGGCGGATGCGCTCGCTGGTGGGCTCGCCCACGGAGATGAGCGTCGCCTGGGGGTTGCGCGTGCGCTTGTGACTGAGCCGAAGTTCGTGCTGATGGACGAACCTGCTGCTGGGCTCCCCGAGGCGGAGGTTCCCGAGTTCGCCGCGGTGATTCGTGCAGTCCGGGACGAGCACAACGCTGGTGTGCTCCTGATCGATCACAACATGACGCTGATCATGGAGGTGTGCGACCGGATCCACGTCCTCGACCAGGGAGCGACCCTCGCCGAGGGAACGCCGGCCGAGATCCGGGCGAACCTCGATGTCGCAGCGGCCTACCTCGGTGAGTCTGCAATTCGGACTGACGCTGGGGTGGACGAGCTCCGATGACCGCACTTCTCGAGCTCGACGAACTCGAGGTGCGCTATGGCGCGGTGGCCGCCGTCCGCGATGTCTCGATCGGCGTCAAGGAAGGCGAGATCGTCGGGTTGATCGGCCCGAATGGGGCCGGGAAGTCGACGACGTTGCACGCGATCATGGGCCTTGTTCCGACGAAGGGTGGGTCGATCAGGCTGCGCGGGTCGACTCTCGCCGGGAAGCCGCCGGAGTCGGTCGCGCGCCTCGGCATCGCTCTCGTTCCAGAAGGGCGCAGGATCTTCCCCCAGCTGACGGTTGACGAGAATCTCCGGCTCGGCCTCGCCGGTCGGCGATCGCGGTCCGGTGCCGAGGAGGACATCGATGCGGTGCAGGAGCTGTTCCCGATCGTGCGCGAGTTCCGTCGTAGGCAAGCGGGTGTCCTGTCTGGCGGGCAGCAGCAGCAGCTTGCGATCGCCAGGGCGCTGGTTGCCAAACCCGACCTTCTCCTGCTCGACGAGCCGTCGCTCGGCCTTGCGCCGAAGATCGTGGATGTCGTCTTCGAGGCTCTCGCCGAGATCCGCCGCCGTGGCGTGACTGTCTTACTCGTCGAGCAGCGAGCACAGCGAACAGTCGCATTCGCGGATCGCACGTATCTGATGTCGAACGGCGAGATTCGCTTGACCCTGACCCCCGACGACGCAGGCGACACCGACCGGATGGTCGCCGCGTACTTCGCCTCATGACAGTCATCGGCGCAGTCGATGCGCAGAACCTCGTCGATGCGCTCGGGCTCGGCGCGATCTACGGGCTGATGGCGGTCGGGATCGGTCTCGTCTTTGGTGTGCTGCGGCTCGTCAACTTCGCCTATGGCCAGCTGATCATGGCCGGCGCGTTCACGCTCGCCTACGCGAGCCGGGCGGGCTGGTCGACGTGGCAGGCGATCCTCGCGTGCTTCGGCGTCGTGATCGCGCTGTCGCTCGTGATGGAGGTCACCGTGTTCCGCCCCCTCCGCACCCGGTCGCCTGCGGTGATGCTCGTCGCGACGTTCGCTGTCTCGTTCTTGCTGCAGAGCATCGCGCTGCTAGTCGTCTTGAAGGTGCAGGGCCAAGTGGGCATTCCGGCGTCGACGGTGGCGCAGCTTGCGCAGGCGGTGACGATCGGTGGCGTCGATGTGCGAAAGGTGACGATCGTCGCGCTCGTCGTCGCCATCGTCGCGCTTTCAGGGCTCGCGCTACTCCTCGGGAAGACGACAGTCGGCCTGCAGATGCGCGCAGCCGCGACCGACTTCACGACCGCACGCCTCCTCGGTGTGAGCGCGAATCGCGTGATCACGCTTGCCGTGCTGCTCGCCGGCGTGATCGCCGCGGCAGTAGCCGTTCTGCTGACTGCGAGCCAGTCCTACGTGACGAGCGACTTCGCGCTCCACGACATGATCATCGTTCTCGTTGGCGTCGTCGTCGGCGGCATCGATCGGCTCTGGACAGCGACCCTCGGCGGGTTCGCGATCGGCTTCACCAGAGGTGTGATCAACGGCGCGCTGCCGACAGACAAGAGCGTGTACTTGCCGTCCGCGTTGTTCGCGCTCGTCATTCTTGTGTTGATCCTCCGGCCGGCCGGGCTCTTCGCCGGTGGCCGGTCATCGGTGGTCGATCGCGTATGAGATGGACGCGCTCGCTGTCGGAGTTGGCGCCCCCGGCGCTGCTCGTGGTCGTGGTCGGTGTCGTCGGCTCGGGTACGTCGCCGGCACGGCAAATCGACTTCCAGACGGCGCTCGTCTCGGTCGCGATCGTGGTGGCGCTGTACGTCTTCGTCGGCAACTCCGGTGTTCTCTCGTTCGGCCAGATCAGCTTCGCGGCGGTCGGTGGATATGCCGCCGGGGTCATGACGGTGCCCGTCGAGCTGAAGGTGGGCACGCTTCCAGCCCTCGCGCCGCTGCTGCGCGATCACACGATCGGCAACCTCCCATCGTTACTCCTCGCGGCCGCTTTCGGTGCGGTTTACGCCGCGCTCGTCGCCTTGCCGCTGATGCGGCTGTCGGGTTTGGCGGCGGGCATTGCGACGTTCGCCGTCCTCGAAATCACGCACAACATCCTCCACGAGTGGACGAAGATCGGTCCGGGCGCCGGCGTGCTCTCGCTCGTGCCGGAGACGACGGGCATGCTTCAAGCCACACTCGGCGCGCTCGTCGTGATGGCGATTGCGTACGGCTACCAACGGACCCGCTTCGGGCGGCAGCTGCGCGCGACGCGCGAGGATCCGGCGGCTGCGCAGGCAGTCGGGATCAGCGTCCACCGGCAGCGGCTGATCGCATTCACGCTGTCGGGAGGGCTCTCCGGCTTTGCGGGCGCGCTCTACGTACACCAGATCGGGAGCCTCACCGCCGACCAGCTCTACCTCGAGCTGACGTTCCTGAGCTTGGCGATGCTGGTTGTCGGCGGCGCGACGAGCCTCTGGGGCGCGGTCGTCGGCGCGCTCGCGGTCAGCGGGCTTGATTCGTTCCTCGGCCAAGCTGAATCCGGTGTGAACATCGGCTTCACGCTCAACCTACCGACCGGAACCCGGCTTGTCGCGGTGGGCGCTGTGATGGCGCTCGTACTTGTCCTCCGGCCGACTGGGATTACCGGCGGGCGCGAGTTTTCGCTGACGTGGTTGCGGCAGTTGCGACGGAAGGAGAGAACGGCGTGAGGATCTGCATCGTTGGCTGCGGAGCGGTTGGTTCGCTCTTCGCGGCCAATCTCGCCGGTCTCGACGATGTCGAGGTGTGGGCTTTCGATCTGAACAGGGCGCACGTGGACGCTATCAACAAGAACGGTTTGCAATTGACTGGCGCCGGCGAGGCACACGGCCGTTTGCACGCGACGTCTGACGCCGCCGAGCTACCGCAGTGCGACTTCGGGATCGTGGCGACGAAAGCGATGCACGCCGAGGCAGCGATCACCATGACGGCGCACGCCTTCCGGGACGGCGCCGTCGCGTCCGTGATGAACGGGATCGGGAACGAGGAGACGATCGCGGCGCAGGTCGAGCGAGTGATCCGCGGTACGACGTTCCCGGCGGGAAAGATCCTCGAGCCCGGCGTCGTGCAATGGGATGTGAAGGGCGACACGTCGCTTGGCCCGTTCGAGCCACAGCCCGCGCGCGCGGATGAGATCGCGGCGTTGGCGGACGCGTGCACGCGGGCCGGAATGCCCACGCACGCCGTTGCCGACGCCCGCCCGGCGCAATGGCGCAAGGTGATTTTCAACTCCGCGACGAACCCGATCGGCGCGCTCACCGGCCTCACGCACGGACGCGTGTGCGAGGACAAGGCATTGAGGGCGCTCGTCAGCGGGCTCGTCAACGAGGGGAAGGCGGTCGTGGCTGAACAGGGCATCGTCCTCGACATGGATCCCGAGGAGCTGATCGACCGCTCTTCACAGCCGGATCAGGCGTACGGCCACAAGGCGAGCATGCTGCAAGACATCGAGGCGCGCCGGCCGACCGAGATCGACTACTTGAACGGCGGCATCGCGCGGTTCGGGCGGGATCTCGGAGTGCCGACGCCGCTCAACGACGCCGTCACCGCACTCATCAAAGGAGCCGAGAACTCATGGATCTGAGCCCGGAGCTGCAGCGCCGCCACGCCAACGTCCGCGCCGCGATGGCAAGGAGCGAGCTCGACGCGCTGATCGTCGCGGGCTCCGAGTACACAGGCTTCGAGGGCGCGGTCACGTACATGTCCGGCTTCCAGATCGTCCACCGTTACGCGTACGTCGTGATCCCGGCCGACGGCGACGCGTTCGTCGTCTTTCCGAGCGAGGCGCGCTACGTCGGCGAGCACGGGACGGCCGAACTAGAGCAGGTGTTCGTCGATCGGCCCGGCGCGCATATCGCCGAGCAAGCACGCGCGGCGGGTTGGAAACGCGTCGGCGTCTTCGGACTCGACTACATCATGACCGTGCGCGATCACGCAGCGTTGGGCGCGCTCGAGCTCGTCCCGTTCGACTTGGAGTTCGACCTCGCGCGTGCCCTGAAGAGTGAGGCCGAGCTCGAATCCGTGCGCGACAGTGTCCGCATCAACGAGCGCGGCTTCGAGATCTTCTTCGAGCATTACGCGGAAGGGAAGTCGGCGGCTGAGGTGATGGCGGCGGCTGAGGACTACTTCGTCGCCGAGGGCTGCGGCCGGCTGACGATGAACATGGTGCTGACCGGGCCGAGCGGGAAAGCCCTGCCCGAGTTCAAGATCGCGCGTGCCACTGAGGTACTCGGCGACTTCATGCTCCCGTCGCTCGAGGTCGCCGGACCGGGAATGCACTGGGTCGAGGTCTCGCGTGCGATCGCAGCGCGCGAGGGCGGCTGGAGCGGCCCGACTCAGCAGGCGATGGATGCGTACACCGAGTATTTCGAGATCGCCCGTAGCGTGATGCGCGCCGGGGCGACCGCTCACGACGTTCATCGCGCGGTGTCGGCCGGGTTCACGCAACGCGGCTTCCACCTCGGCCACGTGACCGGCCATTCGATTGGGATGACGATGATCGAGTTCCCGAAGATCGGCGAGGGCGTCGACACCGAGCTCGCCGAGAACATGATCTTCTCGATGCACCCGCACGCGATCGCGCCGGACGGCGGTGATTGCCTCTACATGCAGGACACCTGGCTCGTCACTGCAGACGGCGGCGTGCCGCTGTCGAACCTTCCGATGAAGATCTTCGCGAAGGCATGAGCCCCGATGGGATTGTCAGCGGCGAAGACGGGATCGCGCGCTGCGCCTGGGGCTCGGGCTCGGAGGAGTACCGGCGCTACCACGACGAGGAATGGGGCTTCCCGGTTACGGATGATGTGCGGTTATTCGAGAAGCTGTGCCTCGAGGGGTTTCAGGCGGGACTCTCGTGGCTGACGATCCTGCGCAAGCGCGAAGGGTTTCGGCGCGCATTTACGGGGTTCGACTTCGTCGAGGTCGCTGAGTTCGGCCCGCCGGATGTCGAGCGGCTGCTCGGCGACGCGTCGATCGTGCGCCACCGCGGCAAGGTCGAGTCAACGATCAACAACGCGCGTCGCTGCCTCGAGCTCGTCGAGACCGAAGGCTCGCTCGCTCGCTACGTGTGGGGTTTCGAGCCGCTCCCTGGGACACGATCCGAGCAGGTGACCCTGGCCGAGAGAAGGGCGAACGCGGAGACATCAGAGTCGCGTGCGCTCGCGAAGGACTTGAAGCGGCGTGGCTGGAGCTTCGTGGGCCCGACGACGGTGTATGCCTTCATGCAGGCGATGGGTCTCGTCAACGACCACCTCGACGGTTGTGCGGTGCGGGTGCGCTGTGAGGCCGCGCGGTCGAAGGTCAGCGAACGACGATGATCTGGCTCATCTGCGCGGGATGCAGCGAGCAGAACAGCTTGTACGTCCCACGCCGCGTGAAGCGGTGCGAGAACGAGCCAGCCAGGGTCCACGGCGACGAGAAGCCAACGGGGCCGCTGACGAGAGTCACGTCGTGGAGGACGGTGCCGGCGAACTCCCAGGTGAAGGTCGTGCCGAGAGCGAGCGAGACAAGCGGGTGCTCGTAGCCGAACTCCTGCACGTTGCTCGACGTGACGCCGCGCGCGACGGGGCCTTTTGGCGCGAGCGGCAGCGGGAACGTGAACACGGGCGGGTACGAGGGGCGACCGAGGTCGATGTCGAGCTTCGGCGTGGGCCCGCAGCCGGTCGCCTGGCTGGCGGCCATGTACAGGATCATGATCCCCATCGTCCGGGTGTGCGGGGCGCCGTTGTCGTAGACGGCGGTCAGTCTGAGCGTCTGTCCGGCCGCGACCGGGATTCCCTCGGGGCTCGTGAACTGCGACATATGCGTGGGCCCCGGCTCGTGCAGGATCGGGTGCGGAACGGGGCCGCCCCAAGTCGGCTCGGACACAAACGGAGTGGTGCCGCAGGTGGTGTTATGCAGCTCGAGCCGGATCCCGCCGCCATGGAGATGACCGCCGGCCGAAACGATCCGGCCCGACTCGGGCGCAGTCCAGTCCATCGTCCGCACGTAGGCCGAGAAGCGCTTGCCGGTGCCGGGAACGTCGAAAGACGGATCGAACCCGGTGCAGTTGCGGACATCCATCCACACCGGCGACACCGGCGTCAGCGTCTCGCCCGTCACATACGTGACTTTGTAGCGGACGAACCCCTTGAGTGTCTGGGGCTTGTGGTTCATCAGCATGTAGAGGAGGTACCAGCGGTCGGATGCCTTGTTCGGCAGCCCGTAGCCGGCAGGGAGACGCAAGGCGGTGCGCTCCTCGCCTTCGGCGTAGAACCGCTGCGTGCCGCCACCGCAGGTCGGGTCGGCGACGCCGATCTTCCCGAAGACGATGTGGTGGAGCATCACTTTGCTGCGGCCCTGCACACGGCCGTGCACATCGACGATCTCGGCGGTCAGGCCAACGACATAGCCATCGACGTGCGGCGAGTCGATCAGCATCGGCTTGGTCACGACGCCGTAGCCGGGGACGCTGATCGCCGGCGTTGTGAAGACGAGAGTCTGCGTCGTCGCGTGCGCTCGCCCATGAGCGAGGCCTGGTGCGAGGAGCGCAATCGTGCCGAGAAGCGCAAGCGGGACGAATCGAAGGAGCGCGCGCACGGCCGGATCGTAGTTCCTCGGTCTACAATCGAACCGTGAGCTGGCCGTGGATCGTCTTGGTCGCGCTCGCTGCGGCGCTTGTTGTCGCTGCGGAGTGGTCGCGCATTCAAGCCGCGGTTGGCGCGGACGCGAGGAAGCGTCGCGAGCGGGAGCAGCGCAAGGCAAGCCTCAGGCTGATAAAGACCGACGACGAGGACTTCGTCGCCAGCGTCGAGCGCGATCTCGCGGAGCTGCCCACGATCGACGAGAGCGATCGGCTGCGCTAGCGAACGGTGATCGTTGTCTGCAGCCGACGTGTGTTCGGCAAGATGGCAGCGACGTTTTCCATATTGCGCGTCTCCTGAAAATCCGAGACCTGGAATTGCAGCCGGTGTCGGCCCGGGGCGAGGCCGCGGATGCTGACACGAACTTGGCCGTTGGCGAACGTAATCTCGCGGCCGACGCCGTCGATGCGCGCGAAAGCCGTTTGCCAGTCGATCCCCGACTGCGCGTCGGCGACACGAAGGACGAGCGGGATGCCGCGTCCGACCTTCCGTGACCGGAGCCGCGCCGTCGGCGGCGTCACGTCGTTCACCCAGTAACGGAAGGTGAACGGCCCGGCGCCGCCAGCCGAAGCGCTATCGAAGACAATTGCGTAGGGGCCAGGCGCGGGCAGGAGCGCGCCGGCGGATGGCACGGCGGTGTTGAAGCTCGCGAGGTAGGGATTGAGCACGAGCGGCAGCCCCGCGTAGCCCGTCAACCGGTTCTCGTCGACGCCGGTGACCACACGCGGCTGGACGAGGACGCCGGGGCGGGCCGAGACGATAGCGACTCCGAAGTTCGCGACACCGCGCGGGATCATGACGCGGAAGACGCGCTCCGGCCCGTTCAGCGCCGCTGGCAACGTCGAGCTGCCGGGCACCTCGGGGTAGCGAAACGTCGTGATGCGGCTCGGGCCGCCGCGCGTGTCGGCCTTGAACAAACCGGGCCGAGCGAGCGCAACGAACGGCTCGCTCGCGAGAACGGGTCGGGTGATGCGCAGCCAGAACGGGATCCGGCGGGTCTGCGCATCCTTCGTCAGGATCACGTAGCCGGAGACGTCGCGCTCGGCCGCATCGGCAGTTGTCGCCACGGCGATGCCGAGCGAGCCGGGCGCATCGACGGTCGAGGGTACCGTCACCGAGACGCCATCGGCGGCGCCGAACTGCTCAACGGCAACAGCCCAGGCGCCGGCTCCTCCACCCGCGTCGCTCAGCGACACCACCGCGGTTGCGCTCGTGCCAGCGCGCATCAATCCGAAGGAGAGCGAGCTCGGCGCGGTGAACAGCAACGGCTGGTCGGCGCGTGGCAGGTCGATCACGCCGCCGCCGGCGCGGGTCGGAGGCGCCGGGCTCGTGCGCCCACCGCTCGCCCACGCGTCGTCGCCAGTCTCGATCAACGCCGACTTGAGCTGCGCAACGGTCCAGCCCGGGTGGCGCTGACGGAGGAGAGCCGCCCCGCCCGCCACGTGCGGCGAGGCCATGCTCGTTCCGGACAGTTCGCCCCAGCCGGTCGGAAGTGAGGAGAGGATCCCGACTCCCGGCGCCGCGACATCCGGCTTCAAGCGAAGTGAGAGCGGGGTGGGGCCCGACGACGAGAAGTCGGCGATCACACCACCGCTCACGTCGTCGCTGGCCGTGACGGCGCCGACGGTGATTGCCTTCGCGGACGTGCCCGGGGAGGTCAGCGAGCCGCGGCCGAAGTCGCTGAAGTCGTTCCCAGCTGCGACCACGGGGATGACTCCAGCCGCCGCAGCGCCGTCGAGTGCTAAAGCGATCGGGTCGCGCGAAGGCTCGGTCTCGGCCTCGCCGATCGACAGATTAATCACGTCCATTCCGTCGGCGACGGCGGCTTCGATTGCGGCGACCACCTCGGGCGCGTTGCCGTCTTCGCCCACACCGCTGTCGGTCGGGATCGTGTACGCCCGGTAGTTGCCGATGTACGCGCGTGGCGCGACGCCCGAGATCAAGGTGCCGCCGGTCGCCGGCGTGTTCGCGTTGCCGGCCGCAATTCCGGCCACGTGCGTGCCGTGCTGGGAGCTCGACGACTTCGCATCGAAGGGCGCGCGCTCGGCCGCGGTCGTCGGGCCGGGAGGCGGGAACGAGCGCGCGACGATCACCTTCGCAGTCGTGAACGCCGTCTGGCCCTTCGGGAAGCCGGCCGGCATCGTGTAGCTCGCAGGGTCGAAGAACGTGTGGTTCTGGTCGACGCCACCGTCGATGATCCCGATCTTGATCCCCTCGCCGGCGTTCGCGAGACCCGGCGCCCACAGCTGCGGCGCGCCAATCTGGCCGCCGGCCGGGCCGCTCGCGAGTACGTAGCGGCCAGAGCGGAAGACGTCGCGCACGCCGGGAAGCGCGCCGAGTCGCGCGACGTCGCGCTCGGGCAGCGCGACAGCCGCGCCGTCGAGCGTGATGCGGTAGCGCCAGCGGATTCGGGCCGCGGGGATCTCGCGCCGGAGCGACCGCGCGAACGCGTCCTGCGCTCGCGCCACATCACGCGTGGCTGCGCGACCGCGCGCGCGCGCCAGCGCGGGCGGACGGAGCGTCACGATCACCTCGGTCGTAGCCGCCGCGGACGCCGCTCGACCGTGATGTCGCAAAGTCGAGAATCCCACCAGGCAGGCAGCGAAGGCAACAACGATGGCGAGGCGTTTGCTCATGTGGAGTGAGACGTGCGGAACACCCAGAAGGTGCGCGGGTAGAATGCCCGCTGTCACGCGGATGTGGCGGAATTGGTAGACGCGCACGGTTCAGGTCCGTGTGCCCGTAAGGGCGTGGAGGTTCAAGTCCTCTCATCCGCACTCACTTCCGGGCCGCGGGCTGAAGCCCGCCCGCTTGTGGGTCGCGGTGGCCCTCTAGCCGAGCGCCTTCAGCACGGCGTTCGTGTGCTCGTCCGGCTTGACGCGACGCAGGATCTTCGTCAGGTTGCCGGCCGCGTCGATCACAAAGCTCGACCGCTCGATCCCCATGTACGTCTTGCCGTAGTTCTTCTTCTCGACCCAAACGCCGTACGCCTCAGCGGTCGCATGATCGGGGTCGGCGAGCAGCGTGAACGGCAGGTCGTACTTCTCCTTGAACGTGACGTGCGACGATTCGGAGTCGGGGCTGACACCAAGCACGACCACGCCGCGCCGCTCGAATTCACCCCACGCGTCGCGGATTCCGCAAGCCTGCGTCGTACAGCCGGGCGTGTCGTCTTTGGGGTAGAAGTAGAGGACGACCGGCTTGCCGCGAAGCCCTTCCAGCGTGATCGTCTCGCCGGCGTCGCTTGTCAACGAGAACGCTGGAGCTGGCTTGCCTTCCTCGATCATCGTCTCTCCTCCGTGGGAGGTCCGTAGGGTCGGTAGGTTTCCCCCGATGCTAGCCGCACACCGGATCATCGCCGTCTTAGTCCTCGCGGCATGCGGGGCCGGTGCGCTGTGGGGCGGGCTGCTCTACTGGCGGAAGCGTGGTGCGGGGCCGCTCACGGCGCACCTGCTCTCGATTGCGCAGACGTTGCTCGTCGCGCAGGTCGGTCTGGGGCTCCTCCTGCTGTCGGACCACCACCGCGCGGCTCACCGCTTGCACTACCTCTACGGCTCGCTCGCGCTCGGCGCCGCGCTTGCACCGTGGTTCTACGCGCCTGCCGCGGGGCCGAAGCGGCTGCTGTGGTTCGCGGTGATGACGGGCCTTGCGGGTGCGCTCGCGGTACGCGCGTTCATGACGGGCGCATGAAGCGGTTCCTCGCGAGCCCGACGGTCCGCGGTTTTGCGCTCATCGCCGTGGTCGCCGCGGCAATCGTCGCGCTGTCGCTCGAGCGCGTGCTCGCGACGGTCGGCGGGCTGTTGCGCATTGCGTTCTTCCTCGCCGTCGCGTTCTTCCTGTTCCTGGTCTGGCGCGATCGGCGAAGCGACATCGAGACGTGGGCAGATCACTCGAAGCGTGTCTTTTACGGCGCGATCGCGCTGGCCGTACTCGACCTAGGGATGCTGATCGGGCTCAATCGCACAGGCCGCGAATCGGTAGCCGCCGTGCTCGTGCTGGGCGCCTGCGCGTACGCCGGTTGGCGCGTGTGGCGCGACGAGCACCGCTACGTCTGACTAGCCGAGTGCGTCTAGCGCAGAGCGGATATCGGTGCGCTTGCCGACGAAGATCGGCGTGTCGCGCTCGGTCCAACGTGAGGCTTCGGTCTCGCGCAGCGTGAGCATCAGGTGCAGGAAGTCGGCCGGCTCCTCGCACTCGAACGCCGGCATGAACTCCTGGTCATCGATCCCGACCGAGTACGTCGTGTGGTTCGTCACGGTGACGAATTTGGCGCCGATCTCGGCGTGCTCGCGCATCGCGGCGGCACGTTCCTCGAACGTGAGGAAGTACCACGGGCGGAGCTTCACGAACGGGTAGACGACCAGATACGGCGCATCGCGCGGGATGACTCGGCCCTGGCGGATGCGCTTCTTGTCCGTATAGACCGACGGCTTCGTCGTTGCGAGGTACGAGTGCGGCGTATCGAGCCAGGCGGCGAGCGGCGTCTTGTTCAGCTCCGCGCCGAGCTCGAGGAGATCCTCGTAGCGCTCGGTGATCTGCCAGAGGAAGAAGTCGGTCTCGGGCCGGATGCCAGTCGTCGTGTAGGCGCGGAGCCCTTCCATCCGCTCGCACCACGCGTCGACGACCTGGGCGAACGCTTCTTTCCCGGCGGAGCGCTCCTCGGTAGGCAGTCGTCGCCACGCGCTGTCGATGTGGAAGAAGCGGTACGAGACGTACTGGCCGACCTGGGCGCCTTCGATGCGCTCATAGGTCGGCTGCTCGCTCACGCGGCGAACTGTACGCGCGCCACGGGTCTACTGGATGGCAAAGGTGGAGCCCTGGCGCAGGCTCGGCGCGCTGGGGTTCACGGCTTGCTCGGTCGACGCGTTGAACGCGTACTGGCCAGAGGCGGGGCGGAGCTTGCCGAGCGGGATGCGAGTCGTCACACCCGCGAGCGAGTAGACCTTACGCGTCCACACGGTCTTGCCGTCAGTGCGGACGAGCGTGAGCGTGATCGCGCAATCGAGCGGGCACGCGGCCACGACGACCGCCTTGCCGGTCTTGAGCGCGGGGCCTTTCGGGAAGCGCAGCACGGACGGCGTCACGTCGAGTGTGAGCCCGTCGCACCGCGCGAGCGAGCCGCCGCGAGCGCGCTGCACCGCGTCGCGGATCGTGTAGTAGCTCGCTTTCGGCGTCCCGTCGGCGTAATAGACGCCGGACTGCCAGCTCGGCAGCGAGGCCTCGTCTTGCGTGTGGAAGAGGAGCATCCCGATTACGTTCGGTTGGCAGAACGCCAGCCCGAGCGCGCGTGCGTAGGTCGCCGCCTGGATCGTCTCGTCGACGGGGTGCGTAGTCGTCGGCTCGGCTCCGGTGTAGAGCGACGCCTTACCGGAGGGAGGTGTCGACTCGACGCCGTACTCGTCGTAGAGGATCGGCAGCGACGATCCGGCCTGGGCTGTTTCGTCGAAGGCTGTCGCGAGCAGCGCGACGAGCTTGTCGTAGTCGGCGAGGCCGATCGCGGTCGAGTTCGGGTGCGCGAAGTCGGGCGAGACATTCGACGCCTCGCCGTAGGGATGGAAGGCGAACGCGTCCATAATCGGCGCCTGCCGGCCGCTGGCGCGGTAGGCGAGGCCGAGATCGCGGATGAAGGCGGTTGGTGAGTGGGTGTCGCGGCCGGTGTTTGGCTTGTCGACCCCGCGTGGCGCGAGCGCGCCGCCAAAGACCGTGACGGTCGAGTTCGCCGCCTTGATCGCGTCGTACGTGGGCGCGAGCAGCGCGAGATAGGCAGGCGCGGCGGCGTCGGTCCCGTCGGGGTTGAACTGCGGCAGCCAGAAGCGGTTGAGGTTCGGCTCGTTGCCCACGATCACGTTGTGGATCGCGGGCACCTGCCGGACGAGCGATGCGGCGTACTGCGAGAACTGCGAGATCGCGTCGGGGCCGAGCGGCGTGGTCTTCGAGCCGGCGGCGAAGACCGAGACGTAGACGGTCACGCCGTACGCTTGCGCCGCCATCGCCACGTTCGCGATCGTCGTGACCTCGCCTGGCGTTGGCGCGGTCGCGGGCGGAACCCACAGTGAGGTGATGCGGACGGCGCGGAATCCGGCTGCCGCGAGCTGCGCCATCTTCTGCCGTGCGACAGCCGGATCGCCCTGCCGAACGATGTCTTCGGCGGCGCCGAACGAGATCTGCGGGCCGCCTGTGTGTGCGGCGGGGGCGAATGCGAGCGTTGCGATCGCGGCGCTGAGCGCTGCGATTCCGCCCATGAGTCGGCCTGTCATCTGCGGGATAGGCTAGCCATGGTGGGCGAGGGTTTTGCAAAGGAAGACGCGCCGATTCGTAAGGATTTGGCGAGTCTGCCGCGCGGTCCTGGCGTCTACCTCTTTCGCGGCACGGACGACGACGTCCTCTACGTAGGGAAGGCGAAATCCCTGCGGCCACGCGTGCGTTCGTACTTCGCGGGCAATGATTCTCGGCCCGGAATCCCGCAACTCGTGGAGCGGATCGCCCGCCTCGAGGTGATCGTGACGCAGAGCGAAGCCGAGGCTCTGCACCTCGAACAGAACCTCGTGAAGCGCCACCGCCCGCCGTTCAACGTGCGGCTACGCGACGACAAATCGTTCCCGTACATCGCTGTGACGGTTGCCGACGAGTACCCGCGCGTGATGTTCACACGCGAGCGGCATCGCCGTGGCATCGTCTACTTCGGCCCGTATGCGAACGCGAAGAAGGTGCGCGAGACGCTGGATGTCTTGAATCGCGTCTTCCAGTTTCGGCCGTGCGAAGGGCCGAAACCGGGGCGGCACTCCGGGATTCCCTGCCTCGACTTCCACATCGAGCGCTGCACCGCGCCGTGCATCTCGGCCATCTCGAAGGACGGCTATCGGGAGCTGATCGACGGCGTGATCCAGTTCCTCTCCGGCGAGACGCGGCCGATCGTGCGCGAGCTGGAGCGGCAGATGCGCGTGGCGTCGAGCGAAGAGCGGTTCGAGGATGCGGCGCGCTACCGCAACCGGCTGTTCGCGATCGAGAGCCTGGCGCAGCGGCAGGGGGCGGATCGGCCGGCGGTTGGCTCAGTCGACGTGATCGGGCTGGCGATCGAGGCCGACCGCGCGGCGGTGCAGGTGTTCCCGCTGCGTGACGGGCGGCTCATCGACCGCTACGCCTTCCATCTCGAGAACGTTGCGGGGCAGGATGCGGCGACGATCCTCGAGTCGTTCTGCCTCGAGTACTACGGCGGCGCTCCGAGCGTCCCGCCCGAGGTGCTCGTGCCCGCGGGCGTGGGGGACACAGACGCGCTTGCGCGGTTCCTCTCGGATGTGCGTGGCTCGAAGGTGGAGGTGCGCGTGCCGGTGCGAGGCGAGAAGCGGCGGCTGGCTCAGCTTGCCGACCAGAACGCGCAGCTGGCGCTGGCGACCGATGCGTCGCGATCGGAGCAGCGGCGGCTGCGGCGCGTGGAGGCGCTCGAGCAGCTGCGCGAAACGCTCAACCTCGAGAGCTTGCCGTTGAGGATCGAGTGCTTTGACATCTCGAATTTGCAGGGGCGCGAGATCGTGGGCTCGATGGCGGTATTCGTCGATGCGCAGCCAAAGCGGGCCCACTACAGGTCGTTCGCGGTTCGCGGCCAGGAAGGGCAGGACGATTTCGCGTCTATGGCGCAGGTCGTCGAGCGGCGCTTTGCGCGGCTGCGCCAGGAGTCGTCGGACGAGAGCTTCGGCACGGCGCCGAATCTCGTCGTGATCGACGGTGGGAAGGGACAGTTGGCTGCGGCGTTGGAGGCGATCGGTGTGAGCGGTGGCGCGCCGCGGGTGGCAGTGATCTCACTCGCGAAGCGGGAGGAGGAGATCTTTGTGCCGGGCCGCGCCGATTCGATTCGGCTCGACCCGCACGATGCCGGCCTGCAGCTGCTGCAACGGATCCGTGACGAGGCTCACCGCTTCGCGGTCGGGCATCATCGGCGGCGGCGCGATACGAGGGCGTTCGAGTCGATCTTCGATGGTCTCGTTGGCGTTGGGCCGTCGCGACGGCGCGCGATTCTGCAGCACTTCGGCTCGGCTGAGCGGTTCCTCGCGGCGACGCAGGAGGAGCTCGAGGCGGTTGCCGGCCTGCCGGAGAAAGTCGCGAGGGCGATCTACGCGCAACTCCATCGCGCTGGCGGGAGCTAAGGGCCTATCCCACTCTGACCCCAGACGTGGTTCACGCGGACGCGTCCGGTGTCAGAGATGAGACATGTCCTTGATCCGTGTCCTTGATCAGCGTCGTGTTTCGCGATCTGGGGCGTAGCCGCCGGCTTTGTCGCACTCGGTTCCGGCACAATGGACGTGGCCGTGCTCTGACACCGGACATGGCCACCGCGGACATGTTTGGGGTCAGAGCAAGGACATGACCCATTGCCGCGGAGCGAACTGGTCTACGTCGTTCCGCCGGGCTTGGAATCGACACCCGACCCATCGACCATTCGCCGGAACCTGAACGTCCGCAAGACAAGGAAGATCGCCGCGAACCCGATGAGCACGTTGACAACCGTGAGCGTCACTTTCATCCCGACGCTGAAGGCGAGCAGCCGCGTCTTCGTCACCGCGGTGCCGAAGACATAGACCAGGAACGCCTGCTCGGTGCCGATCCCGCCCGGTGTCACGGGGGCAAGCGTCGCCAGGCTCGATGTGACCTGCACGAGCAGCACGTTCCGCAGCGTGTCGGGAATCCCGAACGCGCGCAGGAAGAACCAGGTCGTGACGAGCCGCAGCACCCAGTCGCACGCCTGCCAGAACGCGACCTTCCGCAGATAGACACTCGGCGTTCGCATCACGGTGAACGCCTGCCTGACCCGCTCCTTGAACGCGCGAACACGTCGGCGCGCCCAGAAAAAGAGAGCTACGCCGCCGACCACGACAACGGCCGCGAGAACCTCGGTGAAGTTTGGGTGGCGCGCGAACCAGCCGAAGTCGAAGTCCGGCAGGCTCGGCAACACGTTCAGGCCGGGTAGAACGCCCAATGTCAGCGCGTACGCGAGCGTCGCTAACGCCATCACAGCGTCGAAGATCGCCATGACCGCGTACGTCGCGCCGAGGGTCGTGTACGTCGCCGACGGAACGGCTCGGCGCGTCAGATACAGCCGGAGCAGATCGCCTGAGCGCGCCGGCAGGATCGAGTTGAGACCGACACCGGCGACATACGCGGCGTAGATCGAGCGCCACCGCACATGCTCTTCCGGATACGCGGCCGCGATCACGTTCCGCCACGCGCGACTCGTGCAGAGCGTCTTCAGAAGATGGCAGCCAACCCCGATCCCGAGCGCGCCGAAGCCGATGTCCTCTAGGTGACCGAGGAAAACCCGGAGCGCGTGCTCAACCTGGTGCACGCGTCAGGGTCTTACGTGTCGGCGTCGAGGAACGGGTAGCGGTAGTCGCTCGCCGGAACCAACGTCTCCTTCACAGTTCGTGGGCTCACCCAGCGGATCAGGTTCCACATCGATCCGGCCTTGTCGTTCGTCCCGGATGCGCGCGCGCCGCCGAATGGCTGCTGGCCGACAACAGCGCCGGTCGGCTTGTCGTTGACGTAGAAGTTGCCGGCTGCGTACGAAAGCTCTCGATGGGCCTGCTCGATCGCGTAGCGATCGTTCGAGAAGACGGCGCCGGTCAGCGCAAATGATGCGGTCTCGTCGACGAGGCGCAGCGTCTCGTCCCAACGCCGCTCGTCGTAGACGTAGGCGGTGACGATGGGGCCAAACAGCTCGTCGCGCAGCAGGCGGAACTCGGGATCATCGGTCTTGATCACGGTCGGTTCCACAAACCAGCCTTCGGAGTCGTCGACCCCGCCACCGGTGACGATCTCGGCCCCGGCGGCCTTCGCCTCGGCGATCGCGTCAGCCTGCGTACGGAACGATGAGCTGTCGATCACCGCACCCATGAAGTTTGAGAAGTCGCTGACATCACCGACCGAGATTGTCGCGATATCACTCTGCAGCCGTTCCCTCACGTCGGGCCAGAGATTCGACGGGATGTAGAGGCGCGACGACGCAGAGCACTTCTGCCCTTGGTACTCGAACGAGCCGCGGACGATCGCGGTCGCGACGGTTTCGGCGTCGGCAGAGGGGTGCGCGAGGATGAAGTTCTTGCCGCCCGTCTCACCAACGAGCCGCGGGTAGTTGCGATACCCGGCAATGTTGTCGCCGACCGTCTTCCACATGCTCTGGAAGACGGGCGTTGAGCCGGTGAAATGGACGCCGGCGAGCTCGGGGCTCGCGAGTGCCGCCGGGCCGATCGCCGCGCCAGAGCCGTACACGAGGTTGATCACCCCGGGCGGCAGGCCGGCCTCCTCAAGGAGGCGCATCGTGTACCAGGCGGAAAGCGCTGCGGTCGAAGCCGGCTTCCACACGATTGTGTTGCCGAGCAGCGCCGCCGACGTCGTGAGGTTCGCGCCGATCGCCGTGAAGTTGAACGGGCTGACCGCGAAGACGAAACCTTCGAGCGGGCGGTACTCCAACCGGTTCCACACCCCAGGCGACGAAATCGGCTGCTCGCTGTAGATGCGGACGAGGTGGTCGGCGTTGAAGCGGAGGAAGTCGATCGTCTCGCAGGCCGCGTCGATCTCGGCTTGATGCGCGGTCTTCGACTGATTGAGCATCGTTGCCGCGTTCAGCGTGGAGCGCCACGGGCCAGCGAGCAACTCGGCCGCGCGAAGGAAGATCGCCGCGCGCTCGTGCCACGGTGTGCGCGACCAAACGGGATGCGCGGTGCGCGCGGCGGCGATCGCGCGCTCGACGTGCGAAGCATCGCCTTTGGCCACATCCGCCAGGACGTGCGCATGCCTGTGCGGCATCACGGCCTCGAACGTTGTGCCGGTCTCGAAACGCTCGCCGCCGATCACGAGCGGGATCTGAATGCGCTCAGCCGACATCTGCTGGAGGCGAGCTTGAAGCGCCGCGCGCTCCGGCGACCCGGGTGCGTAGCCGAGCACCGGCTCGTTCACCGACGCCGGCGGGCGGAAGATGCCGGGAGCGCTCACCGGCGCGATTGTATTGTCGAGCCGGTGGACGTGCTGCAGGTGGCTGCGGATGGCGAGGTGGAGCGGTATGCGTACGAGATCGACGGCTGGGGTGTGGGCGAGCTCGCGGTCGAACGCGGCGTGCTGCTCATGCACGAGCTTCCGAGCTACGAGCGAGCGCCTCTTTCCCCCCAACCACCCCCAAGGGGGGAAGCGAGTCCCCCTGAAGTCACGCTAGCCGACGAACACGCGCGTGTCTGTGTCGACTTTGTGTCGGATTTTGTCGGCCGGGTGCGGCAACAGCTCGCCGGCGCGGAGACGAGCTACATGGATATCCCGCTCGATCTTTCGTGGTGCACGCCGTTCCAGGCCGAGCTGGCCGCCGCGTTGCTCGCCGTCCCGTGGGGCGAGATCGTCAGTTACGGGGAGCTCGCCGCGCTCGCGGGCCGACCCGGCGCGGCACGGGCCGCCGGCTCGTTCTGCGCGAACAGCCGGTTCGCGCTCGTGATGCCGTGCCATAGGGTCGTTGGCGCGGCAGGGATCGGCGGTTATGGCGATACCGGAGTCAAGACGAAGCGGCGCCTGCTTGCGTTGGAAGGCATCGAGCTGTGACCGATTCGACAACGACGTTTGCCGTCGATGTGCGCGCCGAGCTTGCGGCGATCGCGCCGACGCGCCGCTGCGACCGGCTGGCCGAGCTCTCGGCGCTGTTCCACGCTGCCGGCAACCTGCACCTCCGCGGCCGCGGCGAAGTGACGCTGCACCTCGATCTTGCGACGTCGTCGGTCGCGCGCCGCGCCTTCGCCCTCCTGCGTGGGCTGGATATCGACTCCGAGGTGAGGACCTACGAGAGGCACGCATTCGACCGGGCGACGCGTTTCCAACTTCACGTTCCCGGCGGCACCGAGGCACTCGCGACGTTCGTCGAAGCCGGAGTCCTCGACCGTCACCACGGCCCGCTATCCCGTCCGCCGCGGCGGCTCGTCGGTCGCGCGTGCTGCCGCGGCGCGTACCTGCGCGGGGCGTTTCTCGCCGGCGGGTCGGTGTCGTTGCCGCGTTCACCTCATCTGGAGCTGCGCACTGCGTCGCGCGACGGCGCCGAGTTTCTCCGCGTCACCGCGAAGGACGAAGGAATCGCGTTGATGACAGCCGAACGGCCGGGCCACGCGCTCGCGTACGCGAAGAGCTGGGATGCGATCGAGGCCGTGCTCAGCTCGGCCGGTGCCGTCGATGCGGTGCTCGCGCTGGAGGAGCGCGCCGTACTCGCCGACGCGCGCTCGCAGGCGAACAGGCTCGCAAATGCCGACCACGCGAACCTCGTTCGAACAACTCGCGCGGCGCAGGAGCAACTCGAAGCGGCGCGACAGCTTCGTGCGAGCGGAACTCTGCAGAGCCTCGACGATCGCCTTCGCGAAGCAGCCGAGCTGCGCCTACGGTTTCCGTCGCTCTCGCTGGCGGAGCTCGGGGCTAAAGCCGAGCCAACGGCGACCAAAGCGGGCATGCACCGGCGGCTGCGGCGGATCGTGGAGCTAGCCGCAAGCTAACGTCGTGGTTACTACGGAGGAGCCGCTAAACCACCCCGGCTAGACTCGACTGGCAGACGCCAATCGAGACGGAAGCGAGAACTGACCATGGCACTTCGGGTGGGGATCAACGGCTTCGGCCGCATCGGGCGGAACTTCTTCCGCGCGCAACACGCGCTCGGCGCGGACATCGAGATCGTGGCAATTAACGACCTCGGCGACGCGGCCACGATGGCGCACCTCCTCAAGTACGACTCGAACATGGGCCCGTTCTCGGAGCCCGTCGAGCTGCGCGATGGGACGATCAACGCGGCCGGCCAGGCGATGAAAGTGCTCTCCGAAGGAGATCCCGCTGCGCTGCCATGGGGCGAGCTCAGCGTTGACGTCGTGCTCGAGTCGACCGGGTTCTTCACGAGCCGCGAAGGCGCGCAGAAGCACCTCGATGCGGGCGCGAAGAAGGTCATCATCTCGGCGCCTGCGACCAACCCGGACTTCACGGTAGTGCTCGGCGTCAACGATGGCGACTACGACGCGGCGGCGGATCACATCATCTCGAACGCGTCCTGCACGACCAACTGCGTGGCGCCGATGGCGAAGGTTTTGCACGATCTGGCTTGCGTCGAGTCGGGCTTCATGACGACGATCCACGCGTACACGAACGACCAGCAGATCCTCGACCTGCCACACAAGGATCTCCGTCGCGCACGGGCGGCAGCCGTCAACCTGATTCCGACCTCGACCGGCGCCGCGAAGGCGATCGGCGTCGTGATGCCGGAGCTGAAGGGGAAGGTCGACGGCATCTCGGTGCGCGCACCGATCCCGACAGGGTCGATCACCGATCTTGTCGTGACGCTCGGCCGCGAAGTCTCGGTCGACGAGATCAACGGCGCGTTCAAGGCAGCAGCGGCGGGGCGGTTCGCCGGGATCCTCGAGTACGCGACCGATCCGCTCGTCTCGACCGACATCAAGGGCTCGGCCTACTCGTGCATCTTCGACAGCCAGCTGACGATGGCGCACGGCCGTACCGCGAAGGTGTTCGGCTGGTACGACAACGAGTGGGGCTACTCGTGCCGGCTCGTCGACCTGGTTGGCCGCCTGCTCCCGTGAGGCTGCCTCGCTCGGTCGAGACGGCTGATGTCGCGGGCAAGCGCGTGCTCGTGCGCGCCGATCTCAACGTGCCTCTCGAAGACGGCCGAGTGGCCGACGACACGCGGATCCGCGCCGCCGTGCCGACCCTGCAGCTGTTGCTGGAGCGGGGCGCGGCCGACGTTGCGGTCTGCTCGCACCTTGGACGCCCGAAGACGGAAGAGGATCGCGTGCGTTTCGCGATGACGCCGGTCGCCGCACGCCTGCGCGAGCTCGTGCCCGACGAGCGCGTGCATGTCCTCGAGAACACGCGCTTCAACTCGGGCGAGACGAAAAACGACGAGGGTTATGCGCGCGAGCTGGCCGAGGGATGCGACCTGTACGTGAACGACGCGTTCGGCTCGGCGCATCGCGCGCACTCGTCGACCGAGGCCGTCGCGCACCTTCTCCCCGCGTACGCCGGATTGCTTCTCCTCGACGAGCTCGCGCATCTCGGACGGCTGCTTGGCGACATCGAGCGCCCATTCGTCCTCGTTGCCGGTGGCGTCAAGGTGGACGACAAGCTCGGCGTCCTGGAGCACCTCGGCGGCCGGGCCGACGCGGTGCTAGTCGGCGGCAAGATGGCCGAGCAGCTGCGCGACGAGAATCCGCTGTCGTTCCCGGTCGAGTTGCCGGTGGATGTCGTCGCGGCCGCGTCGTTCGCCGCCGATGCCGAGAGTCGTGTTGTGCCGTACGACGCCGTCCCGGCCGGCTGGCTTGGGCTCGACATCGGGCCAGAGACGAGTGAGCGGTTCGGCGCGATCGTGCGGGGCGGGAAGACCGTGTTCTGGAACGGGCCGATGGGTGTCTTCGAATGGCCGCGTTTCGCCGCCGGCACGAAGGCAGTCGCCGAGGCGGTCTCAGAGGTCGACGGCTACACGGTCGTCGGCGGCGGCGACTCGGTTCGTGCGGTGGGCGAGGCGGGCCTTGCCGACAAGGTTTCGTGGATCTCGACTGGCGGCGGCGCGTCGCTCGAGCTACTCGAAGGCCGCGAGCTTCCCGGGGTCGCCGCGATTCCCGCCGAGGTGCTCGTATGACGAAGCTGATCGCCGGCAACTGGAAGATGTTCAAAGGACCGGCCGAAACCTTGGCGTTCTTCGACGGTTTCGAGGCGCCCGACGGCGTCGACGTCGTGCTCTGCCCGCCGTTCGTGTCGCTCGAAGCGGCGGTCGGCGAGGAGTGGCCGATCTACGCGCAGAGCGTTCACTGGGCCGCGGATGGCGCGTTCACCGGTGAGATCTCGGCGCAGATGCTGGTCGAGATCGGCGTCGCGGGGGCGCTAGTCGGGCACTCCGAGCGGCGCCAGCTGTTTGGCGAGACCGACGACACCGTTCGCCGCCGCGCCGAAGCGGCTCTCGAAGCAGGACTCGGCGTGATCGCCTGCGTCGGCGAGACCGAGACCGAACGCGAGGCCGGCGAGACCGAGGCAGTCCTCCGCCGCCAAGTCGCCGTGATCCCGAAACACGAGCGGCTCGTGATCGCGTACGAGCCCGTGTGGGCGATCGGCACGGGCAAGACCGCGACGCCGCAGATGGCGCAGGACGCCCACGCGTTGATCAAATCCCTCCATGAAACGCGCGTGCTGTACGGCGGCTCGGTGAAACCGGACAACGCCGCCGAGCTCCTCTCGCAACCCGCTGTCGACGGCGCGCTCGTCGGCGGCGCCTCCCTGGATCCCGACTCCTTCGCCGCGATTTGCCGGGCAGCAGCGTCCCTCTCGTAGCGCTCGTCATCCTCGACGGCTTCGGGCTCGCGGCGCCCGGCCCGGGCAACGCGGTCGAGCTGGCGCGGACGCCGGTCTTCGATGATCTCTGCGCACGCTTCCCGCACACGCAGATCGAGGCGTCGGGCGAAGCGGTCGGGCTGCCGCCGGGTCAGATGGGCAACTCGGAGGTCGGCCACCTGACGATCGGCTCCGGCCGCATCCTCTTCCAGGATCTGATGCGCGTAAACAAGGCGGTCGAGGACAGCTCGCTGTTCCAGAACGAGGCGTTGCTCGGTGCGTTCCGCCGGGCTAAGGAGCGTGGCGGCGACGTTCACCTACTCGGCCTCGTGTCGTACGGCGGCGTGCACTCGCACATCGATCACCTGCGGGCGTTGCTCGAGTTGGCCGCGCGCGAGGGCATGGCCGGCCGCACGTGGATCGACGCGTTCACCGACGGCCGCGATGTGTCACCGAGCAGCGCGGTACGCGATCTCGCCGAACTCCCCGCCGACCGGATCGCGAGTGTCTCGGGCCGCTACTACGCGATGGATCGCGACAAGCGCTGGGACCGAACCGAGCGCGCGTTCGCCGCGATCACGTCCGACGACGGCCAGGCGGAAGACGCCGTCGCAGCCGTCCGCGCGAGCTACGACCGTGGTGTGACCGACGAGTTCGTGGAGCCAGTCGCACTTCGCGGCCGGCCGCGGCTCGATCCCGCCAAAGACGCGACCATCTTCTTCAACTTCCGTCCAGATCGCGGCCGCCAGCTTTCGCACAAGCTGCTCGACGCCGGCGTCGACTTGACCACGATGACACGCTACGCCGGCGACCTCGATTGCCCCGTTGCATTCGCAGAGCAAGATGTTCCCGAGACACTCGCCGAGGTGCTCTCGCGTCACGACGTCCGCCAGCTTCATCTCGCTGAGACGGAGAAGTACGCGCATGTCACGTATTTCTTCAACGGTGGTCGCGAGCAGGAGTGGAAGGGCGAGACGCGCATTCTCGTCCCGTCGCCGCGCGATGTGGCGAGCTACGACCTGAAGCCGCAGATGTCCGCCGCCGAGGTTGCGGACCGCTTCTGCGAGGCGATCGGCGACGGATGCGGCTTCGCCGTCGTGAACTTCGCGAACCCGGACATGGTCGGCCACACCGGTTCGATCCCGGCTGTCGTCACCGCGGTCGAGACAGCTGATGCCGCGCTCGGACGAGTCATCGAGGCGACAACCAAGGCCGGAGGCGTCTGCCTCGTGACCGCCGATCACGGGAACGCCGAGAAGATGCTGGAGGCCGACGGGGTCAGCCCACACACGGCGCACACGACGAACCCGGTGCCGCTCGTGCTCACGGATTCGTTCCGCGCATTGCGCGAAGGGGGCGCACTTCGCGATCTCGCGCCGACCGTTCTCGATCTCCTCGGCATCGCGCAGCCGCCCGAGATGACCGGCCGCAGCCTTACACGGTAGCGCTCTCAGCGGCGTGTCTGACACGCCACCGATTGGTAAAACTTTCGTGATTATGCCGTTCCTGACGCTATGCTCGCGCCGTCTTGGCACTCACGCAACCCGATCCAGGGGTTCTCCGCAAAGCGCAGCGTGGTGACGAGCGCGCCTTCACACTCATCGTCCGTGCCTACGAGCGGCCGGTCTTCAACTACGTCATGCGCCTCGTTGGCGATCGTTCTCTCGCCGAGGATCTGACGCAGGAGATCTTTATCCGCGTCTACCAGGGCCTGCCGGGTTTCTCGCTCCGCTCGCGCTTCACGACGTGGCTGTTCCAGGTGACCAAGAACCGCGTGCTTGACGAACTGCGCGCGCTCGAGCGCCGGCCGCGCAGTGTCGCCACGCTCGACGATATTCCGCCGCTCGAGGCGATCGATCAGCCGTTCGAGCGCATGGAGACGATCGACGCGGTGTGGCGCTCGATCGAGGCGCTGAACGTCGACCTCAAGATGGCGCTCCTGCTCCGCGATGTCGTCGGGCTCGCGTACAACGAGATCGCTGACGCGCTCGAGATTACCCTCGCGACTGTCAAGTGGCGGATCTACAAGGCGCGCGAAGAGGTTCAGGCTGCCTTGCTCCGCGAAGGCATCACGGTCGCCACGACCACGCGTCCCGTCGCGACCGCAGCCAAGCCAGCCGTCTAGTTCGGTCACCTCGTTCGGCCGTGTCGCACCTGCGCGTGGCACTCTTGGTCCCCGGTGGCCGATCCACTCACAGATCTAGAGGCCGCCCTCGCGCAGATGGCGGGAACGCCGGTCGCCCTCGAACGACCCGCGGATGCGGCGCACGGTGACTACGCGACGAACGTCGCGCTTCGGCTGACGGGAACGCAGCGTCGGCCCCCGCGCGATATCGCCGCCGACCTTGCGACAGCAGCCGAATCGCTGCCCGCTGTCGAGCGTGCCGAGGTTGCAGGCCCTGGCTTTGTGAACCTCTTCCTCGGCGATGGCTGGTTCGGCGGCGCGCTCGGCTCGATCCTCGGCGCGGGGGACAGCTTCGGCGCGGGCTCGCCGGCGAAGGCCGAGCGGGTTCAGGTCGAGATGGTCTCCGCGAACCCCACCGGCCCGATGACTGTCGCCTCCGCCCGCAATGGCGCCTACGGCGACTCGGTCGCGCGCCTGCTCACATTCGCCGGCCACGAGGTCGAGCGCGAGTACTACTACAACGATTCCGGCGCGCAGATGGACAGGTTCCGGGCGTCTGTCGATGCGCGTCGGCGTGGCGAGGAGCCGCCCGAGGACGGCTACCACGGCGAGTACATCCACCGCCTGGCGGCGCAGGATGGCGACCCGGTCCCGCGCATGCTCGCGTCGATCGAGGGGTCGCTCGAACGGTTCCGCGTGCACTTCGACTCGTTCGCGAAGCAGAGCGAGCTCGAGGCGCGTCTGCCCGAGTTCCTGCCCCGGTTGGACACGTACGAGAAGGACGGCGCACTGTGGGCGAGGTCATCCGCGTACGGCGATGACGACGACTGGGTGCTGGTCCGCTCAGCCGAGCAAGGCGGCCTGCCCACATATCGCGCGGCCGATGTGGCGTATCTCGCCGACAAGCTCGACCGCGGCTTCGATCGTGCGATCTACGTGCTCGGCGCCGACCACCACGGCACGCGCAAGTGGTACGCGGCGGTCGCGCGCATGCTCGGCTACGACCCCGAGCGCGTCGAGGTGCTGCTCTACCAGCTCGTCCATCTGACCAAGGGCGGCCAGGCGACGAAGATGGCGAAACGTCGCGGCGATGTCGTCTTTCTCGACGAGTTCATGGACGAGATCGGCGTCGATGCGGCACGCTGGTATCTCGTCTCGCGCGGGCACGACCAGACGATCGAGATCGACATCGACCTCGCCGCCGAGTCCTCGCGGGCCAACCCGGTCTACTACGTCCAGTACTCGTACGCGCGGATCGCGGGGATCCTGCGGAACGCCGAAGTCGCGGTCGCCGGCTCCGGGCCGGTCGGGGAGTTGGCCCGCGAGGAGCGAGATCTCGTCAAGCGGCTCGCGGAATTCCCAGCGGTTGCGGCCGAAGCCGCCGTACGCCGTGCGCCGCACGCGATCCCGACCTACGCGATCAGGCTCGCTGACGATTTCCATCGCTTCTACCACGAGCACAAGGTGCTCGGGTCAGAGAGCGAGTCGTTCCGGCTCGGCCTTGTGACGGCGACGCAGGCGGTTGTCGAGCGGTGCCTCGGCCTAATCGGCGTCGAAGCACCCGAGCGCATGTAACGGTCGCACGATGCGCTGGAAGATCTGCCTCGCGACGCTCGCGGGATCGTGGGGATGTATTTCGGTGATCGTCGCGAAAGTCGGGCTCGACGCATCCGTTCTCGTTTTCTATCGCCTGGCGCTCGCGTTCCTCACAGTCGGCATCGGTCTGGTCATCGCCCGCCGCACGGATCTTCTCCGGCTGCCACGCGGCCGCGGCACCGTCGTCGCGCTTGGCGTGATCCTCGCCGCGCACTGGTTTCTCTACTTCGAGACGATCAAGATCTCGTCGGTCGTCGTTGCGGTGCTGACGGTGTACACGGCGCCGATCTTCATCGCCCTCGCCGCGCCGATCTTCTTGCGCGAGCAACGCAGCCGGATCGGGCTGATCGCTCTGGCGCCGGCCGCCCTGGGAATCGCCCTCATCGCGCTCGCCGGCGGCAAGACGATCCACGCGACGCCGCTTGCGGTCATCCTCGGCCTCGGCGCCGGGGCGAGTTACGCGGCGCTCGTGATCGTGACGAAGCGGCTCCGGCTCGAGACGCATCCGGCGACGATCCATTTCTGGGCGACGCTCGTGGCCGCGCTCAGCCTCGCTCCGTTCCTCGCGCTCGCGCCACGCGTGCTCCCGACGAGCCCGGCCGCGACCGCGGGCGTTCTCTGCATCGGCATCGTCTTCACGGGACTGAGCGGTTTGCTGTACATCGCGCTGCTCGGCAAGGTGACCGCCCAGGCCGCCGGCATCCTCGCCTTCCTCGAGCCGGTGTCCGCATCGTTCCTGGCGTGGGCGCTGCTTGGAGAGCGACTCACGACCGCTGTCGTCTTCGGCGGCGTGCTGGTCATCGCAGCCGGCACGCTCGTCGTGCTCTACGAGCCGGGTGATGCCGCCGCGGTGGAGATACCCGGGCTAGGATCGGCGCAGTGAGCGACACGCCCGATCGCAACCTCGCGTTGGAGTTGGTGCGCGTTACTGAGGCTGCAGCGATGGGTGCGGCCCGCTGGATCGGCCGGGGCGACAAGATCGCGGCAGACCAGGCTGCCGTCGACCTGATGCGCGTGATGATCAACACCGTCTCGATGCGCGGTGTTGTCGTGATCGGCGAGGGCGAGAAGGACGAGGCGCCAATGTTGTTCAACGGCGAAGAGGTCGGCGACGGGGACGGGCCCGAGGTCGACGTCGCGGTCGATCCGCTGGAAGGCACGCGGCTTGCCGCCCTAGGGATGCCGAACGCGATCGCCGTCATCGCCGTCGCCGAACGGGGCACGATGTTCTTCCCGGGCGCCGCGCTCTACATGAACAAGATCGTCGTCGGAGCCGAAGCCGCCGACGCGATCGACATCGACGCTTCGCCCACCGAGAACGTCCACCGGGTAGCCGAGGCGAAGAGCATGAAGCCGAACGAGGTGACGGTCGTCGTGCTCGAGCGCGATCGCCACGACGACCTCATCGCCGAGCTGCGCGAAGCGGGCGCGCGCGTGAACCTGATCCGCGACGGCGATGTCGCACCGTCCATTGCAGCAGCGCGGCCCTGGACCGGAATCGATCTCGTGATGGGCATCGGTGGCACACCGGAAGGCGTGATCTCGGCGGCGGCGATCAAGTGCCTAGGCGGCGCGATGCAGGGCAAGCTCTGGCCGCGGAACGACGACGAGCGTCAACGCTTGCTCGCCGCTGGCTTCGATCTCGACCGCGTGCTCACCCACGACGATCTCGTTTCGGGCGACGACGTCTTTGTATCGGCCACGGGCGTGACGCGCGGCGCGCTCCTGGATGGCGTGCGCACCAGCGCAGCCGGGGTCGAGACCGAGTCGATCGTGATGCGGTCGCGCTCCGGAACCGTGCGACGGATAGCCGCCTACCACCCTTCCGAGAAGATCATGAAACTGCGAAAGGAGAGCGCTGATGGGAGCGCATGAACTGAAGGCGATCGCGGAGTCGATTGTGCACGACCACAAGGGGATCCTCGCCGCCGACGAGAGCACGAGCACGATCGGCAAGCGTTTCGACGCGATCCAGGTGGAATCGACCGAGGAGTCGCGCCGCGCGTACCGGAACCTGTTGTTCACGACGCCAGGCTTCGAAGAGTTCGTCGGCGGCGTGATCCTGTACGACGAGACGATCCGCCAGAGCGCCGACGACGGCACGCCATTCCCCGCGTTGCTCGCGTCCAAAGGTGTCGTTCCCGGGATCAAGGTCGACATCGGTGCGCACCCGCTCGCCGGC
Organism: Actinomycetes bacterium; assembly: GCA_025358355.1. Lineage (GTDB taxonomy): Bacteria > Actinomycetota > Thermoleophilia > Gaiellales > Gaiellaceae > Gaiella. The sequence continues at coordinate 6,506 of JANYJX010000030.1, read as the reverse complement.
CATCCGGGTGAGGTCGTCACGTTCGGCCTCGACGGCCTGCCCGAGCGCTGTGCCGAGTACTTCACGCTTGGCGCGCGCTTCGCGAAGTGGCGCGCGGTGATCACGATCGGTTCCGGCATTCCGACCGACGGCTGCCTGCGCGCGAATGCCCACGCGCTCGCCCGCTACGCCGCGATCTGCCAGGAGGCAGGTCTCGTGCCGATCGTCGAGCCCGAGGTGCTGATGGACGCCGACAACTCGATCGAGGTCTGCTACGAGGTCACGACCAGGATGTTGACGGCGCAGTACGAAGCTCTCGATGAGCAGCGCGTCGCTCTCGAAGGCACGTTGCTGAAGCCGAACATGGTGATCTCCGGCAAGCAGTGCGCCGATCAGGCGCCGGCGGCGCGGGTCGCAGAGCTTACCCTCGACTGCTTCCACCGCGTCGTGCCCGCGATCGTCCCGGGGATTGTCTTCCTCTCCGGCGGGCAGTCGGAGGTGCACGCGACCGAGAACCTCGACGCGATCAACCGTCTCGACGGGAACCCGTGGCCGCTCTCGTTCTCGTATGGGCGTGCGCTGCAGGCGTCGGCACTCGAGGCGTGGCGTGGCGACAGCGCGAACGTCGAAGCAGCACAGGCCACGTTCCTGCATCGCGCGCGGATGAACACCGCCGCGGCGGCCGGCGAGTGGTCGGCGCAGCTGGAGCAGGCTGTCACGGCATAGCTTGCGGGGCTTGGGTCGGATCAGCAGGCCGCTTTCGAGCGGCCCGCTGAATCTGGGAGGCGACATCTCCGCAGCTGATGTCCGAGTCTCGCGTGCGAAGCGTGCCGAGGACATCGTGATTGCGAGCGCGCTCCTGCTCGTTGCGCTGCCGATCGGGGCCGTAGCTGCGGCCGCGATGGCCGTTGACATGATCGTCTGTAGGCGCGATCGCGGTCGCTTCTTCTATCGCGAGCGGCGCGTCTCGCAAGGTCGTGAGTTCGATCTGCTCAAGCTGCGCACGCTCCAGAAGGAAGCTCTCGGTCGGATGGACGAGCCCGGTGGCCACGCGCGTGTTCTCGAAGCGGATCCCGTGAATCTCACCTGGGCCGGCCGGCGCGTGCTCAAGCCGTGGTACCTCGACGAGCTGCCGCAACTCGTCAACATCCTCCGTGGCGAGATGAGCCTCGTCGGCCCCCGCCCGTGGCCACCGTCGCTCGTCGCACGGCAGGTCGAGCGCGGCGTCGAGTATCGGCTGCACGTGCGAGCGGGGTGGACGGGCCAGGCGCAGGTCGCGAAAGGGACGGACGCAAGTTTCGAAGCGCTTGACCTTGATTACGTCGAGCGTTGCAGGAACTCGAGTGGGCTTGCCCTTCTGCGATACGACCTTGCCATCCTGCGCCAAACCGTGGCGACGCTGCTGCGTGGCGAGGGCCTTCGCTACTGAGCGATCCTGCGTGGCACGAAATGCCGCTGCCGGGGACTGCGCGTAGACGAGTGAACCCGACGCGGAGGAGCGATCATGACCCGACCGACCGAGCAACGGCTGGGCGCGCGACGACTGGCCCGCGCTATACGAGAGCGTGCGCGCGGCGGACATCGTCGCTCTCTGCTCGCCGATCTGGCTCGGCGAGAAGTCATCCGTGTGCACACAGGCGAGCGAGCGGCTGTACGGCGTGAAGTACTGCGCGATGAACATCCTCTACTCGCTGCAGCACCCTGGCTACTCGATCCCCCCGCAAGCCGATGCCGGCTGGATGGGCGAGGCCGGGCCGGGATCGTCGTATCTGGATGCGGGCTCAGGCGGCCCGGAGAGCGGCTTCACGAACCGGAAAACGACGTTCAGAACGTGGAACCTGCTCCACATTGCTCGCCTGATGAAAGACGCCAGGGGCTTCTCGGTGCGCGGCAATCAGCGAGCGCTGTTGGACGCCGGCTGCGGGTTCGACGTCGCGAACCCGAGTACCGCTAGTCGCCGCAGGACGCACGACCGGGAACCGGGCCGTAGCCCGATCCCCGGCGGCGGATCCGATTGACCCTTAGGCCGGCAGGATCTCGGTCAGTGCGACGAGCTGGCGAGCCTGCGTGCGCGGCGCGGGAAGCCGAATCGCAACAGGTGCCGAGTCGTCGGCGCCGTTTCACGCTTTGCGCGGCCGGACGCCTGTAGAACAGCCGTCTCGATCTCGTGCTCGGGCCGTCCTTGGCGCTGCATCGTCTCGATCAGGACAAGTAGGTGTTGGTCGTCTCGGTCCATCGCTGTTTCCTCCATCATGGTTGCGCCAGTGCGACCGCCTGAGGCGAAACTGCCCCGGGCCTGGTGTCGCGCCAGACATCGCTGTCGGCAAGGCGATCGTTCGAAGCCCTCCGCCGAGCAATCCTCTGGATCGGCAAGGCCAGTCTACCTGACGTGTCACAATCTACGCCTTGTTACAGGGCAAACAATGCCATATCGCCTTATTTCAAGCGCATAGCTATGGCTGAAATGATGTTACAAACTTGTGAGGAAGCGGGATCGAGAGCAAGGGGAGTCCCTCGACACAGGGATGACGTCGCCCGGGCCACTCCGCGGGCCGATTCGGGCGAGTTTCGTGACGATTCCTGACGACAAGCGACCCGACCCTGACAGCACGAAACCGGCCTTCTCAAGCGCGTTCCGGGTTGTTTCCTTGAAGCGGGCGACGAGGCTCGAACTCGTGACCTTCGGCTTGGGAAGCCAACGCTCTACCAACTGAGCTACGCCCGCGTGGCGCCGATTCTACTGCCGTCCGCCGATCATGGAACCTTCACACGGGCCGTCTAGATTCGCCGGCTTGCGGGCCCTCTTTCTTGCCGCTGCGCTGACTCTTGCGCTTGCCGCCGCGGCCGGCTCGCTCGCCGGGCCGAAGCAAGCGGCGGCCTCGGCCGATGTCTACAAGGGCCTTGGCACCTGGATCGACGCCTACGACCCCAAGGCTTTCATCAACCCGGAAGCGACCGCAACTGCGATTGCTTCCCACGGCGTCAAGACCGTGTACGTCGAGACGTCGAACTCCAGGCAGCCGGTCGACATCGTTCGCGTCAAGGCGCTCGGCCGACTCGTGGATGCGCTGCACCACGACCAGATCGCGGTCGTCGCCTGGTACCTGCCGAGCCTCGTCAAGCCAGCGCTCGACCTGCGGCGCTCGCTCGCCGCGATCCACTTCGTCACGCCGGAAGGCTCGGGCTTTCAGGGCTTCGCGCTCGACATCGAGGCGCCCGATGTCAAGAACGTGACGGTGAGAAATGCCCGCGTGCTCGCGCTCTCGAGCAAGCTCCGCGCGGCCGCCGGGCCCGGCATGGGGCTGGGCGCGATCATCCCGTCGCCGCGCGGCATGGAGATCCGGTCGATGTACTGGCCCGGCTTCCCGTACGCGCAGCTTGCGGGCCTCTTCGACGCCTTCCTGCCGATGACGTACTTCACCGGCACCGCGAAAGGGCCGGATGCGGTGTACGGCTACCTCGCGCGCTCAGTCGCGATCCTGCGGACGCAGACTCAGAACCCCGATCTGCCGATCCACATGATCGCCGGCATCGCAGATCGGGCAACGCTCGATGAAGTGCAGTCGTTCGCGCAACTCGTCACCGACGACGGCAAGATCGGTGGCTGGAGCCTCTACGACTTTCTCACGACGAGGGCGGCCGAATGGCACGCGCTCGCCGGTCTCGACTCGGCTCGCTAGGCGCCGAGCTGGTCGATCAGGGAGTGGATCTGCGAAACCTCGCGAAAGCCTAGTCGGGTGAGGATCGGACGCGACATCGCGCCCGCCTGCGTGACGAGAACGGGTGTCCCGCGCTCGACCGCGTCATCCCAGCGTGCACGTACAAGGGCGCGATAGGCGCCACGGCCTCGAGCGTCCTCGCGCGTCGCGCCGCCGAACAGCAGAACGCCGTGCTCGGTGAACGCCGCCATGGCCTGCCCGATCGGCTCGCCGTCGATGAATGCCAGATATGTGCGCCAACCGTGATTTTCGAGCTGGAAGCTCGTTGCGGCGCGCGCCACGCTCTCCTCTGTGAGCGCGTCTGACGACCCGAAGGCCTTGTGTGCGATGCGCACGGCCTCTTCGAGCTCGGCGAGTGTCGCCACTGGGCGCGCTGTGACCCCAGGCACGTCGTCGTCCGGGGTCTCGGAGAGCACCATGCCGACGGCGAGAGGCTCGGACTCGTCGTACGCGCAGCCCAGTGCCACGAGTCGGTACACGATGTCGACCGGCGTGGCCGAGTCGCCCACCTCCCAGCGGCAGACGGTCCTGCCGCGCTCGGTTGTCAGCGCCCGGATCTCAGCGACAGTCTCGTCGACGTGGTCGCCGTCGAATCGCAGCCGCTGAACGACCGTTGCGTGCGGACCGCTCCCCGACGTGAGCGCGATCACGAAGCGCGGATCCATGATCCGCTCGTCGCCCGGGGCGAGCACCGTATACGTGTTCGCGTTCTCGGCGAGCTCGCGGATCACAGCCAGGCCGTCCGCAGTCGGTCACGGGTCTCCAGCAGATGCTCGGGAATCACCTTGATGTCGGCGAGGACCGGCATGAAGTTCGTGTCGCCGCCCCAGCGGGGCACGATGTGCTCATGCAGGTGCGCGGCGATGCTACCGCCCGCGACCTCGCCCAGGTTCCAGCCGACGTTGAACGCCTCGGGTCGGTAGGTCGCTCGCAGCGCGGCGACCGCGCGAACCGTTAGACCGTGGATCTCCGCGGCTTCGGCGTCGGTCAGCTCGGCGAGGTCTCCTACGTGACGCGCGGGCGCGACCATCAGGTGGCCGGCCGCGTACGGGAACTTGTTCAGGAGGACGCACGCGTGCTCGCCGCGCGCGACGACCAGCGTCTCGGCGTCGGCGATCTCGCCGGCCGCCTCGGCGCAGAAGACGCAGCCGTCCTGCTCCGACGCATGCTCGATGTAGTCGAGGCGCCATGGCGCCCACAGCGGCTTGGTCATGCAGGCCCTGTGACTGAGCCGATTCCTGGCTCGAGCCTCGCGCCGGGGCACGCGCCCCATAGCCCGCGCCGTGCGGCACGCGCGCTGTTCGCCGCGATCAGGAGTTCGTCGGCGTGGCGACCGCGTTGCTTGCGGAAGAAGTACGGCTCCGCGGCGCCTTCGGCGACCAGTGCGAGCCCGATGTCGTTGCCGTCCACCGCGATATAGCGCAGGAGCCGCCCGTACCTGTCGGTCGCGTCCAAGGCCGGATCGCGCTCGAGCGTGACATGTGTTCCCGGCGCCGCGAGTCGATGCAGCGCCCGTCGCGCTGGCTGCCCGTAGCAATCCGTCTCGAGCTCGGGCGCGTCAATCTGCACGATGCGGATCTTCCGCCCGTCTGTCAGCCGCAGCGTGTCGCCGTCGGAGACACGGCCGACGGTTCCGGATTCCACGCGCGTCAGCTGCGACGTTGTTGTCGCTGGACTTCCGCCGCAGCCGGCCGCGACGAGAACGAGCAACGCCGCGAAGGCGACTCGCGCTATCGGAAGCTCTTCTTGAGGATGCCGAACACTCCGCGGATCACTTCGCGCTCGACCTGACGACCGGCCGACGAGTTCAGCATCGTCGAGAGGACAGCTGCGCCGCCCGCGATGGCCCCAGCCGCTTCCTTGTGGTGCGCCTGAGGCTGCGGAGCGGGGGAGGGCGGCGCAGCAGCGGGCGCAGCGGACTGTTCCATGCGCGCGGCCAGCATCTCGCGCGCGCTCTGGTTGTCGACACGCGTCCCGTACTTCGAGAACAACGGCGAAGCCTTCGCCGACTTATCCACGTCATCTGTGGCGCCCATGCGCGAGAAGGGCGGGCGCAGCCGTGTGTGCACGACGGGTGTCGGAACGCCGCTGTCGGAGAGGATCGTGACCGCTGCTTCGCCCGTTCCGAGCTGAGTGAGGAGCTGCTCCAGGTCGTAGAACTCCGACTTCGGATATGTCTTGACGGCCGCATGCAGAGCCGCCGCGTCGTCGGGCGTGAAGGCGCGCAGCGCATGCTGAACCCGGTTGCCGAGCTGGCCGAGGACGTCGTCGTGGATGTCCTTCGGCACCTGCGTGATGAAGAACACGCCGACGCCCTTCGAGCGGATCAGGCGAACGGTCTGTGTGATCGACTCGATGAACGCCTTCGTCGCGCCGTCGAAGCTAGGCCGCCGATCCCGGTCAGCATCGGCCTTGCCTTCGTCGGAGGTGAGGAACGTGAGAACCGCGCGCAGATCCGAGAGATCCAGGAGCGGCAGACCCTTCTGGTCGGCGTAGCGGAACACGAGCCCCAGGCTCTGCTCCTGCGTCTCGTTCGACTCGAGCACCTTGCCGAGCAGCTGTGGCCCGAAGTCCGAGACGGTCGTGCGCACCGGGATGCCTGAGCCAATGCCGCGGAGCGAGAGGTATTCGGCCGGGAAAGCGGTGGGGGTGAACGGGATGCCGAGATCGGTGGCGCGCTTCCCGGCCGGGCTCGCCGGGTCGCCCGGATCGGCGATTTCCGAGACGTCGCCCTTCCCGTCGGCGAGGAACACAGCGACTCCTGCCGCCGAGAGCTGCTCGGCGAGCCCCTGCAGCGTGCGTGTCTTG
>JANYJX010000028.1 GCA_025358355.1 Actinomycetes bacterium | reverse complement strand
ACCGGCGGCCACCTCGAGCAGGCCGACGGCACCGCCTGGATGGCCTTCTACGCCGCGACGATGATGTCGATCGCCCTCGAGTTGGCGGCTCAGGGGGTACCTGGGGCCGAGGATCTCGCCTCCAAGTTCTTCGAGCACTTCGTCCAGATCGTCGACGCGACGAACGCGGCCGGTAGCACCGGGCTGTGGGACGAGGATGACGGCTTCTACTACGACCACCTGCATGCCGACGGGCACCTGGTGCCGCTGAAGCTCCGCTCGCTCGTCGGTGTGCTGCCGCTCGTCGCTGTCGAGGTGCTCGACGCGGACACGATCGACGCGCTGCCCGGCTTCCGTTCTCGGATGCAGTGGTACCTCGACAACCGTCCGGACCTCGCCGGCCACATCTCGAGCATGGAGCAAGCAGGCGGAAAGCGGCTTCTTGCAGTGCCCAGCCGAGAGCGGCTCGTTCGCGCGCTCCGCCATGTGCTTGACGAGTCCGAGTTCCTCTCTCCGTACGGGATCCGCTCGCTGTCGAAGCGCTACGCGTCCGAGCCGTACGTCTTCCGCGTCGGCGACGAGGAGCACGTTGTGCGCTACGACCCGGCGGAGTCCACCACCGGTCTCTTCGGCGGTAACTCGAACTGGCGCGGGCCGATCTGGTTCCCGATCAACTACCTGCTCGTCGAGACGCTACGGGTGTACCACCGCTTCCTCGGCGACAGCTTTACCGTCGAGATGCCGACGGGGTCGGGTCAGTTGATGAACCTGGCGCAGGTGGCGGACGATCTTGCGACTCGCCTCGCGGGGCTGTTCACGCGCCGAGCCGACGGGACGCGGCCGGTCTTTGGCGGCTACCAGCTGCTGCAGGACGATCCGGCGTGGCGGGACCTGATCCCGTTCCACGAGTACTTCCACGGCGACACCGGCGCCGGCCTCGGCGCCTCGCATCAGACCGGCTGGACAGGGCTCGTCGCCGACCTGATCATCCGCCGCGGGCGCGACCTGTAACGACCTCGACCGAGTGCGACTGCCCAGCTCCTTCCATGAGGCGGGCTGTGACGCAGTCGGCGTCCCTGTCAGGGGGCTTGTAAGTCCGGGCCAGCCCCCACATACTCTGGTTGGTGGGCGGTCGTCGTCCACTTCTTACGTTCAGGGGGGTTTTAGGGATGGGTCGTAAGGCGTCTTTCCGGCTGCTGTTCGGGCTGGCTGGGGTTGTGACGGTGTTTATGCTCGTGATCGGGAGTGGGTCGGCGCAGCCGGCTCCGTCGGCGTCGGCGTCGGTCGTCTGCGGTACGGGTGTTGGCAGCGCGACCGTCACCGTCAACCTGGAGGTCTCGGTGTTCGTCCCGACCGTGGTCGGAGTTGCGACGTATACGTGCGGCCCGAATTCGGTGTCGGGCTTGACCCGCGTGCGGGCCAGCATCCCGGCGTCCCAGGCGTACGGTTTCGTTACCGCTGTCGTCACGATGACGACGGCGGCGGGAACGGGCGGGTGCTTCCTCAACTCGGCTCCGACGCTCAAGCAGACCTGTCAGATCAACGGCACCGGGCCAGCCGTAAGCGTCACCGTCAGGTAGGAGCAAGTTCCGCGTGGCGAGGGGCGGGCACTCGGCCTGTCCCTCGCCCCATCTCCCTGCGCCCGCGTCGGTGCCGGCAGGTAGCTCCCTCGTGGTGGGCAACGCCCGTGTCGGGAATGGAGATACCGATTTCCAGACCGCCGTCTGCTCGGCTCAGGGCACCGAGGTGGTCAGGGAAACCATTCCTCCGGACAATCAGGACGTGAATCTCCCAATCATGGGCACCGTGACGCTCGCCAGCCCTGGGGCGATCGCGATCGATTGTGGAGGCTTCGCGATCTACACCTACTCTAAAGCGGATGTTCGTGACGAAGGTGACCTCGATCATCAACGGCTGACCGATTCCAGACGCGAACCTGGCCGGGCTGCTGCTCGGCCCGGCCAGCGTCTGTACGAGCGCGTCAGCCACCTCTTGCCAACCTGCAAGCACGTTCCTACACCACCCGCAACAGGACACGTGCAACAGGGCCCGCTTCTCCCATTTGTTGCCGCTGGATCGCTCGCTGTGTCCGCTCAGGCAGTGACAGCGAGCCTCTGACGTCGCGCCACGCCGCGGAGCCGGCGCATGCGTTCGAGAGTGCCGGCACCAGTGGCAACGGGTGGAACACCGCAATCGCGGCCGTGCAGGCGAGGGCTTTGGGCGTTACGACCGTCGACCGTCGACCATCGTCCTTGGGCATGATCGGGCGGGATGGCTTCCTTCGTCGCGCGCCGGGCGCGCTGGATCCTCGTCGCCACAGTCGCGTTCACCGGGTTCTCGTTCGGGCTTGGCGGCGGGGTCGTCTCACGGCTGGACAGCGGCTCGGGTCAGTTCGCCGATCCGCAGTCGGAGAGTTTCCGCGCGTTCCGGGAGCTCCAGCAGGCAAGCGGCGTCGAGCCCGACCCGGGGATCATCGCGCTCGTCCGGCACGGCGATCTCGCCGCGGTGCAGAAGAAAATCGCCGCCGACCCCGAGGTCGTGCGCGCCGCGGTCGTGCAGCAGTTCGTGTTCGGCTATTACCGCCACGGCCTCGACAAGCGGTCGGAGCACGCCACAAAGCGGCTTCGCGCCGTGTTCGCGAACGACTCGGGCGTTGTGCTCGGCGGTAGTTCGATCGCCGCGCTCGAGATCGACCAGACCGTTCGCGACGACCTGACCCGTGCCGAGCTGATCGCGTTCCCGCTCGTGTTCCTGCTCTCGTTCGTCGTCTTCCGGGGGCTCATCGCAGCGTTGATTCCTCCGCTTGTCGGCGCTGCGTCGATCGGTGCCACGCTGCTCGGGCTGCGCGCGGTCGTCCACGTGATGGGCGTCTCGGTCTTTGCCCTGAACCTCGTCACCGGGCTCGGCTTCGGCCTCGCGATCGACTATTCGCTGCTCATCGTTTCGCGCTATCGCGAGGAGCTCGCGCGGCATGGCCACACGCCGGAGGCGCTGCGTGCGACGATGCGGACGGCCGGGCGAACCGTCGCGTTCAGCGGGCTGACGGTCGCCGCGGCGATGGGCTCGCTTGCTGTCTTCCCGCTGCCGTTCCTCTACTCGATGGCGGTCGGGGGCGCGCTCGTGGCGCTTGCAGCGCTCGCTGTCGTACTCGTAGCGCTACCCGCGTTCCTCCACCTGCTCGGCCCGCGGATCGACTCGCTCGCGCCGCAGCGCTGGCGCCATCGTCCTGTCGGAGGCGGCTGGGCGCGGCTGGTTGGGATCGTGATGAAACGGCCGAGGATCATCGCCCTGGCGGCAGCCGGGGTTCTCGTTGCGTTCGCATTACCAGCGCTCGGGCTGCGCTTCAGCGGGGTCGATTCGACCTCGCTGCCGAAGAGCGCAGGCGCGCGGCAAGTCACCGACGCGCTGACCGCGAGCAGGCTGCGCGGGCTTGCGACGCCGCTGAACATCGTGCTCCATGCTCCGCCGTCAGCGTCCGAGATGACTCGGCTGCGCACCTTTCCCGGGACGCTCGGCATCCGCGGGCCGGTTGTCGTGGGCGCAGCGTTGTGGCGTATCGATGTCGCTCCGGCCGCCGATCCGCTTTCCGGGTCGACGCAGCGGCTCGTGCGAGATGTGCGCGGCCTGTTCCCGGACGGGCGCGTCGCCGGGCGCGGGGCGGCGTTCGCCGATCAGCGCCTCGCGCTCACGAGCCAGCTGCCGTGGGCGCTCGCGCTGCTCGGGCTGACGACGTTCACGCTGCTATTCCTGTTCACCGGCTCGGTCGTTCTGCCGCTGAAGGCGCTCGTGATGAACATGCTCACGATCGGCGCGGCGTTCGGAGTCCTGGTGCTCGTGTTCCAACGGTGGGTGGGTGTTGCCGGACTCGAGCAGACGCAGCCGGTGCTGCTCGGCGCGGTCGCCTTCGGGCTGTCCACCGACTACGCGGTGTTCCTGTTGTCGCGGATCAAGGAGGCACGCGACGCGGGAGCGACGAACGTCGAGGCGGTCGCGAGCGGGCTCGAGCGGACCGGCCGGATCGTGACCGCCGCCGCATTGCTGTTCTGCGTCGCGATCGGCTCGTTCGCGACGTCGAAGCTCGTGTTCGTGCAGGAGCTCGGCCTCGGGACGGCGGCCGCGGTGGCGCTCGACGCCACCATTGTTCGCGCGCTCCTCGTGCCGGCGCTGATGGCGATCCTCGGCGACTGGAATTGGTGGGCGCCAGGCCCCTTGCGACGACTGCACGCGCGCGTGCATCTCAGCGAACCGTGACCTCGTAGGTCTGCGCTTTCACGGCTTCCGCGGACGCGTCTCCGCGGGTCAACGCGAACGCGACGGTTGCGCGTCCTCGACCAACGGCGCGGAAGACCACGACGACGTTGCCGTCGAGATCGGTCTCTGACACCTGCCGGAGGACGCTCGGTCGCACCGTGCGGGCGATCCGCCACACGAGCCCGGGCGCCTGTTTGCCGGGAAGCGCGACCGCGACGAGCGTGCCCTTCGACGCGACGATCGCGGAATGAGGGCCGGCCGGCAGCGGGCCGATCGGTGTCGAGTCGGCCGCGGTCCAGAGTCGGCCGCGGCCAAACCCGCGCCGAGCAGACCAATGGCGACGGCGAGGCACGTGGCGAAGATGAGACGTTGGCGCAATTCAGGCTCCTTGCGGTTGTGGATCTACGGCTTCCCAGCCTGGGGGTAGCGCGGGAACAGACCAGCTCGGGTCGGGGCGGAAGTCTTCCCAGCCGGTCGGCCACGGGGACTGCGCGACGGCGAGGTCGGCATCGCGGCGGATCTCTGTGACATCGACGAGACCACGCCGGCCTGCTTCGACGAGCTCGTCCTCGTCCTTCCACTCGAGGCTGCCGTCGGGACGAGCGATCAGGTCGAGCTTGTGGTCGACCGAGTCGTACGCGACCGTGTTCCGCCCGAGGTAGCGCTCGAAGTTGATGTACCAGCGGTCGAACTCGCCGGCCTCGTTCTGGAAGTGCCAGAGCGTCCACGGCTCGCCTTCGTCGCAGAGCACGACGCAGCCGACCTTCGTCCGTCGCAGGCCGCGGTTGTAGTCGGGCCGGAAAAGGCGGATCTCGCGCACCTCGGCGTCGACGGGATACGCGGCTTCCGACCCGGCCGGGATCCAGAACACGCTTCGGCCAGGCACGTCTTCGACGACCACGCCGGCGACCGCGCGCCAAACGACGCCAAACCACACATCGCGCAAAGCGACAACATCGCCCTCTGACCAGGCCACGGAGCGAGTCTACGGGCGGAAACGGTCTACGCTTCGACGATGGAGCAGGTCAGTGTGCTGTCGATTGCGGACCCGTCGCAGGCGGACGGGCCGCGGCCCGAGCTCTCGGTCGTCGTCACGCTCTTCAACGAGATCGCAACCGTCGAGGAGCTGCACGCGAGAACGATCGCTGGACTAGAGCCGCTCGCGCGACCCTTCGAGCTGATCTACGTCGACGACGGCTCGACCGACGGCACGTTCGCGACGGTCGAGCGCCTGCACGCGGCAGATCCACGCGTGAGAGCGGTCCGTTTCAAGCGCAACTTCGGTCAGCACCCGGCGATGCACGCCGGCCTCGCCCGGGCGCGAGGCGAGATCGTGATCACGATGGACGGCGATCTCCAGAACCAGCCGGAGGACATGCCGCGACTGATCGACGCGGTCGACGCTGGTTACGACGTCGCGAGCGGGCGGCGAACCGCGCGCGAGGATGCCTGGGGTAGGACGCTTCCGTCCAAGCTGATCAACGGCATGCTGAGGCGCTTCACCGGCGTCGCGATCTCGGACTTTGGCTGTGCGTTCAACGCGTACAAGCGAACCGCAGTCGAGCCGATGCTCGGCGCGATCGGGCGACAGAGGTTCACGAAGGCGCTGATTCTCTCCGGCGGCGCGAGCGTCATCGAGGTCGATGTCGGTCACGCGGCGCGCCAGGGACGGTCGCGCTATTCGCCGCTCCGCCTGACGCGGCTCGCGTTGCACGTGCTCGCTGGCTTCTGGCCGCAGCCGATCCAGTGGGCCGGCGTCGCGCTCGGCGCCGTGTGCTCGCTGACCGCGGTGGCGCTCGGGATCTACGGCGTCATCTTCTGGATCGGCGAGGCCAACTTCCCTGGACCGCTGTTCGGCGGGGTCGCGGTCCTGTTCGTTCTCGGCGTCCAGGGCTTCGTGCTCGCGCTCGTCGGCGAGTATCTCGGGCGCATCCAACGCGAGGTCGAGCGGCGCCCGCTCTATACGATCGACCGCGAACTATGAGCAAACGCATCCTCGTTACTGGTGGTGCCGGGTTCATCTCGTCGAACGTCGTGCGGCATCTGCTGGCGAATACGCCGCACGAGGTCGTCTCGCTTGATGCGCTCACCTACGCGGGTAGCCTCGCGAACCTTGCTGACGTGATGAGCCACGAGCGGCTCTCGTTCGTTCACGGCGACATTCGCGACGTCGATCTCGTACGCCGCGTAGTTGCCGAGGTCGACGTGATCGTGAACGCCGCTGCCGAGTCGCACGTCGAGAAGTCGATCCAGGAAGGAGCGTCCGAGTTCGTCACGACGAATGTCGAAGGCACGCAGATCCTGCTCGACGCGATCCGCGAGACGCCGGTCGAGCGCTTCCTGCTGATCTCGTCGAGCGAGGTCTACGGGACGGCCGAGCACGACCCGATGGACGAGGAGCACCCGCTGAACCCGCGCAGTCCGTACGCCGCGACGAAGGCGGGCGGCGACCGGCTCGCCTACAGCTACGCGGTCACTTATGACATGCCGATCGTGATCGTCCGGCCCTTCAACAACTACGGGCCGCGTCAACATCCGGAGAAAGTCGTGCCGCGCTTCATCATCCAGGCGCTGCAAGGCGACGCGCTGACGATCCACGGCGACGGCCACGCGAGCCGCGACTGGCTGTGGGTCGACGATCACGCCGAGGCGCTCAAGACGCTGATCGACGCGCCGATCGGGCCGCTTGCCGGCGAGGTCGTGAACCTTGCGACCGGTGTCGACATCTCGGTCTCAGACATTGCTGCGCTCGTTCTCGACACGGTCGGCAATCCGGCCGCGAGCGTCGAGTATGTCGACGAACGGCCGGGCCAGGTCGATCGGCACATCGGCTCGGTCGACAAGATGGAGCGACTCACGGGCTGGCGGGCGCGCACGAGCTTCGCCGAGGGGCTCGAGCGGACGGTGGCCTGGTACCGCGAGAACGAGGTGTGGTGGCGGGAGCTCCTGCAGCGCGCAGAACGCGTCTTCTCGTCCTAGGCGCCGGCGCCGCGCAGCTCGGGTTGCTCGAGGCTGCGCACAAGCGCGGCGATCTCGAGGTGATCGCGGTCGACCGCGACCCTGGGGCTGTTGGTTTCGCGTTCGCGGACAAGCGCGCGGTCGTTTCGACCGAGGACGAGGCTGCCGTCGAGCGGCTGGCGCGGTCGGAGAGGGTCGCGGGGATTGTGTCTCCTGGCGCGGATTGGCCTGTTGGCGTGGCGGCGCGCATCGCGGAGCGGATGGGGTTGCCTCATCCGATCGACGCGCAGACGGCATCGCTCGCGACGACGAAGTTGCGCCAGCGGGAACGGTTCGCGGCAGCCGGCGTCGAGCAGCCGCGGATGTACGGGCCGGGCGAGACGCCGTCGATTCCGTGTGTTGTGAAGGCGCCCGATCGGCAGGGTCAGCGCGGGCTGACGCTCGTGCGGGAGGCGGGCGAGCTCGCGGCGGCGGTGGAGGCGGCGGTCGCGGAGTCGCGCAGCGGGGCGTATCTGGCGGAGGAGCTTGTCGACGGGCCCGAGGTCACGGTGAACGCGTTCTCATTCGACGGCGAGTTTGTGCCGCTCACGGTCACCGATCGGCTGACGGCCGATTCGCCGGCGTTCGGCGTCGCGCTCGCGCACGTGTGGCCGAGCGTGAACGACGCGGCCGCGGCGGCCGATGCGGCGCGACGCGCGGCCGAGGCGCTCGGGATTCGGAACGGCCCGACGTATACGCAGGTGCGCCTCGGGCCCGACGGGCCGCGCTTGATCGAGCTCGCCGCCCGGCTCGGCGGTGGGCATGACGCGGAACTGGTCGAGGCAGTCACCGGCGTCGACCTGAACGGGCTTGCGATTGCGGCCTCGCTGGGGGAAGAGCCGTCGCGCGTCTCTCTCACGGAACGGACCTCGGCTGGGGTCGTGCGCTTCCTCGTCCCGGCCGAAGGAGTGCTCCGCGCGGTGCACGGCGTCGACGAAGCGGAGGCGGTCGGCGGTGTCCGCTGGGTGCGGATCTACCGTCGCCCGGGGTGGCGCTTTGGGCCGCTGCTGCGCGGTGCCGATCGCGCCGGCGCGATTCTCGCTGTCGGCGACAGCCGCGACGATGCGCTCGCCCGCGCTGGCCGTGCGGCAGAGGCCGTACGCTTCGAGGTTCATGCCGACGCGCCGTAGCACCCGCCGTTTACATCAGCTGGGCTTCCAACCGCCAGCGATCGGGGAGGACGAGATCGCCGCGGTCACGGAAACGCTCCGCTCTGGCTGGCTGACGACAGGCCCGAAAGCCGCCCTGCTCGAGGAGCGGATGGCCGCATACGTCGAGGCGAAGCACGTGCTGGCCGTCACCTCGGGAACGGCCGCGATGCACCTGGCCCTGCTCGCGCTCGGCGTCGGCGCGGGCGACGAGGTGATCACGTCGCCGATCACCTGGCCGGCGACCGCGAACGTGATCGAGCACTGCGGCGCGCGGCCCATCTTCTGCGATGTGCGGGCCGGCGACCTCAATATCGACACGGCGCTGATTCCCGAGCTCGTCACCGAGCGGACGAAGGCGATCATGCCGGTCGACATCGCCGGCCAGCCGTGCGACCTCGACCCGATCCTCGCGCTCGGCTTCCCCATCGTCGAGGACTCGGCCCATGCGCTCGAGAGCGTCTACCGCGGCCGCAAGATCGGCTCGATCGCTGACGCGACGTGCTTCTCGCTCTACGTGACGAAGAACGTTGCCGCGGGCGAGGGTGGGCTTGTCGCGACGAACCGCGACGATGTGGCCGAGGCGATCCGCAACATGCGGCTCACGCGGCGCGGCGGCGGCTCGCACTACGACCAGGTCACGCAGGGGTTCAAGGCGAATCTCGCCGACGTGCTCGCCGCCATCGCGCTTGTTCAGCTCGACAAGATCGACGACCACGCGGTCACGCGCGAGCGGCAGTTCGGACTATACGACGAGGGGCTCGCCGACCTCGCCGGCATCACGCCACTGACCCGTGATCCACGAGACACCCACGCGCTGCATCTCTACGTGATCCGCGTCGACGCTGAGCTCGCCGGGGCCGACCGCGACGCGTACCAACACGCGCTCAGCGAGGAGCTGATCTCGACCAGCATCCACTTCCTGCCGGTTCACACGCTGACGTGGTTCCGCGAGCGCTACCCGGATCAGCCGCCGCTGCCGGAGGCCGAGAAAGCCGGCGACGAGGTGCTGTCGCTGCCACTTTCGCCCGCACATTCGGACGACGACATTCTCGACGCGGTCGACGCCGTTCGGCGCGTGCACGAGCGCTTCACCGCATGAGACGCGCGCTGCGGATCGGCGGCACGGTCCTTTTCACTGGCCTGGCTGTCGGGTATCTCGTCTGGAAGATCGACCTCGGCAAGACCGCCGATGTGCTGCGCCACGCGAGCCTGTGGTGGTTCGCACTGGCGATCGCGATCATGGTGTTGACCGTCTTCCCGATGGCGCTTCGCTGGAAGTGGCTCCTTGCCGCGCAGGGCATCCACGAGTACTTCCCGTGGCTCGCACGCGCGTACTTTGTCTCGTTCGCAGCCGGGCAGATCCTGCCCACGTCGATCGGCGGCGACGCCGTCAGGATCTTCGAGACGGCGCGACGGAACCAGGGTCGCACGGCCGACCTGACCGCGATCGTCTTGCTCGAGCGCGGGCTCGGCGGGGCAGCAACGGTTCTCCTCGGTGCGATCGGCTTCGTCCTCGCCGTTGGCCGCTACCACGTCGGTGCGTACCTCTGGCTCGAGGGTGCGTTCGTGATCGGGACGATCGTGCTGATGATCCTGTTCTTCGCGCGCGGCGTTCGCCCGTACCTCGCACGCGCGGGGCCGCTGCTCCGAACGCTGCGCATCGAGCGGCACATACGCGCGTTCTACGAGGGTGTGCATCACTTCCGCAGACACCCGCGCCTGCTGCTCGGTGTCTTCGCATGGACGACGGCAGTCCAGGCGATTCGCGTCCTCGCGATCTGGTCGGCGGCGCGCGCCGTCGGCATCGAGATCGGGCCGCGCCTCTACTACGTGATGGGGCCGCTGTTCTTCCTCGTGCTGCTGGTGCCGTTCACGCTGAACGGGTTTGCGGTGCGCGAGGCGTTCTTCGTCAGCTTCCTCGGCAGCGCCGGCGTCGCCGCCGACAAGGGCTTCGCCGCGGGGTTCCTGTTCTTCCTTGTCACCGTGGCGCTCGCGACGCCGGGCGGGCTGATCCTCCTGTGGGAAGGGCTCCGCGGCGGCGCCCGCGCGCACGTCGAGCATGGCTGACGACGCTTCGGCCGCGGTTGTCGTCGCGACCTACAACGCGCTGCCCTGGCTCGAGCAGTGCCTCGAGAGCGTGGCGGGCATCGACGCGGTTGTCGTCGACAACGGCTCCTCCGACGGGACGGTCGCGTTCGTGCGAGAGCGCTTCCCGGCGGTTGCGGTCGTCGAGCAGGAGAACCTCGGGCTTGCCGCCGCGTGGAATCGCGGCCTGGAGGCCACCGACTCTGACTACATCCTGATCCTGAACGCCGACGCGTGGCTCACCGAGGGCTCGCTCGACCGACTTGTCGCGTTCGCCGAGTCACGGCCAGATGCCGCAGTCATCGGCCCGCGGATACTGAACCAGGACGGGACGCTGCAGCGATCGGTGCGCGGCTTCCCGACACCGTGGCGGCTCGCGAC
The DNA here is from genome assembly GCA_025358355.1 of Actinomycetes bacterium. Taxonomy (GTDB): domain Bacteria; phylum Actinomycetota; class Thermoleophilia; order Gaiellales; family Gaiellaceae; genus Gaiella. The sequence goes on along the minus strand of JANYJX010000028.1, from coordinate 59,359 downwards.
CGAGTACTTCTTCCTGCGCAAGCTCGCGCCGCGGTCGCGCGCGCTCAACGCGTTCTACGCCGGTGGATTCGACCACGACGAGGTGCGCGAGGCCGAGTTCGTGATGGGCGCGTGCCTGCTCGTTCGGCGCGCGGCGGTCGCCGAGGTCGGCCAGCTCGACGAGGCGTTCTTCCTCTTCAGCGAGGAGACCGACTGGTGCTACCGCTTTGCGCAGGCGGGCTGGAAGGTGCTGTTCTACCCCGGCGCCGAGTGCGTCCACGTCGGCGGCGCGTCGCACGGCGGGCAGCTGTATCGCGAGAACCTTCGCGGCCATTTGCGCTTCCTCGCGAAGCACCGAGGTGTGCGTTCCGCCGAGCGAGCCAGACGGCTGCTGCGGGTTGCGCTGGTCGCGCGCGGCAGGTTGTTTCAGAGTGAGCGCGGCCGGATGTACAGCGATGCCGCGACCTGGCTCGGCTCGGGCGACGTGCCGCGCCTGCTCGAGCGATGAGCTCGATCCTGCTTCTGCTGCGGCTGGCATTTGCCACGGCGGTGGTGCTCGCGCCGGGCTGGATCGTGGCGCGAGCCGTGGGCGTTCGCGGCGCGTCGGCAACGCTGAGCTGGGCGTTCGTTGTCCTGTTCGCTGCGCTCGGTGTGACGTTCTTCGTGCGCGGCACGCTGACCCTGACGCTCGTGCTGCTGCTCGTCGCCGGCGCGGCGGTGGTGCCGTTCACGCGCGGTGGCGGGAAGGAGCGCGCGCCCGGCTGGTTCGTTGTCGGCGTAGCGGGAGCGATCGTCGGCCTGCTGCTGTGGCACGTTGCCGGAGAGGTCGGTGGCGATGGTCTGTTCCACCTGGCGCGCGTGCGCAAGCTTGTGTCCCTCGACGGCCTGTCGCTGCATCGTGTGGACGAGTTCGCGGACGGTGGGCTCCACCCGGGGTACGCGTTTCCGCTGTGGCACGGGTTCCTCGCGCTGGTCGCAAAGGTCGCCGGCGTCGATCCCGCGCGGGTCGTCTTGCACGAGTCGACTGTGCTCGCACCGCTCGCGCTGTTGACGTCGTACGAAACGGGCTGGGCGTTGTTCCACCGCGTGTGGGCGGCGGCTGCCGCGACCGGCGCGACCGTAGCGCTTGCCGTATTCGCTGCGGGCCACGGCGGTGCGTACACCTCGCTCGCGTTGCCGGCGACGGTGTCGCGCCAGATCCTGGCACCGGCCGCACTGGCGCTCGCCTTCGCGACGATCCGCACGCCGACTCGCGGTCTCATCGCCTCGACCGCTGCTGCGTCGTTCGCGCTCGTCGTCATTCACCCGACGTACGCGCTCTTCGTGCTGATCCCGTTCGTCGGCTTCCTGGTCGTGCGGCTTGCCTGGACCCGAGAGGACATGCGCTCGGGCACGCTCGCACTCGGTGCTCTCGCGTTGCCGGCTGCCGCGTTCGCGGCGTGGCTCTACCCGATCCTGCGCGACACACGGTCGGTCTCGCCCGGCGCCGGCGAGAAGGCGCGCGCGGTCATCCAGTACCACGACCAGCTCGTTGTCTCGTCGCTGCGCAGCTTCCATCTTCGGCCGGAGCTGTTCGGTCGGACAGGCGCCGTCGCCATTGCGGCGCTGCTTCTCGTCCCGCTTGCAGGGCTAGCGGCTCGCCGGCGCTGGGCCGCGTACGTCGTCGGGGGGACGCTCGCTGTGCTCGCGTTGACACTTGTCTCGCCGCTGTTCGTGACCTTCTCCGACGTCGTCTCGCTCTCGCAGGCGCGCCGCTTCGCCGGCTTCCTGCCGTTCGCGTTCGCGTTCGCGGGAGGGCTCGGGGTGTTGGCCGGGCTTGCCAAACGCTGGGTCGTGCCGGGAGCGCTTGCCGCCGGAATCGCGCTGCAACTGATCTACCCCGGCGACTTCGGCTCCGGCCTCCGCAGCGGACTGCCCGGCTGGCCGACGTGGATCGCTGCGGCCGGGGCGCTGCTCGCACTCGGCGCCGGATTCCGGCTACGGGAACCACGCGAGCGGCCAGCGGGGTTCGCGGCAGCGCTGTTCCTTCTGCCGGTCGCGATTCACGGTCTCGCGCACTGGTCGCCGGTACGGACCGACGCGGCGTACGCGCTGACACCAGGGCTCGTCCACGCGCTCCGGACAGACGTACCCGGCGGCGACGCGGTTTACTCCGACCTCGAGACGAGCTACCGCATCGCGGCCTACGCGCCGCTCTACGTGTGCAACGGCCCGCCGGGGCACGTCGCGAACACGAAGCTGGATCGCCCGTACGCGCGGCGGCGCGAGCTCAGGAGCTTCCTCCGCACTGGCAACCTCGCGATCCCCAGACGTTGCGGTGCGCGCTGGCTGGTGGTCGATCGCTCGCGCTCAGCTCGGCACTTCAAGTTGCGGATGGTTTACCGCGACGGCCGGTACACGCTCTACCGGATCGCCGCTACGTCGGCCGGAACCTCCGGGTAGCGCACGGCCGGAACGAGCTTGACGCGGAAGCCGGAGCGCGTCGCCTCGCTGCGGAAGTCCGCCTGAGCGGCGACGGGCTTGGGCACGCCGGCCACAACGACGCGGAATGTGGCGCAGCCGGTCTGCTCGAGGTGGCCGCCGAAGCCAACCGCGGCAACCTCCTTCAGTCTCGCGCGGGCAGCTGCGTAGGTGGTGTTGTCGAGGAACACGGCGTCAAGCAGCTGGCCGGGCGTCGACGACAGATGGCAGTCATCCAGCGTGGACGCGCGCGACGGTGTGCCCGTCACGAACACGGCGTAGATCCCAGGCTGCTCACCGACGAGCGTCAGGCCGGGACATTGCCCCCACGACAGCGGATCAGCCGACGACCCGACCACGTGGGCCGCGATATCGGCGCTCTCTCCGCCCGTGAGCAGGGCGAAGTAACGCGCGCCGGCTACGTCAGCGCAGGTCTTCGGATATTCGACGTTCACCTGGCCGGGGAAGAAGTACTTCAGCCTGCCGTCGCTCGACACGATCTTCTGGTCGGGGCCGACGTTTGCGCGTGCGAGGTCGAGCTCGTACGAGAACGGCCCGAAGGCGTAGTTCTCGATCTGCGCCTGGTCGCTCCAACCCGATCGGCCGAGGTCGCGCAGCCCGCGCCAGCCGTTTGCGCCGAGCCCGTCGATTGCCAGGAGGTTCGCGACGACGAGCAGCGTGAGCGCAGTCACCGGGACGAGGGCGGACACCGGATTCAGCCGCATCAGCGAGCGGCCGACAACCGCCAGGGCAGCTCCCGCTAGAAGCACCGCGGCCGGCCAAGCTGGACTGAGGAAGCGGACATCGTCGCTGCGGAGCGCGAGCCCGATCACAAGCCCGGGCGCGAGCCAGATCAGCAGCGCGGTATAGGCACCCCGGCCAAGCACGTCCTCGGCGCCGAGGAACGGCGCCGCGAGCAGGCACACCGACAGCGTGACAAATCCGATCGCGCCGAGGGTCACGCCGCCGGCGAACGGATACGGCCTGCCGCCGTCGGCGACGATAGGCCCGGCGATCGACCACCCGATTGCGGCGGGCGCGGCGATTGCGAGGGCTAGCCGCGTTCGGGCTCCCGCGACGCGAGCCAGCCCGTAGACGAGGCCATAGAGGACAGGTAGGCGCGCGGCGTCGCCCAGCCAGTCGCCACGCACGATCCGCTCCCAACGCTTCGCCGCTCCCTGCGCGAGGTAGTAGTCGGTGTTGCCGGCGTGGAGGAAGCCGTAGAGCGATTGGTGCAGGCGGTGCGCCTCGACCGCGTCGTACGCGAGCGCTGCGGCGATACCGGCAACGAGAGCGACGAGACCTAGGATCAGCCGCTTGCGCTCCTCCGATCCGCGGAGGATGAACGGTGTCGCGCATGCGATGCCGGCGAGCGCAATGAAACCGGTCGGCTTCGAAAGCCCGGCCGCGGCCGCCGCCACCGCGACGAGCGGCAGGCGAATCCACTCGGGCGCTCGCGACCAGAGCGCAGCCGCGGCGAGTACAGAGGTCGCAGCCACCGGCACGTCGGTCATCCCCGCCGCGACGTAGGTCGCGAACACCGACGACGCGAGCGCCACCGCGACGGCAAGCGTCCGGAAGAGATCGTCCCGTTTCCCGAGCCGGCGCGCCACGAGCCAAACCCCCACGACGAATGCGGCAGCGAACGCAACGCTCAGCGAGCGGCCGATCCACTCGTGGTACCCGAACCAGCGCCACGCGTACCCCTGGCCGAGGTAGAAGAGCGGCCGGTTCAGGCTCGTCGCGATCACGTTTGAGAAGACGTACTTCCCCGCGGCGATCTGGCGCGACCATCCGCCGAACGCGAGCGAGTCCCACGAGCGGTACGGCATCACGACCGCGACGAACAACGCTGCCGCGAGAAACACCGCGCCGAGCAGCGCGACCTGCAGCCGCAGGACGATTCGCAACGCGCGCGGCAGGTCGGTCTCCATCGCCCCAAGCATGCTGGAGCGCCCGGCCGGAGCGCGCCGCGGCGCGAGTAGCATCGCCAGGATGAAGGTGCTGCTCGTGACGCTGTATTTCCCACCCGCGGGCGGCGGCGGTGTGCAGCGCTCCCTCAAGTTGGCGCAGTTCCTGCCTGCGCTCGGGATCGAGACACACGTGCTCGCGCCGGACGACCCGAAGTGGATCCACCGCGATGAGGAACTGCGCGTGCCGACCCAAGCCTGGGTGCATCGCGCGCGCTACATCGGCCCGAAGGGGCGCCGCCCGGCCGAGGAACTGCATGGGAAAGCAGGGCTGCCGCGTCTTGCGACCCATGCCAAGCTCGCGTCGCGCCGGCTGCTCGTGCCGGACGAGAACGTGAGCTGGAACTTGACCGCGATTCCTGCCGCGATCCGCATTGCGCGCGCCGAAGGGATCGACGCCGTGATCACGACATCGCCGCCGAACTCGGTTCATTTGGTGGGCGCCGCGGTGCAGAAGGCAACCGGCGCGAAGTGGCTTGCCGACCTGCGCGACTCGCTCGTCGCCCATCCGCATCGCCGGTCGGAGAGCGCCGCTGTGCGGGCGAAGGAGAAGGTCGACCGGGGTCTCGCGCGGTTCGTCGCGCGGCGCGCCGACGCGATCTCGTGCGTGTCAGATGCGATCGCCGATGAGGTGCGCGCCTTCTCGCCGCGTGGCCCTGTCGAGACGATTGCGAACGGCTGCGACTTCGACGACTTCGCCGGCCTCGAGTACGCGCCCGCGCCGCGCATGCGCATCACACACGCGGGCAGCTTCTTCGGGAAGCGCGATCCGCGGCCTTTTTTGCAGGCGCTGCACGACTCAGGATTGGACATCGTCGCCCGCTTCCTCGGCGACTTCCGTTCGGCCGACCGCGAGTGGGCCGAAAGTCTCGGCCTGGGCGACCGGCTGGAGCTGATCCCGTATGCGCCGCGCGCCCACTCGCTCGCGTTGCAGCGCGACTCGGAGGCGAACCTGCTGCTGATCCCCGACGCGGGCGGTCGCGGCAAAGGCGTCCTCTCAGGGAAGGTGTTCGAGTACCTCGCAGCCGGGCGGCCGATCCTCGCCGCGGTGCCACCGGACGGTGCTGCCGCCGAGCTGATCCGCGAGACGGCCGCCGGCGTCGTGGTCGCCCCGGACGATGTCGACGGCCTGGTCGCTGTGCTCCGTGAGTTGCACGACCGCTTCTCAGCCGGCGGCTTGGCCGACATCGAGCTCGCGGCCGACGTCCGCCACCAGCTCTCGCGGCAGGCGAGGGTCGAGGAAACGGCCGAGCTCCTCCGCTCGCTGCTCTAGCTGCACGCCGATGCCGGCGCGCAGGCGACGACGTTGCCGTCGGCATCGGCACCCTTGAGCTTGTCGACTGAGGGTTGCTTGCCGTCTGGTGGCAGTGGTTGACTTGAGCGCCTCCGTTCGCTGCGCTGAGTACCATCGGGCGGCGGGTCTGGGATCGACCCGACCTTCGACAGGGAGGGATTGGTGCGGGAGCTCGTCCTCGGCGGCACGCGCGTGGCAGACGACACCGGTTGCTACGTCATCGCCGAGGTCGGGAACAACCACCAGGGCAGCCTCGCCAAGGCGAAGGAGCTGATCCTCGCCGCCAAGGAATGCGGCGTCGACGCCGTCAAGCTGCAGAAGCGCGACAACCGCACGCTGTTCACGAGCGCCCTCTATGACCAGCCGTACGAGAACGAGAACAGCTTTGGCCCGACCTACGGTGCGCATCGCGAAGCGCTCGAGTTCGGCCGCGACGAGTGGCAAGAGCTACTCGCGTACGCGGCCGATCTGAACCTACCGCTGTTCGCGACCGCGTTTGACGAGACGAGCGCCGACTTCCTCGCCGAGCTCGACACGCCGGTGTTCAAGGTCGCTTCGGCGGACATCGTCAACACGCCGCTGCTCCGTCACATCGCGGCGCACGGCAAGCCGATCGTTCTCTCGACCGGCGGCGCGACCCTCGACGACATCGACCGCGCGGTGGCGGCAATCCTGCCACTCAACTCCCAGCTCTGTGTGCTCCAGTGCACTGCGGCCTACCCGGTCGAGGTCGAGGAGCTGAACCTGGCCGTGATCACGACGCTGCGCGAGCGCTATCCCGAGGTGGTGATCGGGCTGTCGGATCATCAGAACGGGATCTCGATGGCGCTTGTTGCCTACATGCTCGGCGCGCGCGTGATCGAGAAGCACTTCACGCTGAACCACGCCGCGAAGGGCACGGATCACGCGTTTTCGCTGATGCCGGAGGGGATGCGCAAGCTCGTGCGCGACCTGCGGCGCGTGCCGGACGCGCTCGGCGATGGTGTCAAGCGGCGCCTGCCGAGCGAGGATGGGCCGCTCGTGAAGATGGGGAAGAAGCTCGTGGCAGCTCGCGCGCTCGATGCAGGGCGGGTGCTGGAGCCGGGCGATTTGGTGGCGAAGTCTCCCGCGGATGGCGGCCTGGCGCCGTACGAGCTCGACGGGCTTGTTGGCGGTCGGCTTGTTCGCGCGCTTGCCGCTGACGAAACGATCGCTCATGTGGATGTCGGGCCGGCGGCGTGATCGAGCTTGCAGACGTACGGCTCGTCGTCTTCGACTTCGATGGAGTCTTCACCGACAATCGGGTCTGGACAAGTGAGAGCGGCGCCGAGTCGGTCGCGTGCTCGCGCAGTGACGGCTTGGGGTTGCGGCGGCTCGACGAGGTCGACGTCGCGTACGTGATCGTCTCGACCGAGACGAACCCGGTTGTGGCGGCGCGTGCGGCGAAGCTCGGTGTCGACTGCGTGCAGGGCGTCGACGACAAGCTCGCGGTCGTTCGGGCCGAGGCCGCGGTGCGCGGGATCGCGCTTTGCGCGGTCGCGTATCTCGGGAACGACATCAACGACGCGGCGTGCCTCGGTGCGGTTGGCTTGCCTGTCGTTCCCGCGGACGCTTGGCCAGAGGTTGTCCCGCTCGCGCGGTTGATACTTACGCGAGCCGGCGGTCACGGCTGCGTGCGCGAGCTGTGTGACGCGATCTGGAACGCGCACCGGGCTGAGGTTGCCGCATGAGTGACTCGCTGTTCGATCTCGCTGGGCGTGTCGCGGTCGTTACCGGCGGTATGGGCCAGCTCGGCGCGGAGTACGCCGCCGCGCTTGCTGCGCGCGGCATGAAGGTCGCGATCTTTGATCGTGCGACCGAGCCGAAAGCCGGCGCTGCCGATCTCTCTGCGGGTCTCGGCGCCGGGACGATTCGCGCGTTCGAGGTGGATGTCACCGACCGCGCGTCGATCGAGCGCGCCACCGACGAGGTCGCTGCCGCATGGGATGTTCCGCACCTGCTCGTCAACAACGCTGGCCTCGACTCGCCGCCGGACGCGCCGGCCGAAGATGTCGGCCCGTTCGAGGATTTCCCGGTCGAATCCTTCGACCGCGTGATGGATGTCAACGTGAAAGGGACGCTGCTCTGCTGCCAGGTGGTCGGCGGACGAATGGCGGCGGCTGGCCGCGGCTCGATCGTCAACATCTCGTCGATCTACGGGTTGCTCTCGCCCGTGCAGTCGCTGTACGACTTCCGGCGCGACGCGGGCGAGACGTTCGTGAAGCCGGTCGCGTACTCGGTCTCGAAGTCGGCGGTGCTGAACCTGACGCGCTACCTCGCGACGTACTGGGCCGCGAGCGGTGTGCGCGTGAACACGCTGACGCTCGCGGGCGTTGCCAACGACCAGCCGGCGGCGTTTGTCGAGGCATATTCCGCCCGGATGCCGCTCGGGCGGATGGCCGAGGCCGGAGAGTACGTCGGCGCCGTTGTCTTCCTCGCAGCGGACGCCTCGTCGTATGTGACCGGGTCGAACCTTGTTGTCGACGGCGGTTGGTCGGCCTGGTGATTCCGGAGCAGATCCCGAACCTGATCGACGGCGAGGACAGCTCCGCCGCGTCGGGCGCGTGGCTGGACAAGCACCGTCCGGCGGACGGAAGCGTGCTGTGCCAGGTCGCTCGGTCGGGAGTCGAGGATGCTGTTGCAGCGGTCGCCGCCGCGCGCCGTGCGCAGCCTGGCTGGGCCGACCGCACATCCGTCGAGCGCGGCGACCTTGTACGCGACATCGCGCTCGCGCTACGCGACCGGCGCGACGAGATCTCCGCCGTTGTCGCCGAGGAGACGGGAAAGCCGATGGCGTTGGCACTCGGCGAAACGAATGCGGCGATCGAGATGGGCTTCTTCGTCGCGGGTGAAGGTCGCCGCTCATATGGCAAGACGATGCCGGCGAGCATGCCGCACCGCACGGTGCTGACGATCAGGCGTCCGGTGGGTGTCGCGGCGCTTCTGACCTCGTTCAACACGCCGCTGCCGAACGTGGCCTGGAAAGCTTTTCCCTCGATCCTCTGTGGCAACGCCTCGGTGCTGAAGCCGTCGGAGCACGCGCCTGTCGTGGCTCATCTCATCGCGCGCATCGCGCATGATGTTGGTCTGCCCGCCGGCGTCCTGAACGTCCTGCAGGGGAAAGGCGACGAGGCCGGGGCGGCGCTCGTCGCGCAGTCGTGCGACCTCGTCAGCTTCACGGGTTCTGCCGAGGTCGGCCGCGCGATCCAGCGTGAGGCGGGCCTCGCGAAGCTCTGCCTCGAGCTCGGCGGCAAGAACGCTCTTGTCGTCTGCGACGACGCCGACCTCGACGATGCCGTGCGCTGGACGATCGCATCGGCCTTCTCGAACGCCGGCCAGCGCTGCGCCGCGGGTAGTCGCGTCGTTGTTTTCGACGCGGTCTACGTCGAGTTTCGTGCGCGGCTCGCCGCGGCCGTCGGCGCGCTCGGACCCGAGCTCGTCGTTTCGGCCGAGAGCCGTGACCGAATCGTCGCGGCTATCGCAGGCGCGCTAGAAGAAGGCGCCACGCTCATCGCCGGAGGCGCCCAGGCGTCAGGGCCTGGCTACAAGATCGCGCCGACCGTCCTCGAGAACGTCTCAACAGCAGCGGCTATCTCCGGCAACGAGCTGTTTGGCCCGGTGACGATCCTCTACCGCGTCGCGGATCTCGACGGGGCGATCAACCTCGTCAACGACACCCCGTACGGCCTTACGGCAGCGATCCACACCGCGAGCCTGCATCGGGCGATGCGCTTCGCGGAGCAGGCCGAAGTGGGTGTCGTCGTCGTCAACGGCGGAACCCACGGCAGTGAGCCGCACATGGGTTTCGGCGGCGTCAAGCAATCAGGCAACGGTTGGAAGGAGGCAGGCATGGAAGCGCTCGAGGTCTACAGCGATGTGCGGTACGTCAACCTGATCTCCGACCCCTCCAAAGCATGAGCGCTACGGTCGCCGTTCTCGGCCCCGGGGCCGTGGGCGGCGCGCTCGCCGTGCACCTCTCGCTTGCCGGCCATCACGTCGTGTGCGTGACGCGGCGCGAGTCGGCCGAGCCGATCATCGCGAACGGCCTCACGCTCGAGCTCGGTGAGGAGAAGGCGACCGCATGGCCGGAGGTTGTCGAGCTGCTCGGCGATCCGGTGGATCTGCTCCTCGTGACGGTGAAGGCCCCGGCGCTCGACAAGGCGCTTAGCCGGGTTGCGCGCGATGCCGTCGCGGACGGCGTGGTCGTGTCGCTCCTGAACGGTCTCGAGCACGTTGGCACGATTCGCACGCGGCTCGGTGCAAAGACCGCTGCTGGCAGCGTCTCCCGCTTCCAGGCGTACCGCGATGGGCCGGCGCACATCGTTCAGCTGACCGAGACGCTTGTTGTCACCGCCGCGTCCGATGACCTTTCTGCGGACGACCTGACCGCTGCGCTCGCGCCGCTTGCCGTGGCCGGTGTTGACGTGCGCGTGGAGGCGAGCGAACGTGCCGTGCTGTGGGAGAAGGCTGCGCGGCTCGGCCCGCTTGCGGCGGTGACGGCGCTGAGCCGGAGACCCGTTGGAGAGCTGCGTACCGACCCGGACTGGCGGCCGCTGCTCGACGCCGCGATCGATGAGAGTTGCGCGGTCGCTTCGGCCGACGGTGTTCCGCTCGCACCGTCCGACCAGTGGGCGATCGTCGACGCGATGGCGGACGACCTGACAACGTCGACCGCACGCGATGTAGCGGCTGGGACGCCGTCGGAGCTCGACGCGATCGCGGGTGCGATCTCGCGCGCCGGCCGCCGCCACGGCGTGCCGACGCCGACGCTCGACTCGCTGCTCGCCAAGCTGGAGGGCGCGTGAAGGCAGTCGCTCTGATCGGCGCGCGCGCGGGATCCGAGCGTGTTCCTGGCAAGAACATCCGCCGGCTCGCAGGTCATCCACTACTCGCCTACGCGATCACGACCGCGCAGCAGGCTCGAGTCTTCGAGCGCGTTATTGTCTCGACCGACTCGGAGCAGATCGCGGCTGTCGCCCGCTGGTACGGCGCCGAGATCCCGTTTCTGCGTCCCGCTGCGTTCGCGACGTCGACCTCTCCGGACATCGAGTGGATCAGCGATCTGCTGGGGAAGCTGCCCGAGACGTACGACGTGTTCGCGATCGTCCGCGCGACAAACCCGTTTCGTGGGCCGGACGTGATCCGGCGGGGCCTCGATCAGCTTGTCGCCACGTCCGAGGCCGACTCGATCCGAGCCGTCGAGCTCGTCAAACAGCATCCGGGAAAGATGTGGGAGCTCGCCGGCGACGCGCGCACGATGACGCCGCTCCTCGATCAGTCGCACCTCGCCGTCGCCTGGCACGCGGGCCAGTACCAGGCGTTGCCGCTCGTCTACTCGCAGAACAGTGCGCTCGAGATCGCCTGGACGCGCGTCGTCACCGAGACCGGAACACGCGAGGGCCGCGTTCTCGCGCCGTTCCTCACACAGGGAAACGAAGGATTCAACGTCGATGACGAGGACGACTGGGCGCGGGCCGAAGCGCTCGTTGCGAGCGGCGCCGCGACTCTGCCTACTGTCGACCGCGATCCGTATCCTCCGCACTCGTGAAAGTCGCGAGCCTCGAAACGCTGTTCTGTGACGCCGGCTGGCGGCCGTGGATCTTTCTCAAGGCGACGACCGACGACGGCCTGGTCGGTTGGGCCGAGATTACGGACTCGCACGGCTCGCCGCGTGGCCTCGCGGGGATCATCGAGGATCTCGCGCCACTCGTTGTCGGCCGCGACCCGCGCGCGGTCGAGCGCATCTACTGGGACCTCTACCGCCACACGCGGCAGAGCCCCGGCTCGGTGATCGCGAAGGCGTTGGCCGGGATCGAGAACGCGCTGCTCGATATCAAGGCGAAGGCGCTCGGCGTGCCGGTGTACGAGCTGTTCGGCGGGCCTACGCGCGACACGATCCCGCTCTACTGGTCGCACTGCGGCACGACGCGCGCCCGCGCCTGGGAGGTCACGGGGACGCCGAAGCTCGCCGCGTATGCAGATGTCACAGAGCTTGGTCGCGAGGTCGTCGAGGCGGGCTACGGCTCGTTCAAGACGAACATCGTCGTTCCCGGTGAGGAGCCGCAAGTGCTGATGCCCGGCTTTGGCGCCGGCGGCGGAACCGCGCAGGCGCGGGAGATTGCCGGCGATCTCGTCCGTTTGCTGGAAGCGTTTGCGCAAGGGACGCTCGGCGCGGCGCAGCCGATCGTCGACCTCAACTTCAATCTCGAGCCGGAAGGCTGCCTGCGCGTGGCGCGGGCGCTCGAACCGCTCGACCTGGCCTGGCTGGAGATCGACCTGTTCGACCCGGCGGCTCTGGCGCACGTCCGCCAGAGCACGCGCATCGCGATCTGCTCCGGCGAGAATCTCTACGGCGCGCGTGCCTTCCGTCCGTTCTTCGAGGCGGTCGCGATGGACGTGGCCTCGGTGGACGTGATCTGGAACGGCTTCCACCAGGCGAAGAAGATCGCGGACCTCGCCGAGACGTTCGAGGTGACGTGCGCGCCGCACAACTACTACAGCCACCTCGCGACGTTCATCTCCGCGCAGTGGTGCGCTGCGATCCCGAACGCGCGCATCCTCGAAATCGATGTCGACGACGTGCCCTGGAAGAACGAGCTCGTCACCGCGCTGCCAGCGATCTCGGGCGGCGAGCTAACGATCCCGACGGCTCCCGGCTGGGGCGCCGACGTGAAGGAGGACGTTCTGCGGCAGCACCCCTGGCCGCGCAGCTAGCCCGGCTCCGCTCGCTCGCCGAGCAGCGCCCCGAGAGCGAACAGCACGAACGCAGGTGCGACCGGCAGCATGAAATGGCGGTCGGCCAGCAAGCCGAGGCCGTTGAAGACGACGACCACGAGCGCCGCGGACGCGAGCACGATCAGCGCGCTCGAACCGTGAGGGCGGCGCCACGCGAGCGCGACTACGCCGACCAGGAGCCAGAGCACCGCGGGCGGATAGCGGTGCGACAGCTGGTTGAGTCGCGTCCCGAGCGAGCGGTTGCCGGTTCGCGTCGGGAACGAATGCTCGAGCCGCGTCTGCTCCCCCACGATACGTGTGAACTCCTGCTGTTGCGATCGGATCGCGAACGAGAAGTAGTGCGTCGTTGGCCCGATCCAGACGTCGCGGATGCTGTTGTCCGGCCGCGAGATCCAGGAGGTCTGACCCGCGGGGATCGACTGGCCCTCACCCGGTGCCGGCAGCCGTTTCCCGTTCACGACGATGGTTGCCGCCGAGCCTTTCCCAGGCTTGCCGGTTGTCGGGCCTGCGGCGACAGCTCGGTAGACGGGCGCAGTGAGCTGCGTCCAAATCGTGTGCGCCGCACCCGATGCGTAGGCGCCCGGGTGCGCGCGGATCGCCTCGATCGCCGATGCGCGCAGTGTCGAGTACGCGCTGTTCCAGCCCCAGGTCTGGTCGGAGAGCGTGTAGAGATCCTCGTGCTCGCGGAAGCTCGGTGAGGAGAAGAACGAGTCGATCGTGATCCCGTACGACTTGTAGGGGTCGCGCGTGAGCAGGCGCTGCTGGACGGCAGTCCCGAGCCGCCGCGACGCCGGGCCGTTCGCAGGCGAGACGATCTTGTCGCGTAGGAACACCTGGTAGAAGGGCACGAGCGCGTTGCCGCCGCGCGCCAGTGTGTAGTCGCCGTAGCGCCAGCCGTTCTGCAGCGACCAGGCGCCGAGCGGGATGATCGCCGCAATCGCGAACGCGGCCGTCCAGCGCAGCCGGCTGCGCCAGGCACCTTTCACGAGCAGCGGGAACAGCGCGACGGCGAGCAGGACCGCGTTCCCCGGCCGGGTCAAAGCGAGAAGCGCGACCCCGAGGCCGACAAGCGCGAAGCGGCCCATCGACGGCGCACGCGCCGCACGCGTCACCGCGAGGGCGAACGCCGCGAACACCGTCGCCATCACCGGTTCGCTCGCCAGCTCGTGGAAGATCAGCCCGTAGCCGGGGAAAGCGAGTAGCGCGAGGGCGGTGACGATAGCCACGCGTCGCCCGAACGCCAGCGCTGCCGCGCTCCACAGCACGATCGACAGTGCGAAAAGCACCGCCGCGAACGGCTCGGCAAACGAACCGCCGTGAATGTCGAGTGACGCGCCGACGACAGCGCCGGTCAGCGGCGTTCGGAACAGCGGTGCCCACGGCAGCAGCGGATGCCGGTCGAGTAGCTGGACGTACGACAGCATGTATTCATCGAGATCCCGGCCCGCGGTGAGCGGCCACGCGATTGCTTCGAAGGCGTAGACGCCGAGCCCAGCGACGAACACCACCGCGGCGCCGAGCCACGTTCCCGCCAGCGCCTGGAGCCGGCAGAGCCCGCGCCGCAGGATCCGCGTCCGTGGGAGGGGCACAGGTGCCCAGGGTAGCGAGAGCCTCGGCTCGCCGACACGAGACACGCGGTGTCTCCGCCTGTTCAGCCAGCGCAGGGAGTTGCGAGCACCTGCCGTGCCGAGGTGGCATTCTGGACGCGAACGTCGTCTCCGGCATCCCAGAGCACGAGGTGCGGCAACATGCCTGTTGCCAATTGCCTGCCGCGGAGCCTCACGCCCGCCGGCGCCACGACGTAGCGCGTCATCAGTCGGTTCCCGGAGCGGCGCCTGAGCTCTCCGTCGGGAAGAACCTGGAGTGCCGTGGGCGCGAGGCCTCCCTCGCCACCGAGCGTCGCCGTCGCCCGAACCGAACGGTTGAAGAAGTCGGTCTCGAGCCCGGCGAATCGTTCCTGGGCAGCGAGCTGGCAGGTTCGATTGACGATGAGCACTGTCACACGGGCGTCCTGGCCGATGCGGTCGTCGACCCATGTGCGTGTTCCGGGCGGGCTCAACCCGTAGGCGCTCGCGTCCACGAACGCGGATCTCCACGAGAGCGAGAGATTGGCGGCGAAGACGAGAGCGACGATCCCCGGAGGGATCCACCTGAACTGGCGAGGGACGAGGGTGACAATGGCGACGGTCGCGACGACCATGAGAATGGCTGCAGCGCGCAGGGAAACCAGCGGCAGACGAGCTGTGACGGGGTCGATCTTCCCCCAGACGCCTGTCGCGACAGCCTCGAATCGACGGAACCAACTTTGCCCGCCGACAACATCAAACGGGAGCGTGGCGACAAGGACGACCGACCCGACCGACCCGAGCACAAGCGGTCGCATCGGCCGTGGCATGCCGTCGCGGAGCCAGACGGCGAGCCCGATCAGCCACAGCGGGACGAGGTAGAAGAGGTAGCGGTCGTAGAGGATTCCGAGACCAGCTGGTGTGCTCGCGAAGGCCGCGACCAGTCCGACGCCGACGAGGTTCTGCGCTGCCAACTGCGAGACGAACGTCGCTTCGCAGCGCCCGCCGTTCTCGGCCTGCTTCCACCAGCGCATCACGACGATCGGCGCGATCGCCATGGGCACGACTCCGAGGTAGAGCGTTAGGAGCCCGAGGTGGTAGGCGAACCATTTCGCGACTTCGAGCGGGTCGTACGATTGCGCCAGGACCGAGTAGGAGCCGAGGGACTGGCCGATCCCGCGCCCGTGCACGAGGGGCCAGGCGAGCCAGGCCAGCCCAGCGACGATCGAGAGCGCGGTCGGCCAGAGCGAACTCGATAGGAACTGCGAGCGCTGCCGACGGGAGACGATCCCGAGCAGGCCGAGACCGACGAGGTAGCCGCCGTAGAGCGCGACAAGCTGCGGCCGCGTCGCGATGGCGACGAGCATCACGCCCAGGGCGGCGGCCTGACGCGGCACGCTCGGCCGCTCGAGGGAGAGCGCGATCAAGTACATCGCCCAGCAGGAGAGCAAGTAACCGAGGCTCTCAGTCATCGAGACCGAGGCGTACATCGTCGAGGGCATCGCGGCCGACAACGCCACGACCGCGATGCTTGGCCAGGGCGGAAGCAGCCTGCGGGACAGGAGGTAAACTGGGATGGCCGCCAGCGCGAAGAGCAGCGCGTTGATGACCTTCATGAGCTCGTACGCGACCTCCTGGTTGGGAGTCAGGCGGACGATGGCACCGACCACGACGGGGAACAGCGGCCCGTACCCCCACGGCGTGCCCTCGAACTGCAGGCCGTGTCCCTGGGCGAACGACACCGCTGTCTTCATGTAGTAGATCTCGTCCATGAAGAACCGCGGCACCGACGCCACGTACCCGAGCGTCGCCCAGAGGGCGAACGACGCGAGCACGATGAAAGCCAGCGCGACACGAGGAGATACGTGCCGCCGCACGCTCACGACTGTCCCCGGTTCCCGACTCCTCTCGTCCCGACGAGCCCGACGACACCAAACACGATGAACGCGGGGATCAGCGGCACGGCGAACTCCACGATCGCGTAGTCGGAGAGTGCTTCGAAGAGCAGGATCAGCAGGCCGACAGCGGCAAGCGCCACGGAGATCAGGACGTTCGCTGGACGCCGCACGAGGATCCCGACGAGTCCGACCGCGAGCCACAGCAATGCCGGCGGGAAGAGCATGGACGAGCGCGAGAGCTGGCGAGTGAGCGTTGCGCTTCCTGCGTACGTCGGCACGCGCGCGCCGAGCCGTGACGCGTCAGCTTGTACAGTGTCGTACTGCGCCCGCTGGCCGGGCTTGGCGAAGACGAGGTGGTGCTCCGTTGCCGATGTCCACACCTCGCGGATGTGGCCGTCCGGTGTCGCCAGATACGCGCCTTCGTGGGCAGTCGGGACGAGATCGCCTTCGGACGGCGTCGGCAGCGGGTCGCCCGTCGTCGTGGCCGGTGTCGAAACCGTGGGTCCGGCCGCTGCTGCGAGTCCGATGAAGAGCGGGTGCCAGAGTTCGAAGACGAGTGTGTGTCCGGCCCCCCGCGCGTAGGTACCAGGGTGCGTGCGCACCGCCTCGAGCCCGGCGTGGAGCAGGACGTTGTAGTTGTCGTCCCAGCCGAAGGTGCGGTCGGAGAGGCTGAGCAGGTCGGCGAACTCACGGTCCTTGCCGCGCGCGAAGAACGCCTGCGAACTCACGCCGTAGGCGCGGTACGGCTGCTCCGTGAGGATATTCGCCTCGACTGCTGCGGCGAGCTTGCGCGAAGCTGGGCCGTTCGCGGGCGAGACGATGTGGTCGGTTGTGAAAGCGCGGAAAAACGGCAGGTACGCAACGCCGCGTCGCGCGACTGTGTAGTCGCCGTAGCGCAAGCCGTTGTTCAGCGTCCAGCCTCCAAGCAGGACGAGGACGACCGAGAGACACGCGCCGATGCACAGCAGACGACGCCTCCAGGGGAGCGTGCCGACTAGCGGGACGAGCGCGACAACGATCAGCAATTGGCTCTCGGGTCGCGTCAAAGCCGCGACCGAGACTGTCAGTCCGAGCACCGCAAACCGGCGCGGCGACGGCTGGACGAGAGCCCGTACAAGAGCGAGAGCGAATGCCGCGAACGCCGTCGCGAACACGGCGTTGCTCGAAAGCCCGTGGAACAAGATCGTGTAGCCAGGGAAGAGGAGCAGCGCCGCCGAGGTGACGAGTGCGACCCGGCGACCGAACACGAGTGCGGTGCGCGTCCAGGCCACGACTGACAGAGCGAACAGCAGGGCCATTACGACAAGCGCCCCCCAGCCGCCGGCGAGATCGAGCGGGGCTCCGATCACGAGCGGTGCGACCGGCGTGCGGAACAGCATCGACATCGCGAACACGGAGTGCCAGTCGCCGCTCTGCACGTAGAACCACAGGTAGTCGCCGAAGTCGCGGCCGGGTTGGACGGGCAGCGCGATGCTGACGAGAGCGAACTGAGCGAGCGCGAGACCGAAGACCGCGGCGCTTCCTCGGCTCGTCGCGACAAGCACCTCGAGCTTGGTGAGAACTCTGCGCAAGCCTGGAACCTAGTGCTCGATCCGGAAGCCGTGGCTGATGTCGGCGCCACGCAAGCGGAGATCCGAGCGTGGCCGCGGCGTGCACAGCTCGACACGCCAGCACAGCTCGCCGTGCGCCGGCCGGTAGATCTCCAACCCGGATCTCGTCACGAATGGGACGACGGCCGCGCCGGGGACCGGCTCGGTGCCGAGTGGCCCGATCCCGTTCGAGACGATCGGCCAGAAGACACCTTTGTGTGCGACGAGGCCAAGGGTTATGAGCAGCACGCAGGCGAGGCTCGCGTAGGCGACCCGCGACCGACGGAAGTTTTCGGGCAGCGCCCAGGCGACGAGCGCGAGCGGCGGCAGCCAGAGCAACGCCATCGCGAAGCGCGGGTCGGGCGCGTTGAAGAACCAGACGACGAGAAGCGGTAGTGCGGGCAACGTCATGGCGAGCATCGGCGTTCGCCATGCGCGACGCCGGCGAACTTCCTCCGCCGAACGCCGCGCGAGCAACGGGACGCTGCCTGCGAGGAGCAGCGCCGGCCCGGCGAGATCGAGGTCGCCCGTGTGGCTGCGCAGCCACGGGTGGAACCAGTGCCACGACGCGAGAACGACATTTGGGTCGTCTCCCGGCGAGCGGGCCCACGAAGTGACGAAGCGGTTCAGCTCATGGACGGCGGCTGTCGGTATCCGCCAATCGACGGGCAGACCGCCAGCTGTCATAGGAAACAGCGGGTAGCCGGAGAGCACGGCCTGCCGGCTCATCCAGCCGCCGAGCAACACGATCGGCAGGAAGAGAACTGCAGCTACGACGCGGACCGAGAGCGTTCGCTTCGCCGCCGAGAAAACGATCATCCCGCCCACGACCACGGCGAGAGGCCAGTAGAGCGGTCGCGTCGTCGCGGCAAGCGAAAGCGACGCAGCAGCGACGAGCGCCGGTGTCGCCCGGAAGCCGAGCTCCAAACACTCCACGAGATAGAGCATCCCGATCATGACGAGGATGAACACGGCGAAATCGAGATCGGGGTTGTTGAGACGGCTTCCCTTGCCCCCGACGATCGCGACGAGCAGCACCGGCAGAAGGAGCAGCGCAACCCGGTTCGTGAACGACGCCAAGCGTCGACCAGCCGCCCGACGAACAAGGCGCCAGGCGATGTCGATGACCAAAATCACGGCGAGCAGACCGTTCACGATGTGAAACCCGAAGCGCGCAAACGGGCCATGGTCGACAAGCGACACGAGCAGCAGATGCCCGTTTCCAGCACCGAGCCTGCCGTGCAGGTTGCCGAGCCCTGGGATCGCAGCGAACTGCGATCCGTAGTCGATCGCGGCGAAGTGATAGAGGCCGAGGTCGTAGTAGAACGCTGCGGCGAGAGAGCGGTTCGCGAGCCACAACACGGCCACGACGACTCCGGCCACGACCGGCCACGACAGCGAGACGCCCTTGAAGTGGCGCAGCTTGCGAGCGCCCAACCCGAGGCCGAAGAGCGCAGCGACGACCGGCATGATCGCGGCCTTCCAGCTAACAGCCGCGACCAGACTCCAGAGCTGGAGGTACGCGACGAGAGCCGCCAGCCCGATCCACAGGTCGGCTGGCTTGAACGAGTCGACGGCCTGGCCCGCGCCAACGCGCAGCAGCCCACGCCGTGTCACGTGCCCGACCCCGGCGATCAGCGCCCCGAGGAAGATCCACGAGACGACGACGGCGAGCGTCGGAGGAACGATGTCGCCTACGTGCACGGAGTCTCCCCGACCAAGGCGCCCATCATGCACCGGCGGCCAGACGCGCGGGCGATCGCCGACCGTCGCGTGTGGAATCATGGGCGCGTGGCGGATGGCGGGCCAAAGCGGATTCTGCGCGGCGCCGGCCGGCGGCTCGTGATCAAGGCGGCACCCCATCTCGGGCTCACTGCGTACGACCCGACGTGGGACTTCCCGGTCGATCTCGACCGGCTCGCGGAATTCTCGTCGAGCAACATTCCGGTTCAGGACAGTCGCGCGACGACGGTCGAGGACGGCGGCGTGCGCGACTTGACGATCACCGTCGACGGCCTAGCGAACGTGATCGGCGACCGCTTCAAGGGCGCGCGCGTCCTCGAAGTCGGGCCGAAGTACGGCATCCACTCGCTGTGGCTGGACGAGCACCTCGGGCCGTCCGAGATTGTGTTCAGCGACTTCGCGTCGGACCGCCATCTGCACGATCAGTGGGAGGGCAAGCTTCGCTCGCCGCATCGCTTCGTCTACGGCGACCTGCGCGCGGCCGAGGGTTTAGCGGAGCTCGAGCCGTTCGATCTCACCATGTTTCTCGGCGTGCTCTACCACTCGGTGTACCACCTGCCGCTGCTCTCGATGCTGAACCGGGTGACGCGGTTCGGCGGGACGATGTTGCTCGAGACGACCTACGACCACCGCCCCGACGCGAGCGTGCGGCTCCGCTGGCCCGAGAAGAACCTGAAGGCGAAGGCGGTGCCGACCGTCAGCGCGCTGCGGCTGATGCTCGCGTGGACGGGCTGGCGGCGGGTGACGCGCTACGCCGACTACCGGCCCGGCTCCAGCGAGCTGCTGCTCGAATGCGAGAAGACGGACGAGATCGCAGGCGAGGCATCGGATTTCACTGAGCTCGTCGCCCCGCAGCGCCCGCCGGTCGATCTGCTCGAACGCTCCTAACGAGCTACCGTCTGCCCGGTGCCGGCGCTGTCGCTGATCCCTCCGGAGGAGTTCCGCCGCGTTCGCGGCGCGGGTGCTGGCGCCGATGCCACGCTCGCTCTCGTCGGCGACATGTGCCGCGCGAACGCGCTCGTGGCTGTGAAGCGCGCGGGCTCGGGGCATCTCGGCTCCAGCTTCAGCTCGCTCGATCTGTTCACGCATCTGCTGTTCGAGGAGCTGAACGTTGCGGAGCTCGGTTGGGATCACCCGGATCGCGACGTCTTCTTCTCATCCAAGGGCCACGACGTGCCGGGCCTGTACGCGGCGCTGCATGCGCTTGGTGTGATCCCGACATCGCGTCTACTTCGGCTGCGGCGGCTCGGTGGCCTCGATGGGCACCCAGACATCGGTGTGCCAGGGATCGAGGCGAACTCTGGCTCGCTCGGCATGGGCATTTCGAAGGGCCGCGGGATCGCGTGGGCGAAGCGCTTCCTCGGCCGCGGTGGGCGCGTTGTCGTCTTGGTCGGCGACGGTGAGTTGCAGGAAGGGCAGAATTTCGAGGCGCTGCAGGCGACCGTTCATCAGCGCGTCTCGAACCTATGGGTGATCGTCGATCGCAACGAGCTGCAGTCCGACAAGCCGACCGACGAGATCCTCGCGCTCGGCGATCTGGAGGCGAAGCTCGGCGCGTTCGGTTGGCACGTCGCCACTTGTGACGGGCACGACCACGTCGCGCTCCGCCGGGTCTTCGGGGAGTTCCGCGCCGACACCGAGCGGCCAAAGGTTCTGATCGCGAACACGATCAAGGGCAAAGGTGTCTCGTTCATGGAACATCCGCGCGCACTCGCCGAAGGTGGCGGGACGTACCGCTGGCACGCCGGTGCGCCCGGCGACGACGACTTCGCACGCGCTCACGCGGAACTGGGCGGGCGCGTTGATGGCCGGCTCCGGGGCTTGGGCCTGGCGCCGCTGAGTCTCGAAGGCGTGCCGCCACGCGAGGACGAGCGCTCGGTTTCGCTGCAGGGCGAGCCTGAATCGGGCGTGGGCTCGCCGGCGCCGCGGCCGCGGGTCAGCGATGAGTTCGTCGCCGAGGTCTACGGCCAGACGCTGCTCGAGCTGGCCGAAGCGAATCCGCAGCTCGTCGTTCTCGACGGCGATCTCGCATCCGATTGCCGCGTGCGCGCGTTCGAGCTGGCGCATCCTGCGCGGTTCATCGAGAACGGCATCGCCGAGCAGGACATGGTCTCGATGGCCGGCGGCCTCGCGCGGCACGGGCTGCTGCCGGTCGTCAACTCCTTCGCGAGCTTCCTCGCCTCGCGCGCGAACGAGCAGATCTACAACAACGCGAGCGAGAAGACGAAGATCATCTACGCCTGCCACTACGCGGGGCTGATCCCCGCCGGGCCGGGGAAGTCGCACCAGAGCGTGCGCGACGCGTCGCTCTTCGGCGCGCTGCCGAACTGTGCGGTCGTCCATCCGGGGAACGCCGAGGAAACGCGCGCGATCGTGCGGTGGGCCGTCGAGCAGGCGGAGGAGAACGTCGCGATCCGGCTTGCGATCGGGCCGTCGCCGCGCAAGCTCGAGTTCGCCGCCGACTGGCGGCTCGAGGTCGGGCGAGGGACGGTTCTTGCCGAAGGCGACGACGCACTGGTCTTCGCCTACGGGCCGGTGATGCTGCACGAGACTTTGGTTGCCGCGGACACGTTGCGGGCGCGAGGGACGCGCATGCAGGTCGTCGACCTGCCTTGGCTGAACCGCATCGACGCGGACTGGCTAGCCGAGACCGTCGCGCCGTTCGGGAAGGTCTTCGTCGTCGAAGATCACGCGCCGGTCGGCGGGCTCGGCGACGCGATCCGGCGCGCGCTCGATGGCAAGCAGGTGACGGTGCTCGGCGTCGAAGGCTGGCCCGCGTGCGGCACCCCGCCGGAAGCGCTACGCCAGCACAAGCTCGACGGCGCGTCGCTCGCCGACCGCATTCTCGCCCGAGGCTGAAGTGGGCAGCGATCCCGTCTGGCTCGTTCTGCCGGATCCGCTTTCGGCGCGGATCTTCTTCGACTGCGGCATCGTCGATCGGCTTCGCGAGCGGCTCGGCGAACGGCTCGAGATAGTGCTCCTCATGCCTCGCGCCGACGTTGCCGGCTGGAGCGATCGGCTTGCGGGAGCCAGCGTCACCTACCGCGACGAGTTGTTCCCGCTTCGCGTCGGAATCGGGGCGAGCATCTGGCGGCGAGTCGACCGCTGGCTCGACCGCCGGATCGGCTTCTACCCGCTCGCGCTCCGAGTCAGCCTGCGGTACGGCTTCCACCGCGAACGGCTGCGCCCGGGGCACCGCAACACGTTCCTCGACCCGACCAAAGCAGGGCCGCTGCCGCGCTGGGACTGGATCGAGCGCCTGATGCTGCGCTGGCACTACGGCGGGCTGCGCTACGTGCCGCGCTCGCTCGCGGAGCGGCTGCGCCTCGAGCGCCCCGCGATCGTGCTGAGCAACATGCAGATGCAGGTCGACGTGCCGCTGATCGTCGCCGCGCACCGGCTTAGCCTGCCGCTCGTCGGCTACATCGCGAGCTGGGATCACACGGTTGGCAAGGGTGTGATCTGGTCGGGCATGGCCCGCTATCTCGTCCAGAATGGCGTGATGCTGGACGACCTCGAGCGCTACCACGACATCTCGCCCAAGCGCGTCGTCGTTACCGGCTGGCCACAGACGGATGTCTTCCAGCAGCGCCGGCCTCGCTCCGACTACGACGCGCTGCTTCGCACCTTCGGGCTCGATCCGGCGCGGCCGGTCGTGCTCGTGATGGGGAACACGCCGACGAACGCGCCGTTCGAGCGGCAGTTCGTGGAGCGCCTCGTCGCCTGGTGGGAAAGCGGGTCGGCTACACGTTTCCAGCTGCTGTTCCGCCCGCATCCGCGCGACTCGGAGTGGCGCGAGCGCTTCGCCGGCGCGTTCGGACACGAAGGCTTGTATGTGCAAGCGCCGAGCTACACGGATATCGAGGACCTCGCGCTGCTCCTGCAGCACGGCGATTGCGTCGTCTCGAATGCCGGCACGATCCTGCTCGACAGCCTCGTCAACGACAGGCCCGCCGTCTGCGTCCTCTACGACGAAGGCGGGCCGCCGGAAGAGAGCTGGGCGATCAACAACGTTGGCGGCGAGCACTACAAGAATCTCGTCGAATCGGACGCGTTCTACCGCGCGCATCACTTCAGCGAGGTGACGGCCGCGATCCAGCGCGCGCTTGCACAGCCGGGCGAGCTGGCTGCAGAACGAGCTCGCGTAGCGCGAGAGCTCGTCGGCGAAGTCGATGGGCATGCCGCCGACCGCGTGGTCGAAGCGATCATGGCCGGCATCGCATGAGCTCCAGGCGCACTTCCATCACCGAGCTGCTCTTCTTTGCGACCGTCTTCACGGTCACGTTCGCGAAGATCCACTGGGCGCTCGCGGGCGACCTCTCGCTCTCTGATGTGCTGACCGCGGTTTTCCTCGTCGCGTTCGTGATCCGCCGTTACGAGCGATCCGACGGCCGCTTCGCCAGGCCCGCCGCCGTGGCGTTCGGCTTCTTCATCGCGTTCCTGCTCGTCTACCTCGTCGGCTTCTTCAACCTCGGCACGACCGAGGCGCTCGGCCAGTGGGCGAAAGGGATGATCAAGTTCCTGCTCCATTTCCTGTTCCTCGCGGCCGCGGTCGCGCTCGTGCTGCGGCGCGGCGAGCGGTTCTACTGGAAGACGCTCTGGGTGTTCTTCGGCGGCATCGCGGCAAACGCGCTCTACGGGCTTGCGCAGCTCGGCGACGCATTCGCGACGAACGGGAATCTCGACGCGACCGTCCTATCGCCGATCACCGGCGGCGCGAGCCAGATCAACATCTACGGCGCCGTCCAGGGGCAGAGCGTCTACCGGCCGAATGCGCTCACCGGCGACCCGAACCACTTGGCGATCGAGCTGACCGTCCCGCTCCTCGTGCTCCTACCCATGTACCTGCGGCTCGAAAGCGGCGATCGGCGGCGGAAGCAGCTGATGCTCCTGCTCTCGTTCCTGTTCGTGATGGAGCTGTCGACGCTCTCTCGCAGTGGGTTGCTCGGGCTGGTTGCGGGCCTCGGCGTGCTGCTCATCCCGTACCGCCGGCACTTGTTCTCGCGCCGGCTGCTGCTGCCGCTCTCGGGTGTGGCGTGCTTCCTGCTGGCGGTTATCGCGTGGCGCGCACACTTTTTCAGTGCGGTGCTCCGTTCGCGTGTGCAGACCGGTGACGGCGGCACGAACACGCATCTCGCCGTCTACTCGTTCATCCCACAGACGCTCCATCTGCATCCGCTGTTCGGGCTCGGGCTGAACAACTTCTCGGTCTACTACGAGTTCATCACGGGCCGGACGAACTTCGGGCCGCACTCGTTCTACGTGTCGCTGATGGTCGAGACCGGGCTCGTTGGGTCGGCGGTGTTTGCCGTGTTCGCGTGGTACCTGTTCGGCCGGCTGCGTCGCGCCCGCGCGATCGGCCGGACGCTGCAAGCGCTGCACGATCCGTTCGCGGCTCGGCTGCGGCCACTCGCTTGGGGGCTGACGGCGGCGTTCGTCTCGACGCTCGCCGCGAACGCCTTCTACCTGACGATCTCGTTCTACTACTTCTTCGTCTTCGTGCTGCTCGTCGTGGCCGCGCCGTCGGTCTTTGCGCCGCGGCTCGCAGATCGATGAAGGTCGTTGTCCTGACGACGTCGTATCCGCGCCATGCGGCGGATCCCGCGGGTGTATTCGTGCGCGACGCGGTTGAGCACCTTCGCGCGCACGGCGTTGATGTCGAGGTTGTCTCGCCTGCATCGTTCCAGCACTTTGGGATCGGGTACGGCAGCGGGATCGTCGGGAACTTGCGTGCTGCGCCGTGGAAGATCGCGCTGTTGCCGGCGTTTCTCGTCGCGTTCGCGTTGGCTGCGCGAAAGGCGGCGCGTGGCGCCGATCTCGTCCACGCGCACTGGCTCCCGTCGGGGTTCGCCGCGCTGGCCGCCGGGAAGCCGTTCGTGGTTCAGCTCTGGGGAACCGATGTCGAGCTGGCGCGACGCGCGCGCTGGCTGTTCCGGCCGATTCTGCGACGCGCGCGCGTCGCGGTTTGTGCTTCGAATGCGCTGGCCGCTGACGCGCGGGAGCTAGGCGCCCGCGACGTGCGTGTGATCCCGTCCGGCGTTGCGATTCCCGCCACCGTCGGTCCGCCGGACGAGCCGCCGCACGCGCTCTACATCGGGCGCTGCTCGGAGGAGAAAGGCGTACTCGAGCTGGCCGAGGCGGCTCGTGGTTTGCCGCTGGTTCTAGTCGGCGATGGTCCGCTACGTGCGCAGCTCCCGCAGGCGCTCGGCTTCGTCGCTCCCTCCGAGGTCGGCAGCTATCTGGAGCGCGCCGCGGTCGTCGTCTGCCCGTCGCGGCGCGAGGGTTACGGCGTCGTTGCACGCGAGGCGATGGCGTACGCTCGCCCCGTGATTGCGACCTCTGTGGGCGGCCTGCCAGATGCCGTGATCGACGGCGAGACCGGGCTGATCGTGCCGCCGCGGGATGTCGAAGCTTTGCGCGCGGCGCTCGAACGCCTGCTCGGCGATGCGGAGCTGCGCGCCCGCCTCGGCGCGGGAGCGAGGCGCTTCGCAGAGGAGCGACTCGGGTTCGATACGGCCGCGACGGCCACCATAGACCTCTACAAGACAGTGCTCGGCGAGCCGGCATGAAGTTGGTCATGACTATCGCGGCGCGTGACGAGGCCGACATCATCGGCGCTCAGCTCGCGTTCCATCTCAACGCTGGTGTGGACTTCGTGATCGCCACGGATCACCGGTCGACGGACGGGACGACGGAGATCTTTCGTGAGTTCGAGCGTGCGGGTTATCTGGAGCTGATCGAGGAGTCGGGCGCCGACTATCCGCAAAGCGAATGGGTTACGAGGATGGCACGCCTCGCCGCGACGCACCACGGAGCCGACTGGGTGATCAACAGCGACGCCGACGAGTTCTGGTTCCCGCGTGCCGGGAATCTCAAGGACGTTCTCGCGCTCGTCCCTCCCCGTTACGGGTCCGTCGAGACGTTCTTCCGTCATTTCGTGATCAGGCCGGACGACGAGAATTTGTTCTTCGAGCGGATGACCGTGCGTCTCACCCCCTCTCACCCTCTCACCGATCCGGACGCTGAGTATCCGACGGCAACGAAGGTCATTCACCGGGCCGATCCGGGAATCACAGTCGGATCCGGCAATCATGCGGTGGCTGGGAGCGCGCTCGCGACCCTCCGTGGTTGGTACCCGATCGAGCTGCTTCACTTCCCGATCCGCTCGGGCGAGCAGGTCGAGCGCAAGTTCGTCAACGCGAAGAAGGCAACCGCGGGTACCGCGCGCGACGCGAAGTTCAGGGGCTCGTCGCACAGATGGCATGCAGCCGCCCAGTCGGGTTCGGTCGGCGAGCTGTACCGCTCACTCGTCGTCGGCGACGAAGAGTTCGAGCGCGGGACTCGCGAGGGTGTTCTTGTCGAGGACGTTCGGCTTCGGGACGCACTCCGGCTTCTCTCCGCGGCGGATTACGAACGGGCGACGGCGGGATACGTGTTGCCGGGCGACCAACCGCCGCTCGAGTTTCGGCGACCGGGGCTCGTCGAGGAGCTCGAGTACGCGGCCGAGGCGGCGCTTCTCGACGGCGCAGACATTGTCCGTCTGCAGCGGCGGGTCGCGAGACTCGAAGCTCGACTCAACGCCAACGAGCGGTCGCTCGGTGGAGTGCTAAGGGCAGCCACTCGGCGCGCGCTGCGGAGGCTCTGAAGGGTGAGAGCTGTGTGGCAGCGGATGGAGCACCTGGTGGCAACGAAGCGTGCTGCCGCCGTGCTCGTCCTCTTCGCGTTCGCCCTCTACTGGATCGAGGCGCTCGGGTGGCCGTTCGAGCGCGGTCGCGACGCTTGGGACTACATGACGTACTACCTCTCTCTGTTCGACACGCACACGCCGTTCACCGAGGTGATGCTGTTCAGAACGCCGGTGACGCCGATCGCGCTCGGTCTTCCGCTCAGCATCGGCGGTGCCACTGCGCTCGAGGTGACGATGGCGGTGTTCTTCGCGATCTCGGTGCTCGCGTGGTCGCTCGCGGCGCTCGCGTATTCGCGACTCGCCGCGGTGCTTGTGGCGGGCACGCTCCTCGTGTTCCCGGCGTTCTCGATTCCCTTCCATGAGGCATCGAGCGACGCCGTAGCCATGTTCGGGTTCTCGCTCTTTGCGCTCGGCCTTGTCCGCACTGCGTTCCGGCCGAGCGCGGCCCGTTTCGTGGGGCTCGGTGCAGGCGCTGCTGCGATCGCTCTGACTCGACCCGCGTACGTCATCCTCGCCGCTGGCTTCCTCATCCCGCTCTGCATCCGTGCCTCGTGGCGCTCCCGATTTCTGTGGGGTGTTGCCTACCTCTGCTCGGTCGTTGCGCTCGTCGGATCGTGGACGCTCGTGAACGAACTTCGGTATGGCGACCTCACGCTCTCCCGGCTCAGCGTCGCAGGGCAGCTTCCGCGGGTCGTTCCCAGCGCAGGCCCAGCGTCGGTACGGTTGACGGCGATCGTCCAGCGCGACGTGCTGAGCCTGCCGCCGTACCGACGCCTCCACGTTACGCCTGCCGTGTACTTTGACGACCCGTCTGAATACGAGTGGATCAGGTTGCTCGGGATCGCCGACCAGGCCGATGGCATTGGTAGCGGCTTCCGCCTCCTCAAAGTCGCCGAGGCTGAGGCGCCTCCGTCGAAGGCCCATCCGGTGCCGACGACGGAGCGGAAGGGCACCTACGGCCATATCGCGACGTCGATGTGGCACTACGTCAGCCTGCCCGCCTACCGCGACCAGACGCATCTCAAGCCCGCGGCCTGGCCGGTTCCCGCCCCAACCGTGTCCGTGAGCGGTCACCCGAGACCGAACCCGGAGGCGCTCCTGCCGTCGCGCGAGGCGATCACCTTCGGCTTTCTGCCGTGCGCTTCGAACGAGATCGCCCGCTGCATCCTGTCGGATCCCTCTGCGGCGTACTCGGACCCGGCTCAGGCGCGGCGGTATCGGGAAGTGACGAGCACCGTCCGCCGCTGGGATGCGCCGCTCGGGACGGGGCAGTCGAACCGGTGGCTCGCGATCCAGCTCTATCGCGTGTCGCACTATTTCCCGCCGCCATGGCTCTGGCTCGTGGTCGCGGCGGTCATGCTCCCGCTCCGGCGCGTGCGTGGCAGCGGTGCGCTTGCGGCGCTGCTCGGACTCGGTGGGCTTGTGTTGTTGCTCCACGCGTGGGTGGTGGGATTCGTCGGCCCGTACGCCTACCCCGTGCTTCCCGCAGCGATCTTCGCCGCGATCTGCGCGGCAGTCGGTGTACGTGGCGAACGAGTCACCGGGGAGGGCGGCGGCTAGCATCTCCCTGTGATTGGGGCCCCAGAGGGATCGACGCTGGTTCCGGAGGCATCGACTCGTGTCACGGTCATCCGCCCGGCGAGCCGCTGGCCGAGACTCGACATCCGCGAGCTCTGGCATTACCGCGAGTTGCTCGGAACGTTCGTGTGGCGCGACATCAAAGTGCGCTACAAGCAGACCTCGGTCGGCGTCGCCTGGGCGTTGCTCGTCCCGGTCTTCACCGCGGTCGTGTACATCGTGGTCTTCGGGAAGTTCGCCAAGTTCCCGCGCGGAAACCTCAAGTACCCCGTGGTGGTGGTCTCTGGGTTGCTACCGATGACGTACTTCATCTCGTCGCTGACGGGATCGGCGGCCAGTGTCGTCTCCAACGGGCCGCTCGTGACGAAGGTGTACTTCCCACGCGTTCTCTTGCCGATCGCCGCTGTGATCGTCCCCGCTGTGGATTTTCTCCTCGGCATGACGGTCCTCGTCGGAGTGATGGCGATCTACAGCAGCTGGCCGACGGGGCCGATTGCGCTCCTAGCCCCGGCGTTTCTCCTGCTCGCGGTCGTCGCTGCGCTCGGGCTCGGGCTGTTCCTGTCCGCACTGAACGTCCGGTACCGCGATGTCGCCTACGCGATCCCTGTGTTCCTGCAGGTGCTGCCGCTCCTCTCGGGCGTCATGTTCGTGCTTGACCACATCCCGCAGAAATGGCAGTGGGTCCTGTCGGTCAATCCGATGACCGCGGTAATCAGCGGCTGGCGCTGGACGTTGCTCGGCGGGGCTACGCCGGATCCGGCGAGAACCGCCATCGGTGTTGCCGTCGCCGTGCTCCTGTTCTTCGGCGGGCTCGCGTACTTCCGCTCGACGGAGCCGCGGTTCGCGGACACGATCTGATGGCGACTGCGATCACCGTCGAGGGCCTCTCGAAGCGGTATCGACTCGGGCAGTACCGAGCGGCGTACGGCACTCTGCGCGACTCGATCGCGCTCGCCGCGCGGCGCGCAACACAGCGCCATCGCGAGCACCACGACGACCCGGAGCTCTGGGCCCTCAAGGACGTTTCATTCGACGTGGCCGAGGGCGATGTCGTCGGCGTCATCGGCCGAAACGGCGCGGGCAAGTCGACGCTGCTGAAGATCCTCACGCGGATCACCACGCCGACGACCGGTCGAGCCGAGATCCGCGGCCGTGTCGGCAGCCTGCTCGAGGTCGGCACCGGCTTCCATCCGGAGCTCACCGGCCGAGAGAACATCTTCCTGAACGGCTCGATCCTCGGCATGAAGCGGCGCGAGATCGGGCTGAAGCTGCCGGAGATCATCGACTTCGCCGGCGTCGAGAAGTTCATCGATACGCCGGTCAAGCGCTACTCGAGCGGCATGTACGTGCGGCTCGCGTTCTCGGTTGCTGCGCACCTCGAGCCGGAGATCCTGCTCGTCGACGAGGTGCTCGCGGTCGGCGACTCGGAGTTCCAGCGCCGCTGCCTCGGGCGGATGGAGGACATCGGCGCATCGGGCCGGACTGTCCTTTTCGTCTCGCACAACATGCAGGCGATGACGCAGCTGTGCGATCGCGTGATCCTGCTCGACGGCGGGCAAGTCGTCGAGGACGGCGAGAGCTCCGAAGTCGTTGCGCACTACCTCCAGTCGGGCCTCGGGACCGGGTCGAACAGGACATGGCCGGATGTGGCGACCGCACCCGGCGACGATCTCGTCAAGCTCCGGTCGGTGCGGATCGTCGACGAGCACGGCAAGCAGGTCGACGCCGCCGATGTACGCCAGCGCGTTGGGGTCGAGGTCGGTTTCCGGGTCCTGCGCGACGGCGAGCCTGTGTTCCCGAAGCTGAAGGTGCTCGACCGTCAGGGCGCTGTCGCGTTCAACGTGATGGATACCGGCGAGCGGTGGCGCAAGCCATCGGTCCCCGGCGATTACGTCAGCACCGCGTGGATTCCGGGCAACCTGCTGAACGAGGGGCTGACCGCGGTTGATGTCTCGATCTGTTCGCTCGGCTCGCCGAAGCTCTTCCCGCACGCGGCGGAACGGTACGCGGTCGCGTTCCACGTGCAGGACCCGGGTCTCGGCGATTCGTCGCGTGGGGAGTACCAGGGCCAGTGGACGGGGGCGGTTCGCCCGCTGCTCGAATGGACGGTGGAGCGCGGCTAGTTGGTTGCGAAGCGAACGGCCGGGTCGGCCGGAGCGTCGCCAGCGGGCGCGTAGTTCCGCTCCGAAAGTGCCTTGAGCGATGCCGGCGAGCAGTAGGTCGCCGTGGCGAGTGCCCGCGGCCGCTCGGTTGCGAAGCCGCCGCGATGCAGGCCGCTCGTGTTGCAGAGAATCACGGTGCCGCGCGGCGCGGTGAACGTCTGGATCGCGTCGGCGGGAACGTGCTTGTTGACCTCTTCTTCGGTGAAGCGGCCGGTGCGCATCGGCGCCCACTGGCGGGTCTCGTTGTGCCGGCCGCCGGGCTGGCTGCCACCGACGTACTCGAACGGGCCGGCGCTCGCGTCGACATCGACGAGGTAGAGGAACGCCTTCAGCAGGTGCTTGTCGTCGAAGTCGCGATGCCAGAGCTGCGACGCGGCGCGCTCGGCTCCGGCTGGCTGCGGCGCCGTGTACCACATGTCCACGTAGGACAGCTTCGCCCACATCCGTAGATAGCTGTTAGCGATATCGAGAAGCCGGTGCGAGATCGCGGCGCGGAACCACGCGTCGCGTGCGGGGTCGAGCGTGACGCCCTCGAAGCTGTACGCGCGCACGACGAACTCCTTGCCGGCGCGGCGTCGTAGGGCCGCTTCGGCACCTTCCGCCTCGGCCGCTAGGCCGCGCTCGGTGTCGGCGACGAAGGTGTCGCCTTGCGCGAGCACGTCGGAGCGAAGCGCATCGTCGATGATCAGCTCGTCGAACGGGACGACGATGTAGCCGTCGGTGTCGAGGGCTTCGATGATTCGCCGCTGCGTCTCGTCCAGCTCGACCGGCGAGCCAGAGAGCTGCCGGCGGCTCGCGCGGTTGGCGAGCGCGCGGTCGTGAACCTTGTACGTCGTCGCTATCCCGCGCCGTTCGAGGGCCTTCGCGACGTGGGTGACGCGGGCTGCGAGGTGTGTGCGCTGGCGGTGCATTCGGCTGCTCCTTCGACGCCGTTAGGCTAGCGCCATGGCTCGGATGGTGCCCTACGCCGCGGCCTTCGACGCGTTCGTCTGCTTTCGCGAGTCGCCGCAGCGGCGGGCGGCTCTCACTTCGGCGGTTGGCTCGCCCGAGCGCTACATGCTGTTTGGCCTCGACGAGCTCGCCGCGCGCGGTGTGAGGGTGCGGCACAACTTGGAGCGCGCCGCGGGCGCGCCGGCGTGGGCGCGGCTTGCGGACAACGGGCTGAATCGCATCGAGCGTCGCCGCGGCGGCTACGGCGGTGACTTCTACAGCGTGCTGCCGAGCCTGCGGCGGCTGAACGCGGCCGACGTTGTCTTCTCGACCGTGGACACCGTGGGACTGCCGCTGGTCTTGCTCCGCCGCGCCGGGCTCGTGCGGAAGCCGCTTGTCTACGTGTCGATCGGCCTGCCGGAGCGGCTGGCGAAGCTTCGTGGCGCGGGCGCGGCGCGGCGCTATGCCGAGGCGCTACGGCGGGTCTCGAGCATCGTCGCGTACAGCGAGCACGAGGCGGGGCTACTGCGTGAGGTCGTTGGCGGCGACGGTCCGCCCGTGAGCTTTATCCCGTTCGGGGTCGATATCGAAGCGTTCCGGTCCGCGCCGGAAACCGCGACGGACATCGACGTCGTCTCGATTGGCGCCGATCCGCATCGCGACTTTCCGCTGCTCCTGCGGATCGCAGCTCGTCAGTCGGCGGTGCGGTTCCTGATCGTCGGCGGTGCCGTGGGTGTGCGCGACCTAGGTTTGCTGCCGGCGAACGTCCAGGTCGAGGTCGACATCCCGCTGAGCGAGGTGCGCGATCGGCTCGCGCGGGCGCGTGTGGTCGCGCTGCCGGTGCGCGCGAACAGCTACTCGGGCGCGACGACGGTGCTGCTGCAGGCAATGGCGATGGCCAAGCCGGTCGTCGTCTCGCGCACGCCGGCGATCGCGAGCGGCTATGGGCTCGCGGGCGGAGAGAACTGCGTTCTCGTCGAGCCAGGCGACGAGAACGCGTTCGAGCAGGCGCTGCTCGGTGTGCTCGCGGACGACGCGCATGCCGCGGCGATCGGTGCCGGCGCGAGACATCTCGTCGAGACCGAGCTGTCGTGGACGCACTACGTCGACGCAATCCACGCGGCGCTCGCGGCCGCCGTTGCGCGACACTGACGCGGTGGATGCGCGATCGCTGATCCGTTCTGCGCGCCGGCGGGCAAACGGCGTGCGCGATCGCGCGCGAACCGCGTCCGATTGGCGCGCGAGCCGCGCCGGGCGCGCCGACATCGCCGTCTTCCACGCGTTCGTGCCGCCCCCGACCGGCGGCGGCAGCCAGTTCCTGCGCGCGCTCACCGGCGAGTTTCGCGCGCGTGGCCTTGACGTCGAGGTGAACCGCATCTCGGGCGCGACGCCTGTCTGCATCTTCAACTCGTTCAACTTCGAGTTCGCGCGGCTGGAGCGGTTCGCGCGGCGCGATTGCCGGATGGTGCATCGTGTCGACGGGCCGATCGGCATCTATCGCGGCTTCGACGACGGCACCGACCGCAGGATCCTCGAGATCAATCACGCGCTCGCCGACGCGACGGTTTTCCAGTCGCGCTACAGCCTCGAGCGCCACATCGAGCTGGGGCTCGGTCTGCGCTCGCCGGTTGTGATCTCGAACGCGCCCGACCCGGCGATCTTCTTCCCGCCTGCCTCGCGCGAGCCGCTCGCGGGCCGGCGCGTGCGCGTGATCGCGTCGAGCTGGTCGGACAATCCACGCAAGGGCGCCGCGACATTCGAGTGGCTCGACCAGAATCTCGACCACGACCGCTTCGAGCTGACCTTCGTCGGCCGTGCTTCGGTTGCGCTTGGACGAACCACGGTGATCCCGGCAGTCCCGTCGGAGGAGCTTGCGGAGCTGCTTCGCTCGCAGGACATCTACCTCGCCGCGAGTCTCGACGACCCGTGCTCGAACGCGCTGCTCGAAGCGCTCGCCTGCGGGCTGCCGGCCGCGTTTGCCGCGAGCGGCGGTCATCCCGAGCTCGTCGGCGAGGCCGGGCTGCCGTTCTTGTCGCCCGAGGAGTTGCCTGCGGTGCTGGCGCGACTCGTGGCTGAGATCGACGCGCGCCGAGTGGCGATTCAGGTTCCCGCGCTTGCGGAGGTCGCCGACCGCTATCTGGAAGTGCTCGCCGGATGAGCCTCCGGCGAGCAGTCTCCGTACCGGGCCGAGGCGTCGTAGGTGCGCTCGTTCGGGCTCGAACGAGCGCATGGCAGCCGTCGTCGCGGCTCTTCGCCGTGGGCGACGGTGGCGGCTGGTCGGTCGACGAGGACGCGGCACACGTCTCTGCCGCAGCGCGGCGGCTGGGGATCCAAGTCGGCCCGTCACGCTGGGCCCGCTTCGTCGAGCGGCAAGCCGTGTTCCACACAAGCCAGTTCGAAGCGATCCTGCCGCGCTGGCTCGACTCGTCCAATGCGCTCGGCTTCGCGTACCTCCACGGCCGACCGGGCACGCCGGGGATGCCCGAGTTCGACCGCTGCTTCGACGCGCTACGCGGCCGGCCCGAGCGGTTCGCGCGGATCCGGGTGACGCATACCGAGCTGCACGACCTCGCGCTCTCAGCCGGCATTGAGCCGGAGCGCATCTTCCGGATCCCGCTCGGCATCGACCTGGAGCGCTTCCCGCTCGGCGACGCGGCCGCGCGCGCTCGAGCCAGAGACACGCTCGGCTTGCCGGAGTCCGCGTTCGTCGTCGGCTCGTTCCAGAAGGACGGCGTCGGCTGGGGCGAAGGACTGGAGCCGAAGCTGATCAAGGGGCCCGACACGCTTGTTGCGGCGGTCGAGCGGCTGCGCGCGCTTGTCCCCGAGCTGGTCGTGCTGCTCACTGGCCCGGCGCGTGGGTATGTCCGGCGCCAGCTCGAGCAGCGCGGAATTCCGCACCGTCACGTCGTGGCGCGCTCGCGGGACGAGGTCGCGCAGGCGTATTACGCGATCGACGTTTACCTCGTCACGTCGCGGCAGGAGGGTGGGCCGAAGGCGGTGCTCGAGTCGATGGCGAGTGGCGCCCCGCTTGTGACGACGCGGGTCGGGCAGGCGACCGAGCTCGTCGAGTCCGGGCGGAATGGGTTGCTCGCGGATGTAGAAGACGCCGAGGCGATCGCGGCGGCTGCCGCTCAGATTCACGGCGACAGCCAGCTCGCCGGCGCGCTGCGTGCCGCGGGTCGGGCGACCGCTGAGAGCTACGCGCACGAGAAGCTGGACGCCAAGTGGGCCGAGCTGTTCGCGGGTTTCGGCCGGCTGACGGGTGCGCATGGCCGGTAGCGCGCGACGGCGCGCCCGCGCCGCGGCTCGCTGGGCGCGACTTCTCGCGCCACATCGCGCGCGCCCAGGTCTACGCGTCTTCTACGGCTGGGACGACATCCCCGAGCCGGGCGAGCCGGCGGCGGGTGGCACCGCGAAGTTCCAGAAGCTGGCCGAAGGCTTCCCGAACTCGCCGCACGATTTCAGCCTACTGTACCTCGGCTCGAGTGCGCTGCCGCGCGACCTGCGCCCGTTGCTCTGGGCGGCGCAGCGGCGTGGCGCGCCCGTCGTCGTGAACCAGGACGGCGTCGGCTACCCGGGTTGGGCTGGCTCGCGCACCGACGCGGTGAACGAGCCGCTGCGCCGTGCGCTGCTTGCCGCCGACCACGTCCTCTACCAGAGTGAGTTCTGCAGGCGCGCGGCCGATGAGTTCCTCGGCGAGGTGCGAGGCGCGTGGGAGGTGCTCTACAACGCGGTCGACACGGTTCGCTTCGCGCCGCCGCCAGCCCGGCCAACCGGCGGCCCGGTGCTGCTGCTCGGCGGCGATCAAACGCAGAGCTATCGCCTGGAGCTCGGGCTGCGGACATTCGCGGCGCTGGCACCAGACGCGCGTTTGCTCGTCACCGGCCGCGTTGTCGGCGATCCGGCGCCCCTTCTTGACGAGCTTGGCATCTGCGATCGGGTCGAGTTCGTCGGTCGCTACGCGCAGCGCGACGCGCCGGCGATCTACGGCCGCGCGCACGTTCTCCTGCACACGAAGGTCAACGATCCGTGCCCGAACGTCGTACTGGAAGCGATGGCCTGCGGGCTACCCGTCGTCTACCCCGCGAGTGGTGGAACGCCAGAGCTGGTCGGCGACGTGGCCGGAGTTGGCGTAGCCCATCTGGATGGCTGGGAGCGCGACGAGCCGCCCGCGCCTGAGGCCATGGCCGACGCTGTCACACGCGTGCTCGCCGATCTCGACGCGTACTCGGCAGCGGCGCGAGAGCGGGCCGTCGAGCGGTTCGCGATCGGCCCGTGGCTCGATCACCACGTCGAGCTGTTCGCCAGCTTGCTCTAGCCGCGCAGCCCTGCGATTCGGCCGCGCAGCGTCGCCGCGTGGAACCGTGCGCAGGACAGATCACTGCGAGCGAGCGAGACCACGACCCCGCCGACCGGTCGCACGAGCATCCGCGTCACCACGTGCCACGGATAGCGGTGCTTGCGCAGGATGTAGCCGACGCTGCGGCCGTCGCGTAGGCCGACCGCGCGCAACTCCTCAGACGTGAATGTGCGCAGCTCGTGGAGGATGATCAGGCTCGGGTCGAACTCGATGCGCGCGCCTGCGTCGAGCGCGCGGACGATGTAATCGGTGTCCTCTCCCGACGACCACCTCGTGCCGGAGCCGAGCCCGAGTTGCTCGTCGAACGCTCCGACCCGCTCCACGACTTCGCGGCGGAGGAAGGTCGACGCGGAATTCGCGCGATTCCACATGGTGTCGCGCACCAATGACCCGCCCTCGGTCGACCAGTTGCCGGAGCTGCGACTGGCGGCGTCCGTGGTTCGCCCAGTCAGCCCGTCGAGGTCGGGTCGCTCCGCGAAGCGCATCGCGATCCGCGCGAGCAGGTCATCTGGGTAGGCGCAGTCGTCGTCGGGGAACGCGACGATGTCGTCGTCGACCCGCGGCAGCGCCGCGTTGCGTGCGCGGGAGAGGCCACGCGGCGCATACAGGTGCTCGATCTCCAAATCGGGGCTAGCTGCCAATGACGGCCCGACCCGATCGTCGCTGTTCTGGTCGACGAGCAGCACACGGAAACGGCGATGCGTCTGGTGCTCGAGCGAGTCGAGCAGAATCCGCAATCCGTCACCCCGGTCGACCGTCGCAACGACGAGCGCGAAGGACGGGAGGTTGGAGTCCTCCACCGCGCATAGGCTAACGGCATGGTGCGACGTTGTCGGAGTTTGTGCTGAGCGCTCGGTCGCAGCCGCTTGTTTCGGTTGTTCTCGCGACACGCGACGCGGCGGCTTACCTCGGCGTGTCGACTCGCAGCATTCTCGCGCAGACCGTGCGAGACCTTGAGCTCGTTGTGGTCGACGATGGCTCGCGCGATGACACTCCCGCGCTGCTCGCCGCGCTCGACGACCCACGTGTCGTCGCCGTCCGCAACGAGGAGCCAACGGGGCTCGCATCGGCGCTGAACCTCGGCTTCTCGCGCGCGCGGAGCCGCTACATCGCACGGATGGATGCCGACGACGTCGCGTTTCCGCGTCGGCTCGAGCTGCAGCTCGCCCGGTTGACCGCGGCGCCAGAGGTGGCCGTCGTCGGCACGAGCGTGGCCGAGCTCGGTGAGAACAACGAGGTCGGCGCGATTCACCTCATGCCCGCCGGCATCGAAGTCACCCGCTGGCGGAGCCTCTTCGGGACCCCGTTCTTTCATCCGAGCGTCACTCTTGATCGCACGGTTCTCGAACGACATGGGCTCGCCTACGACGTCGGTTACGACGCGGGCGATGCGAGCACGGAGGACTACGAGCTGTGGTCGAGACTGCTCGACGTGGCCGATGGCGACAACATCCCGGAGCCGTTGCTGCTGTATCGCCGCCACGGCGGGCAGGCATCGGTGCGGCGCAAGGAGCATCAGCTCGAGCTGCGCCGGACCATCGCCACGCGCCGGATTCTCGCTGTCGCTCCGGGTCTAGGCCCCGAGGCGGCCGAGTCGGCCTGGCTCGTCGGGGATGCGCGCGCCGTTCCCGCCGGCCAGGAGTCGGACGCGGTCGATGCCTACCTCGAGTTGTTCGCCGCGTTCTCGGGACGGAAGGATGTCGCGGTGCGCTTGCTTGCCGGGCGAGACGTCGCGCGAGTCGCGCTGCACGCAGGCGCGGGTGCGAAGGCCACGATCGTCCGGCGTGCGCTCGCTATCGATCCCGCGCTCGCAGCGCACGCGATCTCGACCCGCATGCGTCGCCGAGCCGCCGCAAAGTCGGTTGCACAGACCGCCGGGCCAGTTCTTCGCGATCGCGTGGCGACCGAGCAGGTGCGCGTCGCGGTCGTCTCGCCAGAACCGACGCCGTACCGCTCGCCGCTGTTTGACTTAGTTGCGGCGTGCCCCGAGCTCGACCTCACCGTCGTCTACGCGGCCGAGTCGCTCGCCGACCGCCGCTGGTCGGTCGTGCCGCAGCATCGGGCGGTGACGTTGCGCGGCGTCCGGCTCCCGCTCGTCTCGAGGTTGCTCTATCACGACTACCCCTTGACGCGGGGAATCGTGGCTGCGCTGCGTGACGCGCGCCCTGAGGTCGTCGTCGTCACCGGTTGGAGCACATTCGCATCGCAGGCAGCGCTCGTCTGGTGTCGCAAGCAACGCATCCCCTACTTGCTGCTCGTGTCCAGTCACGACGCGGCGCAGCGTTCGGGCTGGCGGCGGGCGGTGAAGGGCGCGATTGTGCCGCGGATCGTGCGCGGTGCTGCCGGGGCGCTCGTCCTCGGCACACTGTCGCGGGATTCGCTGCTCGCTCGCGGCGCGCGGCCCGAGAGCGTCCGGATCTTCGCCAACACCGTCGATGTCGCGGCCTGGGGTGAGCGCGCCGACGAGCTCGCCGGCAACCGGGTGGCACTTCGCCAGGAGCTCGGAGCCGGCGCGGACGATGTGGTCGTGCTGGCGGTCGCCAGGCTTGCGCCCGAGAAGGGCCTCGACACGCTCGTCCGCGCGGTGGCCGAGGCCGGCGAGCCGCAGCTCTTGCTCGCCGTCGTCGGCCACGGCCCCGACGGGCCGGCACTGCAGCGACTCGCCAAGCAGTTCGGCGTGCGGCTGTATCTCGCCGGCGAGTTGCCCTGGGAAAGGCTCGCCGAGGCCTACGTCGCGGCCGACGTCTTTGCGCTGCTGTCGTCGAGCGAGCCGTGGGGCGTCGTCGTGAACGAGGCTGCGGCGTGCGGGCTGCCGCTTGTGCTCTCAGATCAGGTCGGCGCGGCCTACGACCTCCTCCGCGACGGCGAGAACGGCACGCTCGTCCGCATCGGTGACATCGAGGCTGCGGCCGCTGCGATCCGCAAGCTCGCCGCCGACCCCGCGCTCAGGCTCGCGCAAGGCAAGCGCTCACGTGAGCTGATGCGCGATTGGGGCTACGAGCCGAGCGTCGAGTCGTTCGTCGCTGCGGTGCGCGACGCGATCGCTTCCACGTAGAGCGCTTCCTGCAGATCGGTCACGTGTTCCCACGAGTTGCGTCGCGCCGCCGCGACCCCGCCGGCTGAGAGCTGAGCTCGAAGAGAGTCGTCGCCCAGCACCGACTCCACCGCTGCGACGACAGCGCTCTCGGTCGCAGGGATGACAAGCGCCTCGCCGTTGTGGAAGAACGCCGCGATGCCGCACCTGTCCGACACGACCACGGGTGTCCCCGCGGCAGCCGCTTCGGCGGCGACAAGACCGAAGCTGTCGCCATCCGACGCCAGCACGAAAACGGCGGCCTGACGGTAGAGATCAGTCGGCGGCCCGTCGCTCGGCGGCAGCAAATGCACGTGTCCTGAGGCCGTCTCAGCGCTTACGAGCGCCGTGACACCGTGGCGGTCGTCGGGCCCGGCGAGCACGACGTGAATCTCGGGCAGCCGGCGCGCGACCGCAAGCAGATGTTCGATTCCCTTCCCCGCAGCGATGCGGCCGACGTAGAGCACGATGCGCGCGTCGGTGCAAGGCCGAGCGACGCACGCAGGTCAGACCCGAGCGGCGCCGTGAGATCGACCGGCTCCGGAAAGCCGTTCCCCCGCACGCGAACGCGCTCCGCCGCAACGCCGCACGCGATCACGTCGTCGCGCTCCCGCGGTGATGAGCACACGACGAACGCCGCACTGGAAGCGACCCCGCGGTAGAGCGACGCGTCGAGCGCTCCCTTGAGCCACACCTTGCGCAGCCGCGGCCGGAACATCCCGAGCGGCTCGAATACATACGGAATCCGGCGCAGGCGACACCACGCGGCGGTGAGCGTTGTGACAGGGTCGCGGAAGCCGAAGATGTGGGCGACATCCGGCCGCAGTAGCCGCCGGAAAGCAAGAGGAAGCGTCGGCGTGATCCCCATCCAGCGGTAGTGCAACGGCGTCCCGATGTAGTGAACGGTCGCGCCATCGACGGTTGCGACGTACGAGCGCGCCGCCGGCCGCGAGCCGAGATCGACGAGCGTCGTCGTCACCACGTCGACCACATGCCCGCGCCCGACAAGGCGCCCGATTAGCTCGCGCGCCACCACGACCGGCCCGCCGAACGCCCGCGCCGGCCAGTAGGCGGGGCTCGCGAGCAGGATGCGGAGTGGGCGGCCCGTCACCCTCGGAGACGTTACCGTTCGGTAGATGGCGGTGACAAAGACGAGACTGCTCGTGCTCAACCAGTACTACTGGCCCGGCGTCGAGGCCACCGCGTACCTGCTCTCGCAACTGTGCGAGGAGCTCGCGGACGAGTTTGAGATCACCGTCGTCACAGGCCACCTGCACGGCCACGACGGGCTTCCGGACGAGGAAGTCCACAACGGCGTACGCATCGTCCGAGTCCGCTCGACGGCGTTCGACCGCACGCAACTCCACCTTCGCGCCGCGAACTACGCGTCGTATCTCGGGGACTCGATCTTGAAGGCGATGCGTGGCCCGCGTCCGGAGATCGTCCTCTGCATGACCGATCCGCCGATCGTCGGCGATATCGGCCTCGTCGTCGCGCGGCGGTTCCGCGTGCCGCTGCTCGTGATCAGCCAGGACGTGTTCCCCGAGGTTGCGGTGCGGCTCGAGCGGCTCGAGAACCCGGTGCTGATTGGCGCGCTACGTGGCCTCGTTGGGCTCTACCTGCGACGCGCCGACCGGATCGTCGCGATCGGCGAGACGATGAAGCAGCGGCTCGTGGAGAAGGGCGCGCCGGCCGAGCGGATCGCCGTGATCCCGAACTGGGTCGACACGAATGCCGTGCAGCCGCGGCCGCACGACAACCCGTGGGCGGCGAAAAACAAGCTCGCCGGCAAGTTCGTGGTCATGCACTCCGGCAACGTCGGCCATGCGCAGGATCTCGACACGCTCGTGCGTGCCGCGACCTTCCTGCGCGACATCGACGACCTGCGGATCGCCATCGTCGGGTTCGGCGCACGTCACGCCGAGATCCTCGAGCTCGCCGAGCGGCTCGACCTCGATGATTCTCGGGTGCGCTTCCGGGCGTATCAGGCGCGCGAGGTGCTCTCTGAT
Source organism: Actinomycetes bacterium (assembly GCA_025358355.1). GTDB lineage: Bacteria > Actinomycetota > Thermoleophilia > Gaiellales > Gaiellaceae > Gaiella. The sequence continues at coordinate 18,309 of JANYJX010000028.1, read as the reverse complement.
TCGCTCTCCGCCGCACAGATTCATTTCGTTGGTCTTGCGAAGGGCCTCTCGGGGTACGTCGTGCCGAGTCGCCTTTACGGAATCCTCGCCGCGGGTCGGCCGGTGATCGTCGGAGCCGACGCCGACAGCGAAACCGCGAGGCTCGTGAACGAGGTCGGCTGCGGAATCGTCGTGCCGCCGGGCAGGCCGGAGCTGGTCGCGACGGTGATTCGCGACGCGTATGACGGCCGCCTCGACCTCGAGGGGATGGGCGGCCGCGGCCGCGAGTACGTGGTCGCGGAGGCCGATCGCGATGTCGCCGTCGGCCGGTATCGCGCGCTGCTGAAGGACTTGGCCGTAACCGGGCGCGTCTAAACTCGAACGGTGGTTGTCCTGAAAACGCTGTTCTGGGGCTCGCTCGGCGCGCTCGCCTGGACGCACGTCGGCTACCCAGTCGCTGCGGGTCTTGTGGCGCGCGCTCGCCCGCGCCGCGTCGCGAAGGACTCGAGCTTCGAGCCGTCGGTTAGCGTGATCATCGCCGCCTGGGACGAGGAGGATCAGATCGAGGCGCGGCTTCAGAACCTGCTCGCGCTCGACTATCCGGTCGACAAGCTCGAGATCGTCGTCGCTTCGGACGCGTCCACGGATCGAACGGACGAGCTCGTCCAGGAAGTCGCGGCGAACGATCCACGAGTGCGCCTGATCGCCTGCGAGCGAGGTGGCAAGGTCGCCGCGCAGCATCGCGCGGTGCGCGAGACAACCGGCGACGTCGTCGCGTTCTCGGACGCGAACTCAACGTGGGCGCCGGATGTGCTCAAGCTGCTCACCGCGTCGCTCGCCGATCCAGAGGTCGGCTACGTCTGCGGCAGGCTCGAGCTGCGCGACGCGACCGGCGCCAACAAGGAAGGTCTCTACTGGCGCTACGAGCTGTGGCTCCGCCAGCAGGAGTCGCTCGTCCACTCGATTACCGGCGGCAACGGCGCGGTCTACGCGGTGCGGCGTGAGGACTACGTCGAGGACGACCCGCGCTACGGCCACGATCTCGGCTTCCCGTACCTGATGGTGCAGCGCGGCAAGCGAGCGGTGTACGAGCCCGCGGCGATCGCGATCGAGAGCGCGTCGAGCGAGCCCGAGGACGAGTACGACCGCAAGGTGCGGATGATCGCGCAGTCGTGGGGACACGTCTTCTCCGGCCGGATGCTGCGGCGGACGAAGCCGCTTTATGCGATCGAGCTCATCTCGCACCGCCTGCTGCGCTACGGCAGCGGGATCCTGCACATCGCACTGTTCGCGTCGAACGTTGCGCTCGTTCCTCGCGGTGGCTTGGTCTATCGCGTCGCTTTCGCCGGCCAGCTCGCGGCGCTCGGTCTCGTCTTCGCCGGCAAGCACCGCGTGAAGGTGCCGGGCGCGGGGATCGCCTACTACTACTTCCTCGTCACGAAGGCGACCTTCGACGGGCTCGTGCGCTACGTCCGCAGCGGCACGCCCGTCGTTTGGGCGAAGGCGGACGGGACGCGATGAGGCGTGCGGTGGATGTCGCCGTCGCCGGCGCAGGGCTTGTGGCGGCCAGCCCGGTGCTCGCCCTGGCCGCGCTTGCCGTGAAGCTCGACGATCGTGGCCCTGTTCTTTTCCGACAGACGCGGGTCGGCAAGGACGGCACGGACTTCGAGCTGCTCAAGTTGCGGACGATGATCGTCGGCGCCGAGTCGCAAGGTGCCGGCTACGCGGTCGATCGTGGTGACTCGCGGATCACGCGCATCGGCCGCTTCCTGCGGCGAACATCCGTCGACGAGCTGCCGCAACTCTGGAACGTCGTGCGCGGCGAGATGTCGCTGATCGGCCCGCGCCCGACTCTGCGCTACCAGGTCGACCGCTACGACGAGCACCAGCGCCACCGCCTCGACATCCGCCCGGGAATCACCGGCTGGGCGCAGGTCAACGGCCGCGCCGCGCTGCCGTGGGCCGAGCGGATCGAGCTGGACGTCTGGTACGTCGAGCACCGTTCGCTCACGCTCGACCTGAAGATCCTGCTGCGTACGCCGCGGGCGCTCTTCGGCGGCATCTACAAAGGCGCAACCGGAGGCTGGAGATGACCGCTGTGCTCTTCACCTGCGCAGGGCTTCGCGTCGACATCGTCGCGGCCTTCGGCGAGGCGGGCGCGCTCACTGTCGCGGCCGATGTCGATCCGCTCGCGCCGGCGCTGCACGTTGCCGATCGCATCGCCCTCGTGCCGCGGAGTGACGATCCGGGGTATGTCGCCGCGCTCGCCGCGCTCGTGCGCGAGCACGACGTTCGCCTGGTCGTCCCGCTCTCCGACGTCGACACCGCACTGCTCGCGAGCGAGGGCGATGCGCTCACGCCAGCACTCGTGCTCGGTCCCAGCGCCGAAGTCGCGGCCACGATGACCGACAAGTGGCTCGCCCACGAGCTCTTCGAGGAACGAGGAATCGCGAGCCCGCGGAGCTGGCTCCCCGCCGACGTGCCAGCCGACGCGCGCTACCCGCTGCTCGTCAAGGCGCGTCGCGGCTTCGGCTCGCGCGACATCTACCGCGCGGCCGACGCGACTGAGCTTGCGCACCATCTGGCGGCAACGCCGGTCGATTCGTTTGTCCAGGAGCAGTGCCAGGGCGAGGAGTTCTCGATCGACGTGCTCTGCGACTTCGAGGGCCGGTGTCTGAACGCGATCCCGCGGACGATGCTGCATTCGAAGGGCGGCGAGTCGATCAAGGGCCGCTCGCTCAAGGATTGGTCGCTGATCGAGCACGGCCGCAATGTCGCCGAGACGATCGGCATTCGCGGGCCGGCCAACATCCAATGCTTCCGCGAGCCCGATGGCACCCTGCCGGTGACCGACGTGAACACACGCTTTGGCGGCGGCTTCCCGCTGCCGCTCGCCGCCGGCAGCCGTTTCCCGGAGCTGGCGCTGGCGCTCGCACGCGGCGAGCGACCAGAGCCAAGCGTCGGCGAGTTCCGCGACGGTGTCGTGATGACGCGCTTCTACTCCGACATCTGCCTCGTCGAGCAGCCGGACGGCACCTTCGCGAGGCTGAAGTGAGCCGCTACGTCGTCACGGGAGCCGCCGGCTTCATCGGCTCGCACCTCGCCGAGCGGCTGATCGCGCAAGGGCATGACGTGCGCAGCCTTGACTGCTTCACCGATTACTACGACCCGGCGCTGAAGCGCGAGAACGCGGCCGATCTCGACGTGCTCGAGCTGGATCTCGCCGCCGCGGACGTCGACCTGACAGACGTCGACTGCGTCTTCCATCTGGCCGGCCAGCCGGGAACCAGGAGCTTCGGGCCGATCTTCGCCGACTATCTCCGCCGTAACACGCTCGCGACCCAGCGGCTGTTCGAGCAGGCTGCAGGCGCCGGTGTGAAGGTCGTCTACGCATCGTCCTCGTCGGTGTACGGCGACGCCGAGACGTATCCGACGAGCGAGGCGACGATCCCGCGCCCGAACTCGCCGTACGGCATCACGAAGCTCGCCTGCGAGCATCTTGCGGGGGCGTACGCCCGCAGCTTCGGCCTCGACGCGGTCGGCCTGCGCTACTTCACGGTGTACGGGCCGCGGCAGCGCCCGGATATGGCGTTCACCCGGATTGTCAGCGCGCTCGCGATCGGCGAGCCGTTCGAGCTCTTCGGCGACGGCGGCCAATCGCGCAGCTTCACGTTCGTCGCCGATGTCGTCGACGCGACGATCGCTGCGGCCGGCGCCGAACCGGGGTCGCTGTACAACGTCGCCGGCGGGGCCGAGGCGACGATGCGTGCAGCGATCGAACTGGCCGAGGAGATCTCGGCCCGCCAGCTTGACCTCCGCACCGGCCCGCCTGCTCAGGGTGACATACGCCGCACGAAGGCCGACACGACCGCGATCGAACGCGATCTCGGCTGGCACGCGACGACCTCGCTCGAGGATGGCTTGCGCGCCCAGTGGGAGTGGGCAATTGCTAGGGTCGCGGCGCTGTGACTGACCGCACCGTGAACGATGGCGATGCCGAGCGTGAGGTCGATCTCCGCGCGCTGAAGGCACGACTCGCAGCCCGCTGGTGGCTGCTTCTCGCGGGCCTCGTCATTGGCGCTGTGATCGGCGTTCTGCTCGCTGCCGGCGGCGGTCAAACCTGGCGCGCGACGACGTTGCTCTACCTCGGCCAGCCGTTCACAACGTCCGGCGGCGGCCAGATCCAGAGCCTCGCGACGAACCCGCGCACGGTCAGCGAGATAGTCCACTCCGAGTTCGCGCTCAGGCGTGCGGCGGCGGCCAGCGGCCTGCGGCTCAATCAGCTGCGCGGCCATGTCGCGTCGGCCGCGGTTGTGAGTGCGACGCAGTCGAAGGCCACGTCGCCGCTCGTCGACATCACGGTCGAAGGCGTCGCCAGGCTGAAGGCCGAGCGCGCCGCGGATGCCCTCGCCGCGTCGGTGATCGCGCAAGTCTCGACGTACGTCGACCAGAAGATCAAGCTGCTCGACAACCAGATCGCCTCCAGCAAGGCCGAGCTTGCCGGGATCAACTCGCGGGTCGCGGCGTACAACCAACAGCTGCAGGATCTGATCAAGAACAAGGCGGTCTCGCCCACCGACAAGTTGATCATCGTCGGCACGCTGAACAACTCGATCGGCTTCCTGGAGCAGCGTCGGGGCACCGTCCAGCAAGAGCTTTACCAAAACCAGCAGTTGCTCTCTCTCGCGACGAACGTCGAGCGGAGCAAGATCGTGCAGCCGGCCGCGGCATCGCGGGTCACCGCGACGAGCCGCCGCAACGCCGCGGCGATCGGCGCGTTGATCGGCCTTCTGCTCGGTGCGATCGCCGCGTACCTCGGCGATCCGCTCGCGGCGCGCAGGAACCGGCCCGCCTCCGCCTAACAAGGCCCAATGGTCGAAGGCAAGCGGGTTGCGGTCGTCGTGCCCGCGTACAACGAGGAGCATCTCGTCGCCGAGACGCTCGCAGGGATCCCCGACTTCGTCGACCGGATCTACGTCGTCGACGATGCGTCGCCGGATGCAACGGCGCAGCGCGCGCGCGATGCCGCTGACGCGCGCACCGAGGTCATCGTCCACGAGCGCAACGGCGGTGTCGGCGCCGCGATCGTGACCGGCTACGAGCGTGCATGCGACGAGGCGATGGACGTGACGTGCGTGATGGCCGCCGACAACCAGATGGATCCGGCCGAGCTGATGTCGCTCGTGCAACCCGTCGCGCGGGGCGAGGTCGACTACGCGAAGGCGAACCGGCTGTTCACCGGCGAGGCGTGGAAGATCATCCCGCGTAACCGCTATCTCGGCAACGCGGTGCTGTCGCTGCTGACGAAAATCGCCTCCGGCTACTGGCATGTCGCCGACTCGCAGGCCGGCTACACCGCGCTTGGGCTGGACGCGCTGCGTCGGCTCGATCTCGACCGCATCTACCGCCGCTACGGCTTTCCGAACGACATGCTCGTGCACCTGAACGTGATCAACGCGCGTGTGCGGGACGTGCCGTCGCGCCCGATCTACGGCGTCGGCGAGCGGTCTGGGATTCGCCTGCGGAAAGTCGTGCCGCGCATCTCATGGCTGCTGCTGAAGGGCTTCTTCTGGAGACTGCGCGAGAAGTACGTGATCCGCGACTTCCACCCGCTCCTGTTCTTTTATGCGCTGGGGATCCTGATGACGAGCGTCGGCCTGCTGCTCGGCGTCGTCGAGGTCGTGCTGCGCATCCTTGGCAACGCGATCACGACGCCGACAATCGTGCTCGTCGCGCTGCTCCTGATCTCGGGCAGCCAGTTCACCCTCTTCGGCATGTGGTTCGACATGGAGTCGAACAAAGATCTGCGCTAAAACGGCTTTCCCAAGCGGTTTCCGGGGCCTCAGACCCGTTCTTGCTACCCGTCTGCAACCCGCCGGGCTGACCGTCTCGTGGTTGATCAGTACGTGGGGGCGACGCCGAAAATCGCATCACTGATCGTCGATCCCGCTGCCGCATAGCTGTGCGGTACGCCAGCCGGAACGTAGAACGCATCCCCCGGAGTGAGGATGCTGCTGACGCCATCGATCTGCACGCTCATGCTCCCAGAGAGCATGTACACGAGCTCGTCTCCCTCGTGGGACTCCTCGATGCTGGTTTGACCAGGGAGGATGCGGAGTGTCGCTTATGTGGCTCTGGGAGCGGTCGACCGACGGCGGCACGACGTTCGACGCCGCCTGGCAGCTCGCGTACACCCGCGAGAGCTGACGGCGGGGAACCTCGCATCAATCAGGGCGTGTCGACCACCATCGGGTTCGAGGGGTCGGCGACCCACTCCTGGAGCGAGGCGGCGTACACAGCGACGTTCGTGAAGCCAAGCCGTGTCATCACGAAGGCGTTGGACGCCGCGGCGATGCCGCCTCCGCAGTAGGTGATGACCTGGGCGTCGCGGTCGCCTGGGTGCATGGCGGCCAGCTCCGCGCCGGGAAGGTAGCGCCCCGTGTCGCCGACCAGGTTGAGGGCCGAGACGTTCGACGCGCCCGGTATGTGACCGGGTCGGCTGTACAGCGCCCACTCGCCGCGGTAGTGCTCCTCCATCATCGTGTCGATCAGTTGGATATCGCCGCTGTTGACGGCGGCGCGCACGTCCTCCTGGTCTGCGATCAGCGCGGGACGAAGCGTCGGCGTCAGCTGCTTGGCCGGTCGCTCGACAGGATCGGTCGAGAGCGGGAGCTCCTTGGCCATCCAGGCACTGAGCCCACCGTCCAGGATCGCCGCTCGGTCGAAGCCAACCCAGCGCAGCATCCATCAGACCCGCGCCGCCCAAGCCGACATATTCCCGGCGTAGAGCACGACCTGGGAGTCGTCTCCGACACCCAGGAGGCCCATCGCGGCACAGAAATGCTCCGGGGTCGGCATCGCGAACGCGTACGGGCTGCTCGGATCGGAGAGCGGCCCCATCAGGTCGGCGAACCCGGCGCCGGGAATGTGGCCCTCGTCGTACTCGGCCCGACCGTTCACGCCGTGGAAGTCCGGCCCGACGTAGACGCTGCAGTCCAGCACGACGAGGGCGGGGTCGGCGAGGTGTTCACTCAGCCACTCCACGGTCACGAGCGAATCCATCGCGGAGCGACCCTACCTGTTGTGCCAGTCGCCCTCAGCCCTCACGATGGCTTCAAACCCGACTCATTCAGCGCGGGTAATTCCGGTTTCGTCGCTGGGAAGGAGTGAGCGAGCGCGTTCGGCGTCGTCTCTGAGCACCACGACCTCGCGCCAGCCGCCGAAGCTCGCGCTGGCGTCCGAGCCGCCACTGCTCGCGTTCGTTCGGAAGTGAGCGCAACGAATTCCTTCCGCGCGAAGCATCCGACAGAGGATCTCCGCCTCGCCTTCGTCCGGCACGACGGTCAAGCGCACTGTGCTGTCCACGAGCCGCAGCCTACGTCGGACCAGGCTTCTCTAAACAACCTCGGGCTGCATGCGGTCCTACTGTGTCGGCATGGAATCGGGGACAGACCACAGCGGGCAGCTCGAAGCGCTCTATCGCGAGCGGTTCGTCTCGTTCGTGCGGATCGCGGCGTCGATCACCGGCGATGTCACCTCTGCCCACGACGCGGTGCAGGACGGTTTCGCGCGGGCGCTCCGCTCGTTGGGCACATTCCGCGGTGACCCGCTGTTCGACGCTTGGGTCTGGCGGATCGTCGTCAACGCGGCGCACGACCCGCGGCCGGATACACGTGAAGGGCTGCACGTTGAGCCGGCGCCGCCCGAGAACGGCTCGACGGGAGAGTTCGCTGAATGGCTTGCGTTGCCGCCCGAACGCCAACGACTCGCGGTCTTTCTACTCTACGCAGCCGATTTCGACGCAGCCGATTTCGACTACCACAGCATCGCGCTCGTGCTGGGCGTCATGGTCGGAACGGTGTCGCGGCCGACTGGACAATGTCGTTTCCCGCGCGGCCGCGCTGCGACCCTCGCGCCGGCGGCGAAGGTTTGTCGCGCGGGTCACCGTCGCCGCTCTCGTTGTCGTCAGTGCCGGGATCGCAGCCGGCGCCACTGTCCTGTTCCGCCCAGGCCCTGATCGCAGCCTGAAGATCGCGTCCGGCTGAGACTGGGCGCTTGTCGCGCAACAGAGCCACGGCCATTTGTGCATCGCGTACGGCGAGCCCGGCAGGGGCGCGAACGGCTGCCAGATCACCACTCCGCGGACGTTCAGCTTGTTCTTCTTCGGAAACTCCCTCACGGCCAGACCGCCATCTCGCATCATCGGCCTCCTCCCCCCGTGCGTCGCGCGAATCACCGTCTCGTCTCCCGGCCACTCTGTCGCCGCGCGGATCTACCCGCTGCCGAAGCTCTTCGCAACGCCGCTCCGCAACGGTAGGCGACTCGACCCGAAAGACTGAGAGCTGCCGAAGCTACCCTCAGTCCTTGTACGGGTCGTGGACGTCGCGACCGGCCATCGCCACTCCAAGTGGGCGGAGCGTGTGCTTCACCCGCACCGAGCCCGCGTGGGCGGCGAGAACCTCCGGCAGGCGCTTGTACGCCTGCGGCGCCTCATCCGCACCGCCGCCGACAAGCACGATGCCCTGCTCGATCAGCCGCCCCTGAACCGCCGGCCAGTCGACGAGGCCCGGCTTCACCTGCTCGTCGACCCACCGCTTCATCACGCCGGCGTCTGGGTGATCGGGGCACGGGCCCTCGACCTCGATGTCGCGACCCGCGCAAGCGTCGTCGCCGGCCAGCTGCATCGCCGAGATGTACGCCTGGCCGAGCTCGGAGTCGATCTCGAACAGCACCGGAGGCGAGCCCATCTCGCCGTCCTGCGCCTGCGTGCCGAACTCGAGCCCCTGCGCGAGCGCGAGGAAGCCCGACGCGGTCTTGTGGCCGAACCCGGGCGAGCCGAAGTGGACGCCGACCCGGATGCGGCCGGTCTCGTCCTCCATCACGTTCACGTAGTGGTTGCCCGAGCCGACGGTGCCAAGCTACGCCGCCGCGGCCTGCGCGAGCTTGCGCTGTGGCTCGAACTCGGCCTCTCGGATGCCGTCGAGCACCGGGTGGTCGGTGGTTCGCTCTTGCGCAGGCACGCCCATGCCGAACGAGATCCGCCGGGTCAGCTCACGCATGATCGTGTCGAGACCACCGAGCGCATCGAGGTCCGCGCGGGTGAGCTCCCGCGCGAGCGCGTACGCCGGTCGCCGTTGACGCGGTGGCCGGGCCGGCCGATCCTGGCGAGCTTTTCACATCGATGTGGATGAGTTCACCGGGCTGCTCGCGCTGGTAGCGGTTCGGCGGCTCAGGCGGCTCCAACTGGAGAGCCGGCCGAGCCCGACCCGGGACAGGATTGTCGACACCGTCGAGAGCGGCCTGCCTAGCCGTTCGGCGATCTGCCAGACGGTCAGCCGCTCACGGCGCAACAGCGCGATCAGCTATACCCGCTCCTGCGGCGTACGGTGGGGAATCACAGCCGGTGCCGAGCTGCGATCACACAAACCCGGCTCGCCCTCGAGCCGATAGCGGCAGCGCCACTTCGAGATCGTGCGCACGCTGACCTCGGCAGCCTCGGCAGCGCGCGTCAACGTCCAACCCTGCTCCAGCCGCCTGATCGCCAACCGCCGGCTATGCGGGCAGGCCCTCGCGTTAGCGTGCAACCTCATCGGTTCTCCTCCTAGGTACTGGTGGCTTCGACAGCCCCAGCCTCCAAGGAGGACCGGATGGAACAACGCTCTTGTGACCTACACCTAGTCCGACCCTGAATTGTCGCGAGTTTGGCGAACGACCCGGCGCGTGTCAGCGCCCGCCGCTCCACCAGACGGAGAACGCGGTGCTGACCACGGCAAGCTAAGCCGTCTATCCCTTGAAACGAGCCGGTCGAAGCTAGCCGGAGCCGTACTTCTTGGCGCCGCGCTTGTCGCTCCGCCGTTCCTTGAGCGTCTTCTGCGCAGGTTTCTTGAGGACCTTCTTGGGCTTGTCAGAACTCTTTGCCATCGCGACACCCTACCCGGTCTGCTCCCGGTTCTCGAATCGGCCGCCGGGCCAGGCGACTCCGGCGTAGCGCTCGATTGGCGGGCCTGGATGTGGCGCCGTCAGCGGGAAGAGCTCAGTGCGAACCGAGCCGGCCGCGAGCAGCAGTTGCCCGAACGGTGAGCTGATCTCGCCGGCGTCTTTGAGGATCGGGACGATGTTCCCGAGCGAGGTCGCGGTGAGGACGATTGCGATCAAGAGCGGCTTCGGTGCGAGGCCGACGCTGTGCGGGCCGAAACCGGCGACGAGCGCGATGGCGAACGAGACGACGAAGCCAGCCGCCGGCGAGTGCGAGCGGCCGGCCTCGGAGTGATTGCAGGTTGATCTCCAGGCCGGCGAGGATGAGATCGCGGCGACGATCAGCAGCCCGCCAAAGTGGACACCGCACGCGGCTAGCTCCGGAGGCTGTTCATCGGGGCAACTTCCATGCCCGCCCTGTCCTGCTGTAGCGCTTGGCGTTACAGAGACGCGAGCTCCGCGCGCGTTGGCGGCTCGGCGCCGCGGCGCCCGGGGCGGCGAACGACACCGCTCTCGCGACCGATCGCAACGACGCCGTCCGCACCAAGTGTGATCGCCACCAGCGCGGGCCCGGCGGCGAGCCATTCGGCGGCGACATCCTCGAGCTCCCGCCCGGGAAGCAGCCACGAGACATCCTCGGCGCTTGCCTTCACGATGTCGGCGATCGCGAGCAGCTCTTCGACGCGCGAGAGCGCGTCGGCGGGTGAGCCATCACCGGCGGCCGGCAGTTCGGGTCGTACGAGACGGTTGAGGTTGCTCGCGCGCGCTGCAGGAGCCGGACGATGGCGTCCGCGCTGGGAAGCTGAGTGAGCGCGAGCGACCCGGAGTGCACGGCGACGACGCTCGGGTCGATGGCGGACGCGAGCTCGTCGTCTCGCCACTGCCAGTCGGCTGTGCCATCCATGCGGAACTCGTATTCCGGGCGACCGTCGGAACCGACCGCGACGATCGCGAGCGTTGACGGCTCGGAAGCGGCTACGGCGCGCGAGAGGTCGACGCGGTTCTTCGCCGGATGATCCCGGAGCCGGCGCCCGAGAACATCGTCGCCGAGCCGCGCGATCATCCGCGTCGGAACCCCCAGACGGGCGAGGCCCACCGCGACATTCGCGGGGCTTCCTCCGGGCGCGGCGTCGAACAGCCCACCGGCGCAAAGCTGCACGAGATCGACAAGCGCCTTGCCAGCAACTTCGGCGACGCCCGTCTTTCCCGCTGGAGATGTCAACTGGTGGGTACGGCCGCTTGGTCGAGGATGAGCGTGAGCGAGCTGGCGTCCAGGAGGCTTGCGGGTGTCGCCGGATCGGGGCCGGCGAGGACTCGTGCCACGGCATCGCGTTTGCCTGCTCCCGTCGCGAGGATGACCGTCGCGCGTGCGGCTTGCAGGACGGGCAGCGTCAGCGTGATGCGGTCCGGCGGGGGCTTCGCCGCGACGACAGGAACTGCCAGGCGATCGCAGATCTCGAGCGCCCGATCGCCCGGGAAGAGCGACGCCGTGTGGCCGTCTTCGCCGAGGCCGAGGAACGCGACATCGAGTCGCGGCACGCCGTTGTCGTCGAGCGGTGCGGTGCAGCGAAGCTCCGCCGCGTAGCGATCGGCGGCGTCGTTCGGGTCGAGCTCGCCGCGGATGCGATGCACCCGATCGGCCGGGATCGCCGGCGTGCGCAGCAGCGTCTCCGTGATCAGCCGGAAGTTCGAGTCGGGATCGTCCGCGGGCACGCAACGCTCGTCGCCGAACCACCACTCGATGTCGGCCGCGTTCGCGAGCAGCGGGCCGAGTAGCTCGTAGGTTCGCCGTGGCGTGTTCCCGCCCGCGAGCGCGACATGCGCGACGCCGCGCGCCGTCTGGGCTTCGGCGATCAGCGCGGCGAGCAGGTCGGCAGCAGCGCGAGAAGCAGCCTCGGGATCGGCGTGAACCGAGAGCTGCGTCACGTGCTTCGGCGAGCCGCCCGATGCCGCGAGATCAGCGCATTCGTCGACGAATCGTGCGTGGGAGCGGCGTCACTCGTTAGGTCGGGAATGATTCGCACGGCTAGGACTTTGCCGAGCTCGACGCCCCATTGGTCGAACGAGTCCACGCCCCAGATCACCCCCTGCGTGAAGGTGCTGTGCTCGTAGAGCGCGACCAGAGCGCCGAGGATGCGCGGCGTCAACTCGTCGGCGACGAGCGTCGAGGTCGGCCGGTTGCCCGGGAACGTGCGTGCCGCGACGAGACCCGGCGCCGTCCCTTCCGCCTCGACCTCGGCTGCCGTCTTGCCGAAAGCCAGCGCCTCGGTCTGTGCGAGGAGGTTCGCGGTGAGGATGTCGTGGTGGTCACCGAGCGGGTTCAGCGACCTCGAGAAGCCGATGAAATCGCACGGGATCAGCGAGGTTCCCTGGTGAATCAGCTGGTAAAAGGAGTGCTGACCGTTCGTGCCGGGCTCGCCCCAGTAGACGGCGCCGGTCTCGTAGTCGATCTCGGTGCCTTCCAGCGTGACGCGCTTGCCGTTCGACTCCATCGTCAACTGTTGGAGGTACGCGGGGAAGCGCTTCAGATACTGGTCGTATGGCAGCACGGCCACGGTTCCGGCCCCGAAGAAGTTGCGGTACCAGACACCCAGCAGGCCCATCAGCGCGGGGAGGTTTTCCGCGAAGGGAGCCGTGCGGAAGTGCTCGTCCATGTCGTGGAAGCCGGCGAGCAGCTCGGCGAATGCTGCAGGCCCGACGGCGAGCATCGTGGAGAGGCCGATCGCCGAGTCCATCGAGTAGCGGCCGCCGACCCAGTCCCAGAAGCCGAACATGTTGGCCGTGTCGATGCCGAACTTCGCTACCTCAGCGGCATTCGTCGAGACTGCGACGAAGTGCTTCGCGACGGCCGATTCATCGCCGCCGAGGCTAGCGAGCAACCAGGCGCGGGCCGAGTGCGCGTTCGTCAGCGTCTCGAGCGTGGTGAACGTCTTCGACGAGACAATGAAAAGCGTCTCCTCGGGATCAAGATCACGCGTGGCCTCGGCGATGTCCGTCCCGTCGACGTTCGAGGTGAAGCGGAAGGTCAGGTCGCGCTGCGAGTAGTGGCGAAGCGCCTCGTACGCCATCACCGGGCCGAGGTCGGAACCGCCGATGCCGATGTTCACGACGGCCGCGATCCGCTTCCCGGTATGACCTTGCCAGTCGCCGGAGCGGACGCGATCCGCGAATGCGCCCATGCGATCGAGCGTCTCGTGGACATCGGCGACGACATCCTGGCCGTCGACGACAAGCGTGGCGTTGCGTGGCAGGCGCAGCGCGGTGTGGAGGACGGCGCGGTTCTCGGTGACATTGATCTTGTCGCCACGGAACATGGCGTCGATCCGGTCGCGCAGCCCGCTTTCATCGGCGAGCTGGACGAGCAGGCCGAGCGTCTCGTCGGTGACCCGGTGCTTCGAGTAGTCGAGATAAAGGCCGGCCGCTTCGGCTGTGAGGCGAGTGCCTCGCGTTGGATCGGCGGCGAAGAGCTCGCGAAGATGGGTACCGGCGATCGCGCGGTGGTGGGTTTCGAGCGCTTGGAACGCTGGGCGCTCGCGAAGAGGAGTGGTCATGCCGTGGATTGTGGCTCGCGGCGCCGGCGGAGGACGGCGACAAGCATGATCGCGGCGACGACTTCGGCGCCCGCCCACACGTAGTTCCGCAATAGCGGGCTATGCGTATAGCGGCTGTGGAGACCGGCGATGACGATGGCCACGAGCGCGATCGCCGTCTCGCGGCGGGTCAGATGTGATCCGCGCAGAAGCGCACCCGCCGCGATCACAAGCGCCGGCGCGGCGAGTCCGGCGAGTCGCGGTTCGTTCCCGCCGTTCGACGATGGCCCGAGCACGAGCGGCTGCGACGCGACGGCTACCGCAACGAGAATCGCGCCGCGCGGCAGCGGATTCCGCACGCGCAGCCAAGCGCCCAGCCCGAGCGCAGCCGGCACCATCACGCCAAGCGTCACACGGCCGAGGTGCTCGATCAGCGCGTGCGGGCTGGTGAAGAAGCCGAGCACGCTGAGGTCGTGGAGCCCGCCCGGTTCCGGGTAGCCGAACCGCCGCGCGGCGAGGTTGAGCGCGCCATAGATCGTGGCAGGGATCGCGAGGCACGCAGTCGCGGCCTGCCAGCGCATGTGCCTCCACGCGGGGGCGACGAACGCCCAGCCGGCTGCAACCACCGCGACCGGAACCATCGTTTGGCGTCCTGCCGTTCCTAGCGCAAGCCCGAGCAGCACGATCCAGAAACGGCCACGCGCGAACCCGAGCAAGAGGATCGCGACGCCCAGCACGAGCGTCGCGTCGGAGAGCATCCCGGGCGAGGCCAGCAGGTAGTGGAACGGGTACGCACTCGCGACGAGCGCAGCCATTGCAAGCGCGTACTCGGCGGTGTCCAGGCCGATCCGGGCAAGAGTGCCGTGCACGGCAAGCACGATCCCGAGCAGGCAAGCGAGCATCCCGATGCGGTAGACGAGATCCAGTGAGACGCCCGCGGTCGAAATCACACCGACGAGCCAGTGGACGGGAATCCGCTCTGCGAACGGCTGTAGCACCTTCTCGGTCGGCAGCGACGGAGCCGCGTTCGCGATAACCAGATAGGAGCTGACGTCGTGTGCGAACTGCACGCGGATCCCGTCGACGATCGAGTACCAGTGCTGGATGGCGGCAGCGAACGCGAGAAGCGCTGCGACGAGGAGGAGGCGCCGGTCGGTCTCGCTGCGGCGGGCGAGCCAGCTGGGCACGCGAGCAGTCTACGGCCGCTGTCCCGGGCCGCCGGTACCATCCGGCCGATGCCGACTTCGGTGGTCACCGGCGGCGCGGGCTTCCTCGGCTCGCATCTCTGCGAATCGCTCTGCGCCCACGGTCAGCGGGTGATCTGCGTCGACAACCTCGAGACCGGCTCGCTCGCGAACATCGACCACCTGCGCGGCGACGCGTTCACGTTTTTGCCGCACGACATGACGCAACGCCTCGAGATCGCCGAACCCGTTGATTTCGTTTACCACCTCGCGAGCCCGGCGAGCCCGATCGACTACCTGCGCCTGCCGCTCCAGACGCTGAAGGTCGGCTCGTACGGGACGCACAACGCACTCGGGCTGGCCAAGTTCAAGCGCTCCCGCTTCCTGCTCGCCTCGACGAGCGAGGTGTACGGCGACCCGCAGGTGCACCCGCAGCCGGAGACGTACTGGGGCAACGTCAACCCGATCGGCCCGCGCGGCGTCTACGACGAGGCGAAGCGTTACGCCGAAGCGCTGACGATGGCGTACCACACCCAACAGGGCGTCGACACGCGGATCGCGCGAATCTTCAACACCTACGGGCCACGGATGCGGAAGAACGACGGGCGCGCGTCGGTCACGTTCCTGCACCAGGCGCTCGAGGGGAAGCCGCTCACCGTGTTCGGCGACGGCTCCCAGACGCGCAGCCTGTGTTACGTCGACGATCTGATCCGTGGCTTGATCCTGCTGACCGAGTCGAGCGATCACATGCCGGTCAACATCGGCAACCCGGATCACGAGGTGACGATGCTCGAGCTCGCCGAGACGATCATCCGCGTCACCGGCTCGAGCAGCCAAGTCGTCTTCGCGGCGCTGCCGGTCGACGATCCGCAGATCCGCCGGCCGGACATCACGCGCGCCCGCCAGATCCTCGGCTGGGAGCCTGAGATCGACCTCGCCGAAGGGCTGCGGCGCTGGGTCGTCGCGCTCGGCCGCGAGCCTGTCGCAGTCTAAGCGGCGAAGGACTCAGTCCTTCAGTCGAGCTGAGGGACGCCGCCGAGGCCACGGCTGACCATCAGGGTCGCGCCTTTCGACACACGGTCAGCGAGCTCATTCTTGCCAACCCGCACAACGCCGCTGCGCTCCTGGTCGGGGCCGACGCGTGGGTCGTATGCAGCCACGACGCGGTGCCCGCGGAGCACAACCTCGACTTGCCCCTTCGTCGGAGGGAAGAATCGCTTTGCTGGCCGTGGCAGGCGGATTTCACCGCGACTGAGATCGTTGGTGGTCACGGGCTGAGTCGGCTCGGCGTTAGCCGGGGTGTCGGCCACGTCACCCAGAGCGGCGAGCAGCTCTGCGTCGACTCGTGCGGTTTCCTCCTTTGCCGCGTAAGGGCCGGAGAGAAGAAACGCCGGCGTGTCGTCAAATGTCCCGCACAGACCAGGCGAGACGTCGCCGAGGAGCTGCGCCGCGGGCGCCTTGAACGCGAAGAGGACAAGGCGAGGATTCCAGTTTCGGATCTTTTCCCTCAACGACTCCGCGCCTTCGCGCAACTCCAATGACGTCAGGAGGTCCGCCGTCGTGGTGGGCCGCTTCACTAGATCGGTGAGCCCGTTCCCGGACGCAACAAAGGCATCGTCCTCCGCTCCTGGCATTGGATTGCGCAGGAGCCCCACGCGCTCCAGGCGGCGCCACAGGCGGCGGCCAAGGCGGCCCTGGTAGTAGTGGCCTGCGGCAACCGAAACAGGAGCGGGGTTGATACCGACGAGAAGGATCCCGCCCGCGGCTGGTGGACGGTCGGGGAGAGTCGGGTCACGAGCGGTAACACGCGCGAGACGTTGCCGCGCATCGTCCGCACCGAGCGGATGAGAGACACCCGCGACCCGGACAGCATCGAGAAGCTCCCAGTTCGAGAGCCCTGACTCCTCGGCAGCGCGGCCCACGGATTCGTCTCCACGCATGACATCGAGAACAGCGTGCTCGACCTCCCAAACCTTGACCGAGCGCTCAAGGAGCCGGCGGATCGCCGTTGCGCGGTCGAGCGACTCCTTGCGCGCGACCCGATCCAACGCAGCCGCGAGGTTGGTGTCGACTCGGATGTTGATCTGCTGCGTGCTCACTTCGTCCTCCTCAGGAACTCTTCGACCACAAAGACTGTTTCGGCTTTCGCGCTTGCGACGATGGCCAACTCGCGGAGTAGATCTGCCGCGACTGCCAGCTGCATCCCCCGGCCAACTCCGAGAATGGGAAGAAAGAGCGTTGAGACGGGTTCCACGCTGATCGTCGTAGCCACTCGGGATGCCCGACCGTCGTCGATGATCGCCTGGCCGATATCGATCCCGATCGCAAGGGTCTCGCTTTCGCCGTGCCCGAGTCGCCAGGTCGCGCTGAGATTCGCAGCCCGCTTCTCCGCTGCAGCATCGAGGTCGAGCCGAGTGACGATTCCCGCTGTCTCGGCCTGTTTAATGCGTTCGGCATCGGTGTAGCCGAGCCGTGCACCGTCAACCACTGCCTCCCGCCACACCGCAGGTGAGACGAGCAAACTATCGACGCATGACGCCGCGCGGTCGAATCCGTCGATCCTAGCAAGGTAGATGAGGCAGGTTGCATCGGCCGGAATGCCCTCCCAATTCATTTGCTATCAGAGCGTAGCAAAAGCAGAGCCCTATGGCCTGCCCGACTTCTCTAGTTTGGGAACGACTCGGACGCGTCGCAGGCTCGGTGGAACAGTTCGTCGTCGATGTTTCGGCCGGTGACGACGAGGACGATCGGCTCGGGCATCGCTGGGAGATGCGCGAGTGCGGCTAGTGCTGCCGCCGCGGAGGCCTCGACCCGTATCCCGGCCCGCGCGAAGCGGCCGATCGCGTGCGCGAGCTCTCGCTCCGAGACGCGGATCATGCGCTCGACGACGGGTTGCACGCGCGCGACCGCGTACGGGATCGCGACGCGCACCGCGAGGCCGTCGGCGATCGTCGCGCCGCTGCTCGACTCGCACACGCTGCCGGCGTCGAAGCTGTCCGCCATCACGGGCGCGTCCTTCGCGACGACTCCCACGACGTGCCAGCCGGTATCGGCGAGCGCTTCGCCCACGCCGCCGACTAGTGCGCCGTTTCCGACCGGGACGACTACCGTGCCTGTGCGCCCATCGAGGTTGTGCGCGATCTCGTCGCCGATCGCGCGATAGCCGACGAACTGCGCGGGCTCGACGCCGTCGACGAACAACGGCAGGCCTCGCTCCAGCGCATACGCCGCAGCGGCGACCTTGGCTTCGTCGAAGTCGTCGCCGACGCGATGCAACTCCGCGCCGAGCTCGACGATCCGTGCGAGCTTGGCCTCGGTCGCCTGCTCCGGCACGAAGACGACCGCACTCAGCCCGAGCTCGCGCGCCGCCCAGGCTGTCGCCGCCCCGTGATTCCCGGTCGACGCGGTGACGACCGTTGCCGCTCCCTGTGCTTTGTACCCGCGCATGACCGGCAGCGCACCGCGCCACTTGAACGCGCCGAGCTCGTGCAGATCCTCCCGCTTCAGATAGACATCGCCGTCGACAAGGCCCGCAGGCGCGAGTTCGAGGAGGCTCACGAGCCGAGCGCTGCGCGGCGTTCGGCGTCGCCTGGATCGACGAGGTGCCCGTCGCGCTCGACGTACCCGCCCTTGCCACCGAC
>JANYJX010000063.1 GCA_025358355.1 Actinomycetes bacterium | reverse complement strand
CGCCCTCCACTTCACTGGTGGTAGCTGGCAACAAGTCCTGAGCCACGACACCACCCCAGACGCAACCCGCTACACCGCAGCCGGCCGGATCGCACTCGAATTCAAGAGCAGCACCCTCGACGACCTCGGCGGCGGCACGCTTCCCTAGGAACTTCTAGCCGCGCTCGGCTGTGGTGGCCATTCGATCGTGTACGCCTGAAGCTCGGCCCCGTGCTCGCTGAGCCAGCGCTTGTGCTCCTTCCAGCTTGGCATCGCGATGGCGACGAGCTGCCAGAACGCCTTCGAATGGTTCAGCTCGCGCAGATGGCAGAGCTCGTGGATGACGACGTACTCGCGCACGTCGCGCGGGGCAATCGCTAGCCGCCAGTTGAACGAGAGGGTGCCGCGCCGCGAGCACGACCCCCAGCGCGTTTGCTGATCGCGGATCGCGATCGTCTGAAAGGCGAGCCCGAGCCGCGCCGCCTCGCGCTCGGCCGACTCGGTGATTAGCCGCCGCGCTTCGCGGCGGTACCAGCGCTCGATCGCGTCGTGCACCTCAGGCCCGGGTGCGTCTCCGACGACGAGCCGCCCGGCCCTCAGGCGCGCGACGGCGGCACCCGACGGGCGAGCCATCTCGATCGGGATTGGCTCGAGATCGCGCCACACGACGCCGGACCGATCGAGGCCGAGCTGCGTCGAGATCGTCGTCCGCTTCGCGATCCACGCGCGGTGCCGTTCCAGCAAGCGGTCGATCTCGGCGTCGCTCGCACGCCGCGGGACGACGATCTCGATCAGACCGTCTCGCCAAACGACGATCCGCGCGGCTCGCGCACGCGGCGACTCCCGGACGCGCACAGTGACCGTCTCGCCGTCGACCAGAAGAGTTCGTGACCAACGCTCGATCGGCGCATTCAATCAGCAGCCGCGATAGCGTCCGACCAGTGACCACCTGGACTATTCGCCCGGTACGCGTCGACGAGTTCGACGCCTGGACGCGGCGCTTTCGCGGCTACGCCGACTTCTACACTGCCCGACCCCGGACGAGCATCAGCGCCAGATCTGGGGTTGGATCCACGACGATCGGAGCGTCGAAGCGCTCGTCGCCTCGCCCTACTCCAACTCGCGAGCGGGCTCATCGCCTTCAGGAAAGCCCACGCCACCCGACGCGCACTCACCCAACTGGGATAGGCGCTTAGAGCTCGTTTCAATTGGTGCCTCGTAGCTTTCGCCAGCAGATGGGTGAGCAGCCGAGCGAGAGGAAGGCTTCGTGGGTCTCGGCGCGTCGTTCGTAGCGGACGAGCAGGCGTTTCATCCGGTGGAGCCAGGCGAAGGTGCGCTCGACGACCCAGCGGTAGCGGCCCAGGGTGGAGCCGTGTTGGGTCTTGCGGCGAGCGATCTCAGGTCTGATGCCGCGCTTGCGGAGTTGCTGGCGGTGTGGGTCGGAGTCGTAGCCGCGGTCGGCGAGTAGCCGCTCCGGCCGCCGTCTGGGCCGGCCGAGCCTGCCCCGCACATGAGGTACCCCGTCCACGAGCGGGATCAGCTGGCTGATGTCGTTGCGGTTGCCGCCGCTCAAGCAAACAGCGAGTGGTAGCCCGCCACCATCGACGATCAGATGGTGCTTGGAGCCCAGCCGCCCCCGGTCAACCGGGCTCGGGCCCGTTCTGGCGCCCCCTTTTTGGCTTGCTACATGGCTGGAATCGACAACCGCGCGCGTCCACTCGATCTGACCGGCAGCCCGCAAGCGATCGAGCAGCACATGGTGCAGGTGCTCCCACACCCCGGCTTGCTGCCACTCATCAAGCCGGCGCCAGCAGGTGACACCCGAGCCGAAACCAAGCTCCAACGGCAGATGCCGCCAGGCGATCCCGGTATGCAACACAAAGAGGATCCCCGACAGCGCCTTGCGGTCAGGCAGCCGGCGCCTCCCACCAGGGCGGCTTCGCCTCGGCGTCGGCAACAGCGGCTCGACAAGCTCCCACAACTCGTCGGGAACAGCTCACGGCGCAGCGCTCATCGACACCCCTCCAAGCTCGACAACAGATGCCGACGACTTCGCTGAAGAGGGGCGGGTCCCTGCCCACACCCCGGAGGCTCAAAACAAACACGCCTCCGCACACCACAAAACCCGAACGGTCAAATGAAACGAGCTCTTATGTCCCGGCGGCCCGCGGACTGTGGCTCTCGGATTGTTCGGCGCTCTTTGCAGCTTTGTCCATGAATGGCGCGAGTAGGTCGACCGGGATCGGGAACACTATGATCGAGCTGTTGGTCGACCCGATCTCGAGCAGCGTCTGTAGGTAGCGCAGCTGGACGGTGATCGGCTCTTGCGCCATAACAGCTGCAGCGTCCTTGAGCCGTTCGGAGGCCTGATACTCGCCCTCGGCGGCGATCACCTTCGCGCGGCGCTCCCTTTCGGCTTCAGCCTGCCGCGCCATGGCGCGCTGCATGTCCGCCGGGATCTCGACGTCCTTCACTTCGACGATCGAGACTTTGATCCCCCACGGCGACGTTGCTTCGTCGATGATCGTCTGCAGGATCGTGTTGATCTTGTCGCGCTCGGAGAGCAGC
Organism: Actinomycetes bacterium; assembly: GCA_025358355.1. GTDB lineage: Bacteria > Actinomycetota > Thermoleophilia > Gaiellales > Gaiellaceae > Gaiella. The sequence goes on along the minus strand of JANYJX010000063.1, from coordinate 60,020 downwards.
TCGTCGAGCATGTGCTGGCCGAGCACGGAACGGAGCGTTGTCTGGGCGATCTGCAGCGTCGCTGCCATGAAGTTCTCCACCTGGACGATGGCGCTCTTCGGGTCGACGATGCGGAAGTAGGCGACCGCGTTGACGCGGGCCGGGACGTTGTCCTTCGTGATCACCTCTTGGGGCGGTACGTTCAGCGTGATCGTGCGCAGGTCGACCTTGACCATCCGATCGACGACCGGGATGAGGATGAAGAGTCCTGGCCCTTTCGGCTCCGGCAAGAGGCGGCCAAGGCGGAAGATCACCCCTCGCTCGTACTCGCGCAGGACCTTTATTGATGCGTAGAGGAAGAGTAGGACGACGACGACAACGGCAACGATCGCGATCAGAGCAGCGCTCACAATTCGTTCCTTCCAATGGTGTGCTGGGATTCTACGACTAGCCCGAGGTCGTCCTCGAGCTGTTCCACGATGACTGCGTCGCCCAGCTTCAACGGTGACCCGTCTCCGCTGCGGGCCCGCCAGAGCTCACCCGCGACGAGCACGTAGCCGCCGCGGCGAACGACCCCTTCCTCTCCCACAAGGTGGGAGATGCCGACGGCGGACGGGAGCCTGCGCGCACGAACGACGCGTGACAACGCGAATCCGAGGAGCACGGTAAGCGTTCCCGCAATAGCGAGCACAACGACGAGCGAGACGTGGAAGAGTGGGCCGGCAGGGTCGAAGAGGATCAACGAACCGATGACGAACAGCACGCCACCCCCAACCGCTAAGGCTCCGTGGCTCATTACGAACGGCTCGGCGGCAAAGAATGCGAATGAGAGCGCGAGCAGCGCGGCTCCGGCCACCGAGACAGGCAGTACCTGCAGTCCGTAGAGGCCGACGATAAGCGAGATCGCGCCAACCGTGCCAGGAAAGATCAGCCCAGGGTGCCACAGCTCGACGAGGATTCCGACCAGCCCAATTGAGAGCATCAACTCGATCAGGTTCGGGTCGACTAGGAGATTCCGCGCACGCTGGAAGAACGACATCTCGACGCGGTCGATCGTCGCGCCGGCTGTATGGAGGATGATCCCCTTCGGTTGAGTGCGTCGGCCGTCGATCTGTTCGAGTAGCTTCGAGAGCGTGGGCGCGATCGCATCGACGACGTTGAGCCGGAGCGCGTCGGTCGCGCCGTAGTTCGATGCCCTCCGCACCATTTGCTCGGCGAGAGCGTTGTTCCGGCCGTGCTCCCGCGCGAGCTCACCGATGTAGGCGGCCGCGTCGTTCACGATCTTTCGGCGGAGGTCCTTTGAGAAGTCCTGTCCGTTGGTCGTGATCGGCGTGGACGAGCCGATGTTCGTTTGCGGCGCCATCGCGAGCAGGTCGGCGGCTTCACCGATCACCGCGCCGGCGGAGTCCGCGCTTGAGCCGGACGGTGATACATAGACGATCACGGGCACCTTCGCAGCGAGGATCGCCTTCACGATCGACCGCATCGACGAGCCGAGCCCTCCAGGGGTGTCTATCTCGATCACAACTGCCGCGTCCCCGTTGCGCTGCGCTCGGTGGATGGCACCGACGAGGAAGTCGCGCGTGACTGGGTTGACGTCTGCGTGGAACTCGGCGACCAGCACGTGGCCCCGGGGAGTCGCTGCGGCAAAGCCGGTCACGAGCAGCCCGGCGGCGATCGCCGCGACAGACAGGAGAAATCCCCTCTGGAGGGGCGCGTTCACAACGACCTCACTTTACCTCGGGGGCGAACTCGGTTGCCGGGTCGGGTGAAGGTGAAGACGCGAACGCGTCCGCAACCTCGAACGCGACACCTCGCTAGGCGGCTTGAGGTGGCCAATCGCCGCGCTCCGACCCCATGGATCTAACACAGCCGAATCACGTTTCTCGAAATCAGCCGTCCATCGGCCGGATCGGGGGATCGGCTTTGATGCCGTTGTCGCCGTCCGGTGGTGTTTCCATCCTGGTTGGCATGGCTGACTCCAGCGCGCCAGCTGATACGGCGACCGTTTCGCCTGACCCGCGTCGTTTGGCTGCAGCGGTGCGTGAGGCCCGGGATGACGCAGCTCCGTTCGCGCTCGCGGCCGCCGGAAACCTCGTCGCGCTCGCTTTGGTGAGCAGGCACGCCCACTGGGAGCTGTTAGGCCACCGGCTTTGGTGGGTTTGGCTAGTCGTGGCTGGCCCCTACGTCTTGCTTTCAGCGACGCTGCTATTCGGCTTGGGGCGCCTCGTAAGGCATGACCGCAGGCGCGAGATCGTGATCGGCCTGCTCGCCCTAGTTTGGGCCTTTAACGTCGTGGGCGTCCTGGTGCTGGTCGCATCATTGGTGTCTCGCTCTGGCACCCACCTGACAGGGCGGCAGCTGTTGTTCAGCGGCGGAACGATGTGGCTGACCGACGCGATTGCGTTCGGACTCGCCTTCTGGGAGTTGGATTGCGGCGGCCCAGTCGCCCGTGCTCTTGCCGCCCGCGTCGGGCCGGACTTCCAGTTCCCTCAAGACGAGAACCCTCAACTCGCACGGGCAGGCTGGTCACCACGCCTCTGGGACTACTTCTATGTGTCCCTGACGAACTCGATCGCGTTCAGCCCAACCGACGCGATGCCACTCACCCGACCCGCCAAGGCGCTAATGGCGGCCGAGTCCACCTTGTCGGCGATCACCGTGCTTCTCGTAGCCGCACGCGCCGTCAACATCCTCGCCTAGAACAGGCTGGAAACCCTGATCTGGAACGGGTGAACTGAGAACCGTTCGCCCCGCCAATAGCTTGCTGCTGGCTCGCGCGTCGGTCAGGCGTGACCTCTAGAGGTTGTCGCCGAAGCGCTGCCGGGCCTCGGCTAGCGCTTCGCGCACTCCGCCAGGCCCAGGCGCGGCTCTTGGAGCAGGCGCCGCTGGCGGCGCGAAGCTGCCGTCCCGCACCGCTTCGGCCACGCGCTCGTGCGCATCGCGGAACGGAACGCCGTCGACGACCAGCGCCTCCGCAGCATCGGTCGCGAGCAGCAGCGGATCGGATGCGGCCGTTGCGAGTCGCTCGCGATTCACGTCGAGGCCACTGACCAGCGCGACGAGCGCCTGCAGCGCGCCGCGCATGTCTCGACGGGATGCAAAAACCGGGACTTTGTCCTCCTGTAAGTCGCGGTCGTAGGCGAGCGGCAGCCCCTTCACCGTCGCGAGCAGGCCAGTCAGCCTCCCGATCGCCGTCCCTGCCTTGCCGCGGACAAGCTCCGCGACATCAGGGTTCAGCTTCTGCGGCATCATCGACGAGCCCGTGGCGGCGGTCTCGGGCAGCTTGACGAAGCCGAACTCCGAGGTGGCCCAGATAACGATCTCCTCGCCGATCCGCGACAGGTGCGTGAAGAGCACGGCGGCCGCATAGAGATAGTCGAGTGCGAAATCGCGGTCGGCGACGGCGTCGATCGAGTTGCGCATCTGGCCCGACGGCGGAGGCAGCGGCAGCGTCGAACCCGCCAGCGCACCCGCACCGAGCGGGCTCTCGGCCGCAGCCTCGGCCGCGTAGGCGAACCGCGTGCGATCGCGATCGAGCATCTCGACCCACGCGAGCAAATGGTGGCCGAGCGTCACGGGCTGGCCGCGCTGCATATGGGTGTAGCCGGGCATCACGGTGTCGGCCTCGGTCTCGGCGAACGAGAGGACGACGAGCGCAAGCGCGTCGATCTCCTCGCGTGCTTCCGCGCAGGCGTCGAGCGCGTAGAGCCGGAACGCGGCCGCGACCTGATCGTTGCGTGAACGTCCTGCATGAATCTTGCGCCCGACCTCGCCGAGCAGCCGCTCGATCGCCGAATGAACGTCCTCATCTGAGTCGAGGTACGACGCCGGATCTTGCGCGATCTCGGCGAGTCGGGTCTCGACCTCCGCCAGCTCATCGCCGGTGAGCAGCCCCGCTGCGTGGAGCCGACCCGCGTGCTCGGCCGTCGCCTCGCAGTCGTACGGCAGCAGTTCCGCATCGTCCGCGCGCAGGAATTCCCACACCGCCGGGTCGAGCGCTCCCTCCACCCGACCTGCCCACAACGTCATACGCGGGATTGTGCCCGAGAGCGAGCCGCGGTGAGCTCCGTCTCGAGCGACGAGATGCGGATGTAGCCCTCGGCGGCTTCGTGCGGGAACGTCTCGCCGGTGCCATACGACGCGAGCTTCTCGGCGTAGAGCATGTTCTCGGAGCGGCGCCCGGTCACGACGGCCGCGTTCGGCTGGAGCGAAAGCCGAACCTCGCCAGTCACGAGTTCCTGCGTCTTGTCGACGAATGCATCGATCGCCTCGCGCGCCGGGCTAAACCACAGCCCCTCGTAGACGAGCTCCGTCCAGCGCTGCTCGAGACCGCGCTTGATCCGGGCCTCGTCTTTCGTGAGCACGACATCTTCGAGCGCGGAATGCGCGACGATCAGCGCGATGCCGGCCGGCGACTCGTAGACCTCGCGGCTCTTGATGCCGATCGCGCGGTTCTCGATCATGTCGATCCGGCCGATCCCGTAGGCGCCAGCGAGCCGGTTCATGCTCGCGATCAGCCCCGCGAGCGGCAGCTCCTCGCCGTCGAGCGACACCGGAACACCACACTCGAAGCCAACGATGACCTCGACAGGTGCGGGCGCCGAAAGCGGATCCGACGTCATCGCGTACGGCTCCGGCGGCGGCGCGTTCCACGGATCTTCGAGCACGCCGGCCTCAATCGCGCGGCCGAAAAGGTTCTCGTCGATCGAGAACGGCGACGCCTTCGTCTGCACGACCGGGATGCCCTTGGCGATCGCGTACTCGATCTCCTCGTCGCGCGTCCAGATCTTGTCCCGCAGCGGAGCGATCACACGCACGCCCGGGTAGTGCGCCTTGAACGCGAGCTCGAAGCGCAGCTGGTCGTTGCCCTTCCCGGTGCAGCCGTGGACAACGGCTTCGGCGCCTAGCTCGAGCGCCAGCTCGGCGACTGCCTGCGCGATCACCGGGCGCGAGAGCGCAGAGACGAGCGGGTACTTGCCTTCGTAGAGCGCGTTCGTCTTGATCGCCTTCGCGCACTGGTCGTTCGCGAACGCGTGCTTGCGGTCAATCAAGACAACGTCGTCGGCGCCGGCGGCCTTGCCCCGCGTGACGGATTCCTCGAGATCGAACTCCTGGCCAACATCGACGATCACCGCGATCACCTCGTCGAAGCCGTACCGATCCTCCTTCAGCCAGGCGACGATACAACTCGTATCGAGGCCCCCGGAATATGCAACGACAGCGATCCGTGACATCAGTGCTCCGTTTCGGAAAGTGGTCCCGCCAACTCGTTCCGCAGGTCGGCGGCGGAGGTGCCTTCCCTGGCGGCGATGAAGATCATGTTGTCGCCGGCGATCGTGCCGGCGATCCTCGGGTGCCCTCCTTCGTCGATCGCCTGTGCGAGCGCATTCGCATATCCCGACGGTGTGGTCACCACCACGAGATTGCCAGTCGCCTCGGCGGAAAGCGCATAGCGCCGCATCGCGGCTGCAACCGCGCGGATCCGGTCGGCGTCGCCTGCGCCGGCTGGCGCGTAGATCAGCCGACCGCTCGGGGCGCGAACCTTGACCAGGCCGAGCTCGGCGACATCGCGCGACACCGTCGTCTGCACAACCTCGTAGCCGGCATTACGGAGCGCATCGGCGAGCTCGCTTTGCGTCGAGATGGCCTCGTCCTGGACGAGCCTGAGGATCGTGGACTGCCGGTCTCGGCGCTTCATACTATGCGGGACGGTAGCAAGATATGCAGTCCCCATCAGCCGGTTGCGAGCACCGCTCTGATGATGCCGAGTGCTTCCTCGACCTCCGCTGGGCCAAGGACGAGCGGTGGGGTAAGCCGCAATACGCCCTGGCCCGCGGAGAGGACGAGGAGACCGCGGTCACGGCAGGAGTCCACCACCGGTCCCACGGGTCGGTCGAGCGTCGCACCGAGCAGCAGGCCTTTGCCCCGCACCCCGGTCACGCCCGGCATCGATGCGAGCCCGGCGGCAAGCTCGGCGCCGCGGTCACGCACATTCGAGAGCATGTCCTCGTCAATCGCTTCCACGACAGCGCACGCTGCGGCGCAACAGACGGGGTTGCCGCCGAAGGTCGAGCCGTGGTCGCCCGGGCTGAACCCGCCAAGGGCCTTCTCCGTGACGAGTAGCGCGCCGATCGGCAGCCCGTTGCCGAGGCCTTTGGCCAGCGTGATCAGGTCCGGCTTGAGTCCGAACTGCTCGCTGGCAAGGAACGTCCCGGTTCGCCCGATGCCGGTCTGGATCTCGTCGGCGCAGAGCAACGCGCCGGATTCGGCCGCGATCTCGGCGGCGGCCGCGATGAACTCCAGCTCGAGCGGGATGACGCCGCCCTCGCCGAGGACAGGCTCCAGCAGGATCAGCGCGACATCGCCCGACGGCGCCATCGCTGCTTCGAGTGCCTCGATGTCGTTCGCCGGCGCAAACGAGACGCCCGGCACAAGCGGCCCGAATCCCTCCCACTTCGCCGGCTGACCGGTGGCCGAAAGCGCCCCGAGCGTACGCCCATGGAAGCTGTCTTCGAGCGCGATGATCCGCGTCCGGCCGGTCGCCTTGCGCGCGTACTTGAGCGCGCTCTCGACCGCCTCGGCGCCCGAGTTGCAGAAGAACGCCTGCGCGCCGCCGACCCGCGTCGAGAGCAGGCCCGCGAGCTTGGCCATCGGCTCCGTGTAGTAGAGGTTCGACGCGTGCCAGAGGCGATCGAGCTGCTCCTGCGCCGCCGCGAGTGGAGACGGGTGCCGATGGCCGAGGCTCACGACCGCAACGCCAGCGACGAAATCCAGGTAGCTCCGGCCGGTGTCGTCCCAGATGCGGCAGCCGTCGCCGCGGACGAACGTGACGTTGGCGCGCGCGTACGTCGGCAGCAGCGGCGCGTCCATCGTCGGGAGTAGTTCGGCGCTCACGCGGTGACTTCGGTGATGCCGATCGTGGCGCGGACACCATGGCGAGCAGCGCGAATCGCGGCGACTAGCTTCGGCACGATCCCGCCTTCGAATGCGCCGCGATCGAGCATGCGATCGGCATCGTCGGCGAGCAGCGCCGTGAGCACGCCGCCATCAACGAGCACGCCGCGAACGTCGGTGATGAAGCTGATCCGCTCGGCGCCGAGCCCGACCGCCAGCGATGCAGCAGCCTGGTCCGCGTTGACGTTGAGCGGGCCGACCGCGAGCGGCGCAATCACGGGGATCTTTCCAGCCGCGAGCACGGCGACAACCGCAGCCGGCGCGGAGGGAAGCGGGTCGCCGACAAGGCCGAGCGCCGCGACACGCGTTGCTTCGAGACCAATCTCATCGCCCAGAAGACCAACCGCGGCCGGTCCGATCGCGGCGCAGATCTCCTCATTCACCCGCAGCAACGCCTCGCGAACAACTTCGAGGCCCGCAGCCGTGGTGATGCGGCGACCGTCGACGAACTCAACCGGCAGACCGCGCCGTTCCATCTCGGCGGAAATCTGCGGCCCGGCGCCGTGGACGACGATCACCTCGTGCCCAGCCGCGGCGAGAGCAAGCGCATTCGACGCCGCATCGGCCGCCACGCGTCCCCCGACCTTGAGGACGATTCGACCCGCGGAGCTCACGTCGTGTACTCCGCATTGATCCGGACGTAGTCGTATGACAGGTCGCTCGTGAGGTAGCTCGCACGGCCCGACCCGAGCCCGAGATCGAGATCGATCGTGCAGCTAGGCCCGGAGACATCCGGCTCGACATCCTGCGGCGTGCCACCGCGCAGGACGACGCTGCCGTTGTACGAGAGGCACACAAGATTCGCGTCGATGTCTGCGTAGCCGCCGTTGTACGGCGCCGAGCCGGCGGCCATCAGCACGCGGCCCCAGTTTGCGTCGTGGCCGAAGAGCGCAGTCTTGACGAGCGGCGAAGTCGCGATCCGCCGCGCGATCGCGCGAGCCTGCTCATCGTCAACAGCGCCCGAGACATCGATCTGCGCGAGCACGGTCGCGCCCTCGCCGTCGACGACGATCTGGCGCGAAAGATCACGGCACACCTCGAGCAACGCCGCCTGGAACGCCGTGTCGGTCGCCGGAGTCCGCTTGACGCCGCTCGCGCCGTTTGCAAGCAGCAGAACGCTGTCGTTCGTCGAGCACTCGCCGTCGATCGAGATCGCATTGAACGTCTGCTCGACGGCGGGCCGCAGGAACTCGATCGACTCGCCAGCGCCAAGCGGGTAGTCGGTCGTCACGACTGCGAGCATCGTGGCGAGATCGGGATGGATCATGCCGGCGCCCTTCGCCATGCCACCGACCGTGAAGCCGTGCGTCGAGACGGCAGCGGTCTTCGCCCGTGTGTCGGTCGTCATGATCGCCTCAGCCGCTGCGAGGCCGCCGTCGTAGGACAGCAGCGGAACTGCGTCGGCGATCCCGGCGAGGAGCTTCTCCATCGGTAGCCGCACACCGATCACGCCGGTCGACAGCACGAGCACTTCCTCGGGCGCCAGGCCAAGCAGCCGCCCGGTCTCGGCAGCGGTCGCATGCGCATCCGCGAGCCCGCCCGCGCCCGTCGCAGAGTTCGCCACGCCGGAATTGACGATGACCGCGCGTGGCTCCGACGCGTCGAGGTGCTCGCGATTCACGGTGAGGCAGGCAGCGCGCACCTTGTTCCGGCTCAGCATCCCGGCACCGACACATGGCTCGGTCGAGTGGACCAGCGCGACATCGGCCTTCCCGGACGGACGGATCCCGGCACTCACACCGGAGGCGACAAACCCCGTGGCGGCGGTCACGCTCATACGAGAACGCCCGGCAGTCGCAGCCCCTCGGTCTCGGCGAAGCCGAATAGCAGATTGACGTTCTGGATCGCCTGGCCGGCCGCACCTTTGCCGAGGTTGTCGATCGCGCAAATCACGATCGTGCGATCGGTAAACGAATCCTCGAAAACCCCGATTTCAGCCGTGTCGGTGTTCTGGACGCGCGCGAGGTCGGGCGCGACGCCTTCCGGCAGAACCGAGACGACGTGGCTCGCCGCATAGAACTCGGTCAGCAACGCGCGCAAGTCGGCGCCAGTCGAACGGACGTAACACGTCGCGATCAGCCCTCGTCTGACCGGCAGCAGATGCGGTGTGAGCGAGACCGGGAAGCCCAGCACCTGCGCGATCTCGGGCACGTGCTGGTGCGAGCCGACCTTGTAGGGAGAGACGTTCTCGAGCACCGCACCCGCATGCGAGAGCGCCTTCAGCGAGCGGCCTGCGCCGGTCATGCCCGACTTCGCATCGACGACAACACCGTGAGGGTCGATTGCGTGTTTCAGCGGGCCGAGGGCGAGCAGCGCGGCGGTCGCGTAGCAACCGGGGTTCGCGATCAGCCTGCCGGTTGGCGGGGTGAGCTCGGGCAGCCCATAGCTCCACTCGGAGAGCTCCTCGGGCCGCGGGTGCGCGAACCCGTACCAGCGCTCATAGAGCGACGCGTCAGTCAGCCGGTGGGCACCGGAGAGGTCGATCACGACGCCCTTCGCCGGCGGCTCCAGCGCGGCTGCATTCTCGTGCGGCTGGCAGAGCAGAACAATGTCGGCGCCCGATGCAAGCGCGGCCTCGTTGGTGATGAACTGCGGCACGCGCCGGCCGCCGTTGCGGTTCAGACGCGGATCGAGCGTCGCCGCATCGCGCCCGGCGAGCGAGTCGGAGCCGACGGCGTGCAGCTCGAGCTCGCGATGCGCGAGCACACGATCAAGTGCTTCCTGCCCGGTGTAGCCGGACGCGCCGGTGATCGAGATGTAGGCCATCGTCTGCATATTATGCTGTTCTTTTAACTTTTATGCGAGACCCAGTGACTACTGACTTCGGTAGTAGGCAACGGAAGCGGCGCAGAGCAGCAGGCGGATCGGCGAGCAGAACGGCTGCCCGCGGTGAGCCGGTCGCACGCTGATGGCGCTCCAGCAGGCGAAGCAAGCGCTCCTCGTCGTCCTGCTCCAGCTCGACGAGCGCCACGAGCTCCGGATTGATGAGCCGTTCGTCCGGATCCAGCAGGAAGCACTCGCCGCCGGTCATCCCCGCACCGACATTGCGCCCGTGCGGCCCGAGAACAACGACCGTACCGCGCGTCATGTACTCGCAAGCGTGGTCGCCGACACCCTCAACCACTGCGACCGCGCCCGAGTTGCGCACAGCGAATCGCTCGCCGGCGGAGCCGGCGCAGAACAGCTCGCCGCCGGTCGCGCCGTAGAGCAGCGTGTTGCCCGCAAGGCACGGATCGCCGGCATCGCCGGGCGGCGGCGCGATCACGATCTTGCCGCCGCTCATCGACTTGCCCACGTAGTCGTTCGCCTCGCCCGTGAGATCGAGCTCGACTCCCGCGGTAAGGAAGGCGCCAAAGCTCTGACCGGCGGAGCCCTCGAATCGCGCACGCACGCGGCCGGCCGGCGGTTGCGACCCGTGTGCCCGCGCGATCACGCCACCGAGCCGCGCGCCAACGGCGCGATCCGCGCTCGTGATCGCGTAGCCGAGATCGACGAGTCGCGTCTCGTCGACGGCCACGCGGCCAGTGGCCGCGAGCAGCGCGCCGAGCCGGTCGCCCGGCCGCGAGACGTGCTCCCCCGCGTAGCGATGCGCGCCATCACCCGCGCGCGAAAGCAGCGGGCGGAGGTTGAGCGAATCGGCCGAAGGATCGCCGGTGCGGCGTTGGCGAAGGCATTCGACGTGGCCGATCGCCTCGTCGAGCGAGCGCAGCCCAAGCGACGCGAGCAGCTGCCGCACTTCCTCGGCGACGAAGCGGAGATACGCCTCGACCATCTCGGGTGTCCCGGCGTACTTCGCGCGCAGCTCCGGCTTCTGCGTTGCGATCCCGACCGGGCACGTGTCGAGGTGGCAAGAGCGCACCATCAGGCAGCCTTCGGCGAGCAGCAAGGCGGTGCCAAACGAGAACTCGTCGGCGCCGAGGAGCGCCGCGACAACAACGTCGCGGCCCGTCTTCATGCCGCCGTCGACGCGCAGCCGCACCCGACCGCGCAGGCCCGAGGCGACCAGCGCCTGCTGCGTCTCGGCGACGCCGAGCTCCCACGGTGCGCCGGCGTGCTTGATCGACGGCAGCGGGCTCGCGCCGGTGCCACCGTCGGCGCCAGCGATGTGGACGACATCCGCATGCGCCTTCGCAACGCCGACCGCGACGAGGCCAACCCCACGCTCCGAAACGAGCTTCACCGAAATGTCCGCTTCGGGGTTCACCTCGTGGAGGTCAAAGATCAGTTGCGCGAGGTCCTCGATCGAGTAGATGTCGTGGTGCGGCGGCGGCGAGATCAGCGATACGCCGGCTTGCGTGTTGCGTAGACGAGCGATCTCGTCGGTGACTTTGTGCGCGGGAATCTGGCCGCCCTCGCCCGGCTTCGAGCCCTGCGCGACCTTGATTTGCAGCTCGCTGGCCGACGACGCGTACTCGGCCGTGACGCCGAAGCGGCCGGACGCAATCTGCTTGATCGTCGAGTTGCGCTCGTCGCCGTAGCGCTCCGGATCCTCGCCGCCCTCGCCGCAGTTCGACTTCCCGCCGAGCCGGTTGAGCGCGATCGCGAGTGTCTCGTGCGCTTCGCGCGACAGCGAGCCGTGCGACATCGCACCGCTCGAAAAGCGGTGGAAGATCGCCTCGACCGGCTCCACTTGTTCGAGCGGGATCGCCGCGCCGGCGGGAACGAGCTCGAAAAGGTCGCGCAGCTCGATCGGGTCGCGCTCGTTGACGAGCGCCGCAAAGCGGTCGTACAGATCGGAGCGACCGGTCCTCGCCGCACCCCGCAACGCGTGGGCGGCGGCGACGCTCTCCTGCAGCGCGGCGACAACCTCCGGGCTTGTCGCGTGCGGTTCGCCGCCTTTGCGGAACTTGTAGAAGCCGGGATTCTCGAGCTCGGGCTTCTCGCCCTGCGACGCCGCGAGCCGGTCGAGCGCCTGCCGCTCGAGCACGTCGATCCCGATCCCACCGACCGCCGAGGGCGTGGCGCCGAAGAAGCGGTCACACAGGAGCCGGTCGAGCCCGATCGCGTCGAACAGCCGCGAGCCGCGGTAGCTCGCCACGTCGGCGATACCCATTTTGGACATCACCTTGAGCACGCCCTCTTCGAGCGCCGCGAGCAGCCGCTGCTGCGCTTCTTCCGGGGTCGGTCTGTCGCCGCCGACCTTGTCGTTCGCGGCCAGCACGGCCACAGTCTCCAGGGCCAGGCGCGGGCAGATCGCGTCGGCGCCGTAACCGAGCAGCGTCGCGACCATGTGCGTGTCGCGCGGCTCATCGCTCTCCACGACGAGCGCGCATTGCGTTCGCAAGCCGGCCTCGACGAGATGCGTGTGCGTCGCGGCGAGCGCGAGCAGCGACGGCACCGCAGCGCGATCGCCACCGGCCTCGGCGTCCGAAACGCAGACAAGCTTCGAACCGCCACGGACGAGGGCCTCGGCTTCGGCTGCGATGCGATCAAGCGCGCGGCTCAGTCCCTCGGCGGCGTCGAAGGTCGCGTCAAATCGATCCGGCGACAGCGCCGCAAGCCCGCTCGGATAGAGCAGGAAGCCAGGCAACACAGTCAGCGTCGGCAGTGGCCCCTCAGCATCGAGAGGCGCGCGTGGGCCGAGCATCGTCGAGACCGACATCACCGTTCGCTCGCGCAGATGGTCGATCGCGGGGTTCGTCACCTGCGCGAATCGCTGCCGGAAGAACGACGCGAGCGGCCGGGCACGACCCGCGAGCGGCGCGAGGGGTGCGTCGTCGCCCATCGAGTACACGGGGTCGTGGCCGGTCTGCGCGATCGGGCGGAGCATCAGGCTCAGCTCTTCGCGCGTGTAGCCATGAAGCGCGTGGCGCGTAGTCAGGTCGGGAGCCTCGGCGACCGGAGCCGGCGTTCCAGCATCGCGGCGGTCGATGCTGGCTGCGACCCATTCCACATACGGCCGCCGTCGGGCGAGGTCGCGCTTCAACGCCGCGTCGAGACGCAGCCCGTGCGTCGCGTCGACCGTCAGCAGCTGGCCTGGGCCGAGCCGGGCGCGCCGCACGCCAACCCCTTCCGGCAGCGGAATCGCGCCAGCCTCAGAGGAAACCGCAACAAGGCCGTCGTCGGTGACCGCGACGCGCAGCGGCCGCAGCCCGTTGCGGTCGAGCGCCGCGCCGACGACGTGCCCGTCGGTGTAGACGAGCCCCGCCGGGCCATCCCATGGCTCGACGAGCAGCGCGTGGTAGCGGTGCATCGCGCGCTCCGACTCCTCGATCCGCGGATCGTTCTGCCACGCCGGCGGCGCAAGCATCGTCACGGCCTCGTTCACGTCGCGACCCTGGCGAACAAGCAGCTCGAGCGCGTTGTCGAGAATCGCCGAGTCGGATCCGGTGTGGTCGATCGCCGGCCCGATCTCTTCTGCCTCGCCGCGCGCCCGCTCCCGCGCTTCCATCCACGCGATATTGCCCTCGATCGTGTTGATCTCACCGTTGTGGCAGAGGAGACGGAACGGCTGGGCGCGCTCCCAACTCGGCTCGGTATTGGTCGAGAAGCGCTGGTGGAAGATCGCGAAGGAGACGGCGATATCGGGATCGCGCAGGTCGGGGTAGAACGCGCCGAGCTGCGTCGCGGCACACAAAGCCTTGTACGTCACGGTGCGGAACGAGAGCGACGCGACGTAGAGCACGTCACGGAACTGCTCCAAGCGACGGCGCGCGCGGTGGGCCCTTAGCTCGGCGTCGGGGTGCATCGACGGCGCGAGGCGCAGCTGACCGATCCGCGGCATGCTCGCCACCGCCGACGAGCCAAGCGCAGCCACAACGGTCGGAACATCACGCCAGCCGACCGGCTCGAGGCCCTCGGCGCGGCAGGCGTTCTCGACCAACACTCGCGTTCCGGGCTCACGCGCAAACACCATCGCCAAGCCGGCGCCAGGCTCACCGGTCAGCGCCGCGGTCAGCGGAATCAGGATGCCGGCGCCGTCACCGGTAACTCCGTCGGCGGCCCAAGCGCCACGATGCGAGACAGCTGCGAGACCTGCAAGCGCGCGGTCGAGCAGCTCACGCGACGCGCGCCCCTTCGCGTCGACAACCAGGCCGATGCCGCACGCATCACGCTCCCGCGTGAGGTCATCGAGCAGATTGGGGGTACGCGTACAGGTTGAAGCAGTACGGGTCACAGCACCGGTCACCTCGGTCGAAGGGAACGACAACGGCGAATCGATCTCCCGCGCTGTATGTGGGCTAGTCCGGCGGTGCGGGAGAACGAGGCCGGCTAGCGTGTACGCGGCGGCGCGAACGGGGCGAAAATCGCCGGAGCAGCTTTACCGTTCGTGGCCACGAGGTGCATCTGGCTTTGCAGAGTAAAGCAATGCGCCGCCTGTCGCAAGCTCGATCATCGATTGTTGGCTTGACAGAGCGCTCCGCGGGCGGGCACACTGGCTACGGATGCCCTGCCAGCCCGTATCCGTACGCCTCACTGCCGATTCGGTAGCGGCGTCACACGGCACCGGCATCGAGCACCTTGTCCTTCCCCGCTAAGGGGAGATGACGCTCACGCGCTCACTGGCGCACACGTCGACCGAACCGCCGCTCCGATTCAACCGACCAGGGGCCGGCTGTGGCACAGCAACCCGCGAGACAAGGATTGAGGCGAGATGGCAGCAATACAGCGGACACGACGGATGACAAGACCTGGTCAGGCTGTGCGCGGTAGCCTCGCAGCAGCAATTGCACGCGGAGGATCGGCATGAGCGGAACAAACCGAATGACGGGAGCGGACGCCGTTCTCCGCTCGCTCGAGGCGGAAGGCGTCGACGTGATGTTCGGCCTGCCCGGCGGCGCGATCCTGCCGCTGTACGACGCGATCGCGCGCGGGACGACGGTTCGCCACGTTCTTGCGCGCCACGAGCAGGGCGCAGGTCACATGGCCGAGGGGTACGCGCGGGCGTCGGGCCGGCCCGGCGTTGCGCTCGCCACCTCCGGCCCCGGCGCGACGAATCTCGTGACACCAATCGCCGATGCGTGGATGGATTCGACACCGCTCGTCTGCATCACCGGCCAGGTTCGCTCGACGCTGATCGGCACCGACGCGTTCCAGGAGTGCGACATCACAGGCATCACAATGCCGATCGTCAAACACTCGTGGCTCGTGCAGGACGTGAAGGAGATCCCGGCAATCATCAAGGCCGCGTTCCATGTCGCTACGACTGGCCGTAGCGGGCCCGTGCTGGTCGACATCCCGCGAGACATCCAGGAAGCCGAGCTCGACTTCTCGTATCCCGACGAGGTCGACCTCCCCGGCTGGCGGCCGCCGAGCAAAGTGCATCCGCTGCAGATTCGCGAGGCCGCACGCGTGGTCGCTCTCGCCGAGAAGCCCGTGCTCTACGTCGGCGGCGGCACGCTCAACGGCGACGCGTGCGAGGAGCTGCTTCAGCTCGCAGAGGTCGGCCGGCTGCCGGTGATCACGACGCTAATGGCCAAGGGCGCGTTCCCCGAGAGCCACGAGCTGCACTTCGGCTGGCCCGGCATGCACGGGCCAAAGTGGTCGAACTTCGCGATGAACAAGTGCGATGTGCTCGTCGCGATCGGCGCGCGCTTCGACGACCGCGTCACCGGCAAGCTCGCAGCATTCGCACCTGGCGCGACGATCGTCCATCTCGATATCGACCCTGCCGAGATCGGCAAGCTGCGCGTGGCCGACGTTCCCGTAGTTGGCCCGCTGAAGATGGCCATCGCCGAGCTGACGCGCGAGGTGGAGCGGCATCGCAGCGAAGGCGTCCCCGCCCCGGAAGCCTGGTTGCAGAAGATCGTCGACTGGCGCGAGGAGTTCCCGCTGCGCTACGACAAGAGCGACGAGCTGAAGCCGCAGACGGTGATCGAGAAGCTGCAGGAGCTGACCGCTCGCGACGACGTGATCGTCACAACCGGCGTCGGCCAGCACCAGATGTGGGCGATGCAATACATCGTCAGCGAGCGCCCACGCACGTTCATCACCTCGGGCGGGCTCGGCACGATGGGCTACGGGATCCCGGCGGCGATCGGTGCGAAAGCAGCCCGGCCGGAGGCGACGGTGGTCTGCGTCGATGGCGACGGCTGCTTCCAGATGACGCAGCAGGAGCTCGCAACCGCCGTGCTCGAGAACCTGCCGATCGTCGTCGTGATCGTCAACAACGGCTACCTCGGCATGGTGCAGCAGTGGCAAGACATGTTCTTCGCCGAGCGCCGCTCGCAGGTGCATCTCACGCGCCAGGTTCCCGACTACGCGATGTTGGCTCAGGCCTACGGTGCACTCGGTATCACGGTCGAGTCGGAGGACGAGCTCGGGCCAGCGCTCGAAGAGGCGCTCGCGTCGGGCCGCACCGCCGTCGTCGATTGCCGAGTCGCGCAGTCCGAGCAGTGCTTCCCGATGATCCCGGCCGGGGCCGCTGCGATCGACATGATCGAGTACGGCGAGTCCGTGGAGGCAATGTGAAACACACGATCTCGGTTCAGGTAGAAGACAAGCCGGGCGCGCTGGCGCGAATCTCGACGATGTTCGCGCGCCGCGGCTTCAACATCGACTCGCTCGCCGTCGGCCCGACCGAGCGCTCCGGCGTCTCGTGCATCACCCTGCGCGTCGACTGCGAGCAGCATTCGCTGGAGCAGATCGAGAAGCAGATCCACAAGCTCGTGAACGTGCTCCGCGTCACCGAGCTCGTGCCGGGCGAGGCTGTCGAGCGAGAGCTACTGCTGCTCAAGGTGGCGGCCGCGGCCGACAAACGCGCCGACCTGATCGCATCAGCCGCCGCGCTCGGCGGCCGCACGCTCGACCTCGGCGCCGACGCCGTTGTGTTCGAGCTGACCGGGACACCCGAAGAGCTCGACTCGTTCCAGGAGCTCGCTCGCCCACACGGCATCCAGGAGCTCATCCGCACCGGCCGGATCGGCATGTCCCGGCCCTCGACACGGCGTACATCGCGCCGGCTTTCCGCAATCAACTAGAGGAAGGAACGACCGCATGGCAACCATCCTTCGCGACGGCGACCTGAGCCTGCTCTCCGGCAAGGTCGCCGTGATCGGCTACGGCAGCCAAGGGCACGCGCACGCGCTCAACCTGCGCGACTCCGGGGTGCAGGTGGCCGTCGGCCTGCGTGAAGGCAGCCCCTCTGGCGAGGAAGCCAAAGCCGCCGGGCTCGAAGTCACCTCGGTCACCGACGCGGTCAAGGGCGCGCAGCTCGTGTCACTCCTGCTTCCCGATCAGGTGCAGCCGCAGGTCTTCGAGGATCACGTCCACGCGAACCTCGAACCGGGCGCCGCCGTCCTGTTCGCGCACGGCTTCAACATCCTCTACGAGCGCGTCAAGCCGGCCGCGGGCCACGACGTGATCATGGTCGCGCCGAAGGGCCCGGGGCACATCGTGCGGCGACTGTTTACCGAGGGTTACGGCACACCGGCACTGATCGCGGTGGAACAGGATGCGAGTGGAAACGCGCGCAACCTGGCCCTTGCGTACGCGGTTGGAATCGGTGCCGGGCGGGCCGGCATCCTCGAGACGACGTTCCGCGAGGAGACCGAGACTGACCTCTTCGGCGAGCAGGCTGTCCTCTGTGGCGGCACCGCCGAGCTGATCCGCGCCGGCTTCGAAACGCTCGTCGCGGCCGGCTACCAGCCGGAGATCGCGTACTACGAGTGCCTGCACGAGCTGAAGCTGATCGTCGACCTGATCTACGAGGGTGGCCTCGCGCACATGCGCTGGTCGGTGTCGGACACGGCCGAGTTCGGCGACTACGTGAGCGGGCCGCGCGTGATCGACGCGACGGCACGCGAGCGGATGCAGTCGATCCTCGGCGACATTCAGTCGGGCGCGTTCGCGCGTGAGTGGGTCGCGGACATGGACGCTGACGAGACGCGGCTGAAGTCGCTGCGCGCCGAGGCTGCCGCGACGCAGCTCGAGACCGTCGGCAAGGAGCTTCGTTCGTTGATGCATCGCGCCGGAGAGCGTTAGGCCCGGTGTCGTCGGTCGACGTTCCCGTAGCCCTGCTCGGCTACGGCACTGTCGGAGCTGCCGTCCACCGGCTGCTCGAGGAGAGTGCCGACGAGATCGAGCGCTCGACCGGGCACCGCCTGCGCGTGGCGCGGGCACTCGTGCGCGACACGGCAAAGGAGCGCGGCTTCGCGGCGGCGGCCGGCGTGCTCACGGCCGACTTCGCGACGATCCGCGACGATCCATCGATCGCTGTCGTGGCCGAGGTGATGGGCGATGTCGAGCCTGCCGGCGCGTACGTTCTCGAGTTGCTGCGCGCCGGTCGCCCGGTCGTGACCGCGAACAAGCAACTCGTCGCGCGACACGGCGCCGAACTGTTCGAGGCGGCCGCGGCTGGCGGGGTTCAGCTCCGCTTCGAGGCGTCGGTGTGCGCCGCGATTCCCGTGATCAAGGTGCTGCGCGAGTCGCTCGTCGTGACGAATGTCCATCGCGTGCTCGGGATCGTCAACGGCACCACGAACTTCATCCTCAGCGAGATGGAGGCCGGTCGCAGCTACGCCGAAGCACTCGCCGAGGCGCAACGACTTGGCTACGCCGAGGGCGACCCGACCGACGACGTCGAGGGGATCGACGCCGCCGCGAAGATGGCGATCCTCGCGACGGTCGCGTTCGGCTCGCGTGTCCCGCTCGAAGCGGTTTCGGTCGAGGGAATCCGCGGCGTCACCAGCGATCTAGTCGCTGCAGCCCGCGCGCTCGACATGCGCGTGAAGCTGATCGGTCGCGCGACGCTTGTCGATCAGCGCGTCGACGTCCGCGTCGGGCCGGCGTTTGTCGACCAGCGCCACCCGCTTGCCGCAGTCGATGGCGCGTTCAACGCGGTGATGCTGCAGGGCGATGCGATTCGCGAGATCACGCTCGAAGGGCCGGGTGCCGGTGGGATCGAGACAGCTTCCGCCGTCGTCGCCGACATGGTCGCGGTCGTCGGCACGATCGGCACCGGCTTCCTGCAAAGCGACCCTGTGTGGCGCACGCTCGAGCCGCTTCCCGCGGGCGAGCTGCCTTCGCCGTACTACCTGCGACTCCAGGTCGAGGATCGCGCTGGTGTGCTCGCCCGGATCGCGCACGAGCTGGCCGCAGCGGGTGTTTCGGTCGCGCGTCTCGTCCAGCAGCCCGGCGACGGGCACGCGGTTCTCCACGTCGTCACGCACGAGACGCCAGCGGGGCAGGTAGCAGCTGCACTCGACGCGATCCGCGGGCTACCGGAGTCGCGTGGCGAGGCCAGCGCGCTTCCCGTGGTTTCCGATCGCGGCGTCGAGGAACTCGGCTGGGCATGACGATCCCGCTGATCGAACGCTTCCGCGACCGCCTGCCCGTCTCGGCCGCAACGCCGGTGATCTCACTCGGCGAAGGATCGACACCGCTGCTGCGCGCGCCGCGCCTGTCGGAGCGGCTCGGGATCGACCTCTGGTTGAAGTGGGAGGCGTCGAATCCGACCGGGAGCTACAAGGATCGCGGCATGACCGTGGCCGTCTCGAAAGCAGTCGAGGAGGGCGCCGAAGCGGTAATTGTGGCCTCGACCGGGAACACCGCCTCGTCGGCTGCCGCGTACGCCGCGCGCGCGGGCATCTCGGCGATCGTGCTGCTGCCGCAGGGCACGGTCGCGTCCGGGAAGGTCGCACAGTCGCGCATGTACGGCGCGCTCGTGCTCGAGGTTTCCGGCAGCTTCGATGAAGCGCTCGCAGCGGCCCGGGAGCTCGCGTCGCGCGGCTCCCACGCGCTCGTCAACTCGCTGAACCCGTACCGCCGCGAGGGACAGAAGACGGCAGTCTTCGAGATCGTCGAGGAGCTCGGCGCCGCGCCGGCTGCGATCTACCTCCCCTACGGCGGCGGCGGCAACACAACCGCGTACGCGCAGGGCTTCGCCGAGCTCGGCGGGACGCCGTCCCGGCTCGTTGCGGCACAGTCGGCCGATCGCGCGCACACGATCGCAACCGCGATCCGCATTTCCGAGCCTGTTCACGCGGCAACGGCCACAGCGGCCGTCGAGCACACACACGGAGAACTCGTGACAGTCGATGACGCCGAGATTCTCGTCGCCTGGGGCGACCTCGCGCGCACCGAGGGCCTGTTCTGCGAGCCGTCATCGGCTGCGGGATTGGCCGCTCTCACGCACGCGCAACCGGCCGCAGGCGAGACCGTCGTCGTGGTGATCACCGGCCACGGGCTCAAGGACCCGGCGAGCGCCGAGACGCACGCGCCGCCGCCCGCCCGCGTTGCTCCCGACCCTGACGCGATCCTGGAGGCGGCAAAGTGAGGGTCCGCGCGCCCGCAACCTCGGCGAATCTTGGCCCCGGCTTCGACTGCGCCGCGGTCGCGCTCGACCTCTGGAACGAGCTCGAGGTCACGGCCGGCGAGGGCGTCGTGATCGAGGGTGAGGGCGCCGGCGAGTTGGCCGAGGACGAGACGAACCTCGCGCTCCAAGCGTACGCACTCGTGGCGCCAACGGCCGGGAAGCACTTCCGTTTCGTGAACCGGATTCCGTTGGAGCGCGGCCTCGGGTCGAGCGCCGCGGCAATCGCGCTGGGTCTTGTTGCCGCTGGGCCGGGCCAGCCGGCGGTCAAGCTTCTCGCGCTCGGCCACGCGCTCGAGAGCCACGCCGACAACCTCGGCGACGCTCGCCGGCGGCGCGTGCATCACGTGGCAAGGCCGGATCGCGAAGATCGCCCAGACCCTGCCGCTGCAGCCGATCGCTGTGATTCCCGAGACGCGCATCGCCACCAAAGCCGCGCGGGGCGCGCTGCCTGCGATGGTCTCGCACGAGGATGCCGCATTCACGGCGTCCCACGCGATGTTGCTCGGCGCGGGCCTCGCGGCGGGTAGCGCGGAATGGCTCGCGGCGGCGCTCTCCGACCGGCTGCACGAGCCGTACCGGCCGTCGGAGCTGCTGAACGAGATCCGTGCCGACATGCCGGCAGGTGCCGCCGGCGCGACGCTTTCCGGCTCCGGCCCAACCGTTCTCGTCTGGGCTCGCGACCGCACGCTCTGCGCAGGCGCTCTCGCGGAGCGCTTCCCGGCGCACCGTGTGCTGCCGCTCTCGGTCGCGCAGCGCGGAGCGCTGTGACAATCCGGCTCGTGGACTGCCGGCCGCGCGCCACGTTCCTTGCGGGCCACATTCCTGGGGCCATCAATCTCGATCCGGAGACCGACCTGACAGGCGAGATCGGCGACATCAGCCGCGGGCGACATCCGCTTCCCGAGACCGACGCACTGGCAGCGACATTCGGCCGCGCCGGGATCGCGAACGACACCTTCGGGCTCGCCTATGACGACGGTTCCGGCTGGGCCGCGCGCTGCTGGTGGCTGTTGCGGCATCTCGGCCACGATCGCGCCGGCACGTTCGACGTACGCAGCTATACCGGCCCGCACGAGACAGACGACACGCGCGCCGAGCCGGCGGAATTCGTCGCTCGAGAGCGCGCGGACGACACGATCGAAGCCGAGGAGATCCTCGCGCGGCTGAACGACCCGAAGCTCGTCCTGCTCGACGCGCGCTCACCCGAGCGCTGGCGCGGCGACGCCGAACCGCTCGACCCCGTCGCGGGCCGCATCCCCGGCGCGCGCAACGTGTTCTTCGAGCAGCCGCTCCCTGCCGGCGCGCTCGACGCGCTCGAGCTCGTGACGTACTGCGGCTCCGGCGTCACTGCCGCCGTCGTCGCCCAACGCGCGATCCTGGCCGGCCGCAACGACATCCGCCTCTACGCCGGCTCCTTCAGCGAGTGGTGCCGGCGCGACAACTTCCCGATCGAGAAAGGTGCCTGATGACGACGCCCTATGACCAGCCGACCGACCCCGCCAAGCGCCACAGCGCCGAGCTGACCGAAGGCCCGGATCGTGCGGGCGCGCGGTCGATGCTGAAAGGCACCGGCTTCACCGACGAGGATCTCGCGAAGCCGATCATCGGTGTCGCGACAACGTGGATCGAGACGATGCCGTGCAACTTGAACCAGCGCGAGCTCGCGCAGGACGTGAAGCGCGGCATCCGCGAGGCGGGTGGGACGCCGATGGAGTTCAACACAATCGCGGTCTCGGACGGCACGTCGATGGGCACCTCCGGTATGCGCGCGTCGCTCGTCTCGCGCGAGGTGATCGCCGACTCGATCGAGACGGTCGCGCGCGGCCACCTCTTCGACGGGCTCGTCTGCCTCGTCGCCTGCGACAAGACGAATCCCGGCGCGATGATGGCGCTAGGCCGGCTCGACATCCCCAGCGTCGTCCTTTACACGGGCTCGATCGCGCCGGGAATCTTCCGCGGGCGCGACGTATCTATCGCGGACGTCTACGAGGGGATCGGCGCGCACGCCGCCGGCAAGCTCAGCAAAGAGGACCTGCACGAGCTCGAGACAGCCGCGTGCCCCGGAGCGGGCGCTTGCGGCGGCCAGTTCACGGCCAACACGATGTCGACGATGCTCGAGTTCATCGGGCTCAGCCCAGCCGGGCTCAACGGCATCCCTGCGCTCTCTCCGAAGAAGGTAGACGCGGCCTCTGAATGCGGGCGAATCGTGATGGATCTTGTGCGCCGCGACATCCGGCCGTCGCAGATCGTCACGCGCGAGGCGATCGAGAACGCCGCGGTGTCGGTCGTCGCGACGGGCGGCTCGACGAACGGTGTCCTGCATCTGCTTGCGATCGCGTGGGAGTTCGGCATCCCGTTCACGATCGACGACTTCGACGAGATCGCCGCACGGACGCCGGTGCTCGCCGACATGAAGCCGTGGGGCCGGTACCACGCGACCGACATGTACCGCGCGGGCGGCGTGGCGCTCGTGGCGCGCGAACTGAAAAAGCGCGATCTGATCCACGCAGGCTCGACCACCGTCAGCGGGCAAACACTCGGCGAGGTCGCCGACGCTGTGGTCGAAACGACGGGCCAGGATGTCGTGCGGCCGATCGAGCAGCCGCTGAAGCCATCGGGCACCTTGCGGATTCTGCATGGGAACCTCGCGCCGGAGGGCTGTGTCGTGAAGCTCTCGGGCCAGGATCGGCGCAGCCATCGCGGGCCAGCGCGGGTCTACGACGGCGAAGAAACGTGCTTCGCGGCGGTCAAGGCGGGCCAGATCAAGGCCGGCGACGTCGTCGTGATCCGCTACGAAGGGCCGCACGGCGGGCCGGGGATGCGCGAAATGCTCCATGTCACGGCCGCACTAGTCGGAGAGGGGCTCAGCAACGAGGTTGCGCTGATCACCGACGGCCGCTTCTCGGGCGCGACGCACGGCTTCATGGTCGGCCACATCGCACCCGAAGCATCGAAGGGTGGCCCGCTCGCGGCGCTCCGCGAAGGCGACCTCGTGACGATCGATGTCGACGCGAAGGAGCTGCACGTCGAACTCTCCGACGACGAGATCGAAGCGCGCCTCCACGACTGGGTTGCCCCGCCGCCACGTCACACGAGAGGCGTGTTCGCAAAATACGCCGCGATGGTCTCGTCGGCGTCTGAGGGAGCAGTTACCCGGCCGCTGTGAACTCGCGCACCGTGTCGCAACCGGCGCGCTTCGCCTCGTAGAGCGTCGAATCCGCATGCCTGATCACGGTGTCGAGCGCGTCCGACGCCCCGTGCGCGACACCGAGCGAGATGGTGACCGACTCGGCCGTGGGCATCCGCGTCAACGCGACGGACGACCGAAGGCGATCTGCGACCGAGCACGCCGTCAGCAGCGTGACATCGCGCAGGATCCCGCAGAACTCCTCGCCGCCGTAGCGGTACACGGCAGACCCATCCCGCACCTGATCGAGCAGGACGCGTCCGACCCGGCGCAGCACCTCGTCGCCCACCGGATGGCCGTAGCGGTCGTTCACCTCCTTGAAGTGATCGGCGTCGATCATGAGCACGCAGACGTCACAGCTCTCCTCGCCGGCCTCGTCTCGACGTCCTGTTCGAGCTTGCGCCTGGTCGACGCGCCTGTCAGCGGATCCGTCAGCGCGAGCGCGAGCAGATCGTTCGCCCGCGATAGCCCGCGGCCGCGAACGACGAGGCCGATGATCAGCGCGACGAGAACGGCGACCAGCCAGCCGACGAGCAGAACGCCACGCTGGGATTGCTGCGGTGTGACCTGCGCACCAGGCTAGCCAGGGGCGAACGACAGCGCGAACGCGGGATCGCCGCCACGCGCCGCGTCGAGCGAACGAAGCTCGGCAAGCGCCGCCAGATAGTCGCCCGGCAGCGGCAGCCGACCCCCTGCCCTGGCACGTGCAGCCGGCCCAGGGTGCGACGCACAGCCGCCGACTACTCGACCCCGCGCGACCGGATCAGTGCAAGGAACTCGCCGCCCCGACCGTCGATCTGCTCGAGCCGGCGGCGATCGGCCGTGAAGTTCGGGTCGGCGGCGTGATCAGGGCCGGCAAGCGGAACCAGCTCGGCTTCCTCCTGCAGCGACGCGGCTGCGGCCTGGAAGACCGTCGCGGGCCTGCCAGCGTGCGCATCCGAGCCGACCGCCACGGCGAGCAGGCACAACGCAAGGAGTCCAACTCGGCGCATCACGGCTACATCGGTACCTCGGCGTCCGATGTTGAGATCGGTGTGTTGGCCCGTCCACAAGGGGTCTCTCGTCCGAATCGGCTTCGGCACGCTAGACTCCGCCCCGGAAGCGGGCAGACCCCGCTCCGCATCGAGAGAGGCTGAGGGACCGGCCCTGTGACGCCTCGGCAACCGGCAAGCGCCCCAAGCGCACGCGCGGTGCCAAACCCGGACGGATGTCGAGCGACGATCAGGAGGTCTCAGAAGTGCCCGCTGTTTCTCTTTCGTGTCGCGTTTGCGCGACGGATCATCCCCTCGAAGCGAATGGGTCGTGTTCCCGTTGCTTCGGTCCACTCGACCCGGTCTACGACTGGGATCACCTCCGCGCGACGGTCAGCCGTGAGTCGATCGCGGCTGGGCCGGCGTCGCTGTGGCGCTACGCCGCGCTGCTCCCGGTCGAGGCTCCTGAGGTCGCGCGTCTGGCGCCCGGCTTCACGCCGCTGGTCCCAGCTCCGCGCCTCGCGACCGCTCTCGGGATCGGCGAGCTGTGGCTGAAGCTCGACACCGCCAATCCGACCCACTCGTTCAAAGATCGCGTCGTTGCCGTGGCGGCGAGGAAAGCACAGGAGCTCGGCTTCGAGACGCTCTCGTGCTCGTCGACCGGCAACCTTGCGGGTGCCGTCGCGGCCCGCGCGGCCGCCGAAGGGCTCGACGCGGTCGTCTTTGTCCCGTCTGACCTCGAGCCGGAGAAGCTCGCGGGCGCGGCCGTCTACGGACCGAAGATCTATACGGTCAACGGCACGTACGACCACTGCTCGCGGCTCACGGTTGAGCTGTCGTTCGAGCTGCCGTGGGGCTTCGTCAATGTCAATCTCCGCTCGTACTACGCGGAAGGGTCGAAGACAATCGCCTACGAGATCGCCGAGCAGCTCGGCTGGGAGGCGCCCGACGCAATCGCGATCCCGATCGCCTCGGGCGCACTGTTCCACAAGGTCGGCCAGGGATTCTCCGAGCTACGCTCGATCGGGCTCATCGATCAGCCGGCGCCCCGCCTGTTCGGCGGCCAGGCCGAGGGTTGCCAGCCAGTGGCGACAGCGTTTCGCGACGAAGTATCCGTGCAGCCGGTGCGGCCGAACACCGTCGCGCGGTCGCTCGCGATCGGGAATCCTGCCGACGGCGACTTCGCTGTCGCAACAGCGCGCGAGACCGGCGGCGCGATCTATGCCGTCGCCGAGGAAGCAGTGGGCGAGAACATGGCGCTGCTCGCCCAGACGACCGGCGTCTTCGGCGAGACCGCGACGGGAGTCACGCTCGGTGCGCTGCGGGCGGCGATCGCCGCCCGCGAGCTCGGGCCGAGGTCGCGCGTCGTGCTCCTCGTCACCGGTGACGGCCTGAAGACACCACAGCCGGTCGCGCACACGTACAACCCGGTGCCGATCGAGGCTGACGCCGACGCCTTCATCGACCAGGTCATCGCCGCGTAGAAACTGTCCTGGGATGAAGGTGCTCCGAGACTTCTCCGTCTCGTCGGTCGCGGCCGGGTTCGTTGCCGTGCTCGTGGGTCTGACAAGCTCGGTCGTCATCGTCTTCCAAGCGGCTCGCGCAGCCGGGGCGACACCCGAGCAGGCAGGCTCGTGGCTGTGGGCGCTCGGGCTCGGGATGGGCGCAACGACAATCGGCCTGTCGTTGCGCTACCGCGCTCCGGTGCTCATTGCCTGGTCGACGCCGGGTGCGGCACTGCTGATCACGAGCGTCGCAGGGGTCACTCTCCAGGAGGCGACCGGGGCGTTCGTCCTCACCGGGCTTCTAATCCTTGCGGTCGGTGGGAGCGGCTTGTTCGAGCGTGCGATCGATCGGATTCCCGGTGCTCTCGCAGCTGCGCTGCTCGCTGGAGTGCTGCTGCGGTTCGCGCTCGACGGGTTCGCCGCTGCGCAGACCAGGCCGGCGCTCGTCATCTCGATGGCGGGCGCGTACCTCGTCGTGCGCCGGCTCTGGCCGCGCTACGCCGTGCTGGCCGCGCTCGGCGTCGGGCTGTTCGTGACGTGGGTCGAAGGGCTGTTCGGCACATTCGACCTCCCATCCGGCCTGACGCGTCCCGAGTGGGTCACGCCGCATTTCTCGCTGAGCGCGGCGATCGGAGTCGCATTGCCGCTGTTCATCGTGACGATGGCGTCGCAAAACGTTCCTGGCGTCGCGGCGCTGCATGCGCACGGTTACCGGCCGCCGATCTCGCCGATCATCACGACGACCGGCGTCGCGACCGTCGCGCTCGCGCCATTCGGCGGCTACACATTCAACCTCGCCGCGATCACGGCGTCGATCTGTCTCGGGCGCGAAGCACACCCCGACCCGCGACGTCGCTATACCGCGGCCATTGCGTCCGGCGTCTTCTACGCGATCGTCGGCCTGTTCGGGGCCGCAGTCGCCGGGATGCTGGCCGCGTTCCCGCGCGAGCTCGTCGTCGGCATCGCCGGGCTCGCACTCCTCGGCACAATCGGAAACGGGCTCGCGGCAGCAGTGCGAGACGAGCGCCAGCGCGAAGCCGCTCTCGTCACCTTCGTCGTAACGGCATCGGGTGTGACGTTGCTGTCGATCGGATCGGCGTTCTGGGGCCTCGTCGCTGGTGCCGTGGTCGCTGGTGTCGAGCGGATCGGAACCCGTTCCGTATGATCGAGGCGATGCCTAGGACCCTGTTCGAGAAGGTGTGGGAGACGCACGTCGTGCACGAGGCGGCGGGCGAGCCGGCGCTGCTGTACGTCGATCTTCACCTCGTTCATGAGGTCACCTCGCCGCAAGCGTTCGAAGGACTACGCCTCGAAGGACGCCGAGTTCGCCGACCGGAGCTGACGGTCGCGACGATGGATCACAACGTGCCGACACTGCCCGGCCCGATCGCCGATCCACTCGCGAAAGCGCAGCTCGACGCGCTGCGGGCGAACTGCGAGGAGTTCGGCGTCAAGCTCCACGCAACCGGCACGGGTAGCGAGGGAATCGTCCACGTGATCGGGCCCGAGCTTGGGCTGACGCAGCCAGGAAAGACGATCGTCTGCGGCGACAGCCATACCTCCACGCACGGCGCGTTCGGCGCGCTTGCCTTCGGGATCGGGACATCCGAGGTCGAGCACGTGCTCGCAACGCAGACGCTGTGGCAGCGCCGACCGAAGACGATGCTGATGGAGTTCGCCGGCGATTTGCCGCCGCACCTCACGGCGAAGGACTTGATCCTCGCGGCAATCGGCGAGGTCGGGGTCGCGGGCGGTGTCGGCTACGTCGTCGAGTACGCCGGCGAAGCGATCCGCGCGCTGACAATGGAGAACCGACTGACGGTCTGCAACATGACGATCGAGTGGGGTGCGCGAGCCGGCATGATCGCGCCCGACGACACGACGTTTGCCTATCTCGAAGGCCGCGAGCTAGCACCACAAGGCGCCGATTGGGAACGCGCGCTCGGCCGCTGGCGCTCGCTCGCCTCCGACGAAGGCGCCACGTTCGACAAGCACGTGACGATCGACGTCAGTGATCTCGCGCCGCAGGTCACCTGGGGGACGAATCCGGGCATGGTCGTTCCGGTCACGGGCGTCGTCCCGTCACCAAGCGATTTCGACGACCCCGACGATCGTGAGGCCACAGAGCGAGCGCTCGAGTACATGGGCCTGAAGGCCGGCACGCCGATCGAGGAGATCAAGATCGACCGGGTCTTCATCGGCTCGTGCACGAACTCCCGCATCGAGGATCTGCGCGCGGCTGCGGCAGTCCTCGAGGGTGGCCACATCGCGGCGGGTGTCAATGCGCTCGTCGTCCCCGGCTCGGCGAAGGTGCGGCTTCAGGCTCAGGCGGAGGGACTCGACAAAGTCTTCACGGACGCGGGCTTCGAGTGGCGCCTCGCCGGCTGCTCGATGTGCCTCGCGATGAACGCTGATGTGCTCGCACCAGGCGAGCGCTGCGCGTCCACCTCGAACCGTAACTTCGAAGGAAGGCAAGGCCGCGGCGGAAGGACGCACCTCGTCAGCCCGCAGATGGCCGCAGGCGCCGCGCTGGCCGGGCACTTCGTCGACGTTCGCAAACTCGAGCCACTGACCAACAAGACAGTGACCGCATGAAGCCGTTCCGCTCCGCCACGGGCCGAGTCGCGATCCTCGACCGGCCCGATGTCGATACCGACCAGATCATCCCGAAGCAGTTCCTCAAGCGGATCGAGCGCACGGGCTACGGCGAGTTCGCGTTCTTCGACTGGCGCTACGACGCCGACGGCACGCCGCTGCCGGGTTTCGAGCTGAACCGCCCCGAGTTCGCCGGTGCCAAGGTGCTGCTCGCCGGTCGCAACTTCGGTTGTGGCTCCTCGCGCGAGCACGCGGCGTGGGCGCTGCAGGACTACGGGTTCAAGGTGGTGATCGCGTCGTCGTTCGGCGACATCTTCCGCTCGAACGCGTCGAAGATCGGCCTGATCGCGATCGAGCTGCCCGAGCACGAGGTGAAGTCCCTGATGGAAGGAGTCGACCTCGACCGCGGCTCCGACCTCACTGTCGATCTCGCCGCTGGAACGATTACGGCTCCCGACGGGCGCACGATCAAGTTCGCGTTCGATCAGACGACGCGCCACCGGCTGCTTGAAGGGCTCGACGACATCGGCGTCACGCTACGACTCTCCGACGAGATCACGGCGTACGAGCAGGCGCGCCCGATCGCATGACGCACATTGCGGTTCTCCCCGGCGACGGAATCGGGCCCGAGGTCGCGGCGCAGGCGATCCGCGTGCTCGACGCGCTCGGCATCGACCATTCCGAGCACGCCTTCGGCGGCAACGCGATCCTTGCGCAAGGCACGCCGCTACCGGACGAGACGCTCGTTGTCTGCCAAGCGTCGGACGGAGTTCTCCTCGCCGCCGTGGGTCTGCCCGAGCTCGAAGGCAAGCCGATTCGGCCGGAGCAAGGGTTGCTCGGGCTGCGCAAGGCGCTTGGTGTCTACGCGAACCTCAGGCCGGCGCAGGCAGAGGGCATCGACATGCTGATCGTGCGCGAGCTCGTCGGCGGCCTCTACTTCGGCGCCAAAGGGACGCGCGAAGACGGGACGTGGTTCGACACCTGCGAGTACACACGACCCGAAGTCGAGCGGATCGCTGTTCGCGGCTTCGAGCTGGCACGCGAGCGCGGCGGCAAGCTGACCTCGGTCGACAAGGTGAACGTGATGCACACCTCGAGGCTCTGGCGCGATGTCGTCACGGAGATGGGCGCCGAGCGCTACCCGGATGTCCCGCTCGCGCACGCGCTCGTCGACAGCTTCGCGATGACGATCGTCCAGGCGCCCGAGACGATCGATGTCGTGCTCACCGAGAACACCTTCGGCGACATCCTCTCCGACGTTGCAGCCGCGGTCACAGGCGGCCTCGGCCTCGCCGCATCGGCATCGCTTGGAGACGAAGGCCCGGGAATCTTCGAGCCCGTACACGGTTCGGCGCCGCAGATCGCCGGCCAGGGAATCGCGAACCCGGCAGCGATGCTCCGCTCGACAGCGATGCTCCTCGCGCACAGCCTCGGCCGACCCGGCGACGCCGAGGCGCTCGATGCTGCGGTCACCAGCGCACTCGCCGAGAGCCCGACGCCCGACCTTGGAGGCACCGCAACAACCGCCGACTTCGGCGATGCCGTGTTGCGCGTGCTCGACCGATCGCCTAGCCTCTGACGACCATGCGAGCCGCGCCCACCTTCCTCTGCTCGTTCGGCGCGTTTTTTGGCTTCGCCTTTACCGGCTAGCCGGCGCTTTTCGTCTCCCGCCGTTGCGCCGGCTAGCTGAACGAGCCCCGGCGAACGCCCCTTACCGCGAAAGGCCCAGATGACGTCCAACGAGCAAACCGTCGCCTACCCCGGCCGCGAAGGAGCACATAGCGCTGCCGCCTGCGACCGGCTCTTCCCCGCCGCGCGACTCGTCTCGCACCAGAACTTCGCCGAGGTGGTCGAGGCCGTCGTCCGGCAGGACTGCATGTTCGGCGTCCTCCCGATCGAGAGCTCGCTCGCAGGCCCGGTGAACGAGACGCACGACCTGCTCTACGACTCGCCGCTTTCGATCGTCGCCGAGGCGATCCTCCCGATCCACCACTGCCTCGTCGGGATCGCCGGGGCGCGGGTCGAGGATCTCCGCGAGATCCGCTCGCACCCGATGGCGCTCGATCAGTGCCGGGGCCTTCTCACCCGCTTGACCAATGCGACCGCAACGGTGGCCGCGATGACCGACTCGGCCGCGGCGAGCGTGGCCGAACTCGGCGATCCGACTGTGGCGGCGATCGCGAGCGCGCGGGCGGCGCGGCTCCACTCGCTGCAGGTGCTCGAGGATGACATCGGAGACCACACCGCGTATACCCGCTTCGCCGCGCTGGCGCCGTACACACGGCTCGACCGCCGGCACGGCGTTTGGCGTACCGCGCTCACGTTCGAGACGCACCACAGGCCAGGGGCCCTCCATTTCGCAATCGCGCCGCTCGCCGAGCGTGGCATCGACATGGTGCAGCTCGTCTCGCGGCCGATCCCATCGCGCCCGTTCGACTATCGCTTCGACTGTGTCCTCGGCGGGCATCCGCTGGACGACGATCTCGCGGCCGCGCTCGCCGAGATGCGGGTGCAGACGGCGCGGCTGCGCGTCTTCGGCTCGTATCGCGCCGACCTCGAAGACGAAGGCTCCAGCACGGTCGCCGCCTGACCCGTCACGATACGGCGGTGAGAGTCGAGCTCTGCGATGTCGGGCCGCGCGACGGTCTCCAGAACGAGCCTGAGGTTTTGGCGCCGGCGATTCGCGCCGAGCTGGTTGCGCGTCTCGCGGGAACAGGGCTACCGCGGATCGAGGTCGCGAGCTTCGTACGCGACGATCTCGTGCCGCAGATGGCTGATGCCGAGGCCGTGGTGGCGGCTCTCGCCCCGCGCGACCACGTGACGTACGCCGGGCTCGTGCTCAACGCCCGCGGCTATGAGCGGCTGCGCGAGACATCACTGCAAGAAGTCCACGTCTCGTTTGCTGCAAGCGAGACGTTCCAAGAGCGCAACGCGGGCGGCTCGATCGAGGAGGGGCTCGACGCCGCGGTGTCCGTCATCGCCGCCGCCCACGACGACGGGCGGCGCGTCTCGGTGACACTGTCAACGGCCTTCGGCTGCCCGTTCGAAGGCGCGGTCGACGAGGGCCGCGTCGGCGACCTCTTGACGCGGGTCGTCGCTGCGGGCGCAAACGAGATCCTCCTCGCGGACACGATCGGCGTCGCCGTCCCGACGCAGACGCGGCGTCTAGTCGAGCGCGCCGCCGCACTCGGCAAGCCAACAGGTGTCCACCTTCACGACACGCGCAACACCGCAGTCGCGTGCGCCTGGGCCGCGATCGAAGCCGGTGCAACAACCCTCGACTCGTCCGTTGGCGGCATCGGCGGCTGCCCGTTTGCGCCGCGCTCGACGGGAAACGTCGCGACCGAGGATCTCGTGTATCTCCTAGAGCGAGAAGGCGTCCAAACCGGCGTCGATCTCGACGAGCTGATCGTTGTCGCAGCGTGGCTGGAAGGCGTCCTCGACAGACCGCTCCCCGGTCGCGTCTATCGCGCCGGCGGCTTCAACGCCTAGCTCGGGCGAGGCGTCAGGAGACGAGCTGGTCGATCTCGACCGTGAGCATGCGTGCGGTGTCGACAAAGCCGAGCTTGTCGTAGAGATGACGCGCTGCCTCGTTGGGCGTATCCACGCTCAGCACGACGTAGCGCCTCCCGGACTCGCGTAGCTCCGATGCGACGGCGCGCATGAGCATTCGGGCGACGCCTCGATGTCGTGCGTCAGGGCAAACGAAGAGGCCGAACACAAAGCCGAAGTCGGGACTCGCTGCGTTTGCGTAGACGACTCCAGCGATCTCACCGCCGTCGTTTTGGGCGATGAGGGCGATGTGATCGGTGACCAACGCTGGATCGAACCGCGAGCCCTCGTAGGGCGTGAAGGTGATCTCCTCGTTCGATGCTTCCCAGAGACGGCGAGCCGCTTCGACATCGGCTTCGGTCGCACGCCGTACGTTCACCGGGAAGAAACTACGCGGCGTGAGCCGCGCGCTCGATCTGGTCGAGCAACGGCAGATACTGCCGCCAGCTGTCGGGGACGCGCGCCGCCGCGAGCCGGATGAACAACACCGGCGCCGGAGCGCGCGGAGGCCGAGGGAGGGACATCGCCACCTCGTCGAGCGTCCGATCTCCCTTCCGGAGATTGCAGGGCGCGCACGCGGTCACGACGTTCTCCCACACAGAGTCGCCGCCACGCGAGCGCGGCACCACGTGGTCGAGCGTCAACCGCCCGCCAGCCGTCCCGCAGTAGACGCAACGCCAGCCGTCCCGCGCGAACAGCGCCCGGCGCGAGATGCGACGCTTGACGGCCTGCGGTACGCGGACGTACTGCAACAGACGAATCACGTGCGGCCACAGAAAGGAGCTCTCGGCCGAGCGCAGCGGCTTGTCACCGCTCTCGATGATCTCGGCCTTGCCTTTCCACACGAGAACGTGCGCGCGTCGAAGCGAGCACACATTCAGCGGCTCGTAGCCCGCGTTCAAGACGAGGACATCCTGCACCCTGCGGTCAGGGTACCAGCGGAGTCCCCGCCGGCTGGCTAACGCGACATCGCGCGCTCGACCGCCTGCAACTCTTCAGGCGAAAGGGCCAACGCGGCTTTGCCGCAGTCGAGATCCTTCACGTAGATGCGCGCGTAGTCGCGACCCTGGATCGCCGTGACGACGGTTCCGGTGCGCGTGGCGTCGAGGAACGCGAACGACGCCGACTGCTGGCCGCCGGTGTCCTCGTAGGCGTCGTAACGGACAACCGCCGTGTTCATGATCGCCCCGTCGACGCGCCGATCGACGCGTGACAGCCCCGCGGCGACCTCATCGACAACGCGATGCAAGTCGTCGATCCGGCCCTGAAGCGATACGGCGAAATCGACGAGATCCTTCCGCTCGCCGCCAAGCAGCACGGATTGCGCGACACGAAGCCGGCTCAGTCCTCGCCAGACCAGGGCAACAGCGACAAGCGACAGCACCGCGACAGCGCACGCAGCGATTGCGACGACGAGCGCGACCGTCACTCAGACAAGCGAGACGATGATCGGGTACTCGGCGGAGTTGTTCTTCGTGTTCTGCTCACCCTTCACAGGTTTCACATCAACCTTCACTGTCGTCGGGCTGCCGATCGGGATCGTCGGGAAGTCCTTGAACAGAACCGTCTTCGTCTCACCCGGATCGATCACCGGGATCGTCGCAGT
This sequence comes from Actinomycetes bacterium, assembly GCA_025358355.1. Lineage (GTDB taxonomy): Bacteria > Actinomycetota > Thermoleophilia > Gaiellales > Gaiellaceae > Gaiella. The sequence continues at coordinate 26,413 of JANYJX010000063.1, read as the reverse complement.
CTTCACGATCGGCGTCGGCGAAGCGGGAATCGTCAGCGTGACCTGAATCTGAACCTCCTGTGAGCCGCCGCCGTTGTGTACTGCAACCTCGAAGCCGAGCGAGACCGATGACTTGATCGTCGTCTCGGCCGATCCAAGTGTCAGGCCCGACGGGACAGCTTTCACCGACTGGAGATCCGTGCCGTGGACGCCGCTTGGCGTACCGCCGATCGACGCACCGTGCACGCGTTGGGACACGAGCGTCAGCGACTTCGCGCTGAACAGATCCGCGTTCGACGCGAACGTCGATGCCGGAACGAGAACGCCCGAGACGCTGCGCGACTTGAGCACCTGCTCGGCCGGCGCCTTGAACAGATCGCTCCAGATCACATCGCTTGCGAGCAGACGCTGCGCCTGCGCGGCGAGGAGCTGCCCGGCTGCGACCGCGTCGGTCGAGCTCGCCGTCGCCTGGAACGCCTTACGGAGCCCCTCCATGCCGCTGACCCGGAACTGCAGTGCCTCGACGGCATGATCGTGCTCCGGACGTACCGGGCCGGGCGGATGGAGCTTTTGCGCTTGCGCGACGTCTTGCTTCTCCTGCTGGATCAGCCCGTCAAGCCGCGAAACCATGTCAGCTTCCTTCAAGCCCGGCGTCGTGAGCAGCTCCGCGAGCTGCCCACCGATCTTCGCCGACGCGCCGCCGGCCAACCCGACATCGCGCATGTACGACTGGTACGCGCCGCGCTGATGGTCGTTCGAGCAGCCCTGCGCCCAGACTACGAGCATCACGACGAGCAGGATCGCGAACGCGATCAGGCCGACGAGTCGCAGCAACGGCGTGAAACCGCCGGCGCCACGCAACATCTGCCGTCCGGGCCCGCCACCCGAGCCTCCACCAGGGCCGCCTGAGCCGCCGCGAGGCGTACGCCGCTCGGTAGGGCGCGGATCGCGAGACTGGGTCTCACTCGTCGCGCCTTCATCGAGGAAGTCGAAGTCGAGGATGTCGTCGTCGTGTGTGCTCACGCGGCCCTCACCTTTGAGGTCACGGCACTTTACGTCAATCGCCCGCCGGATGTTCACCGGCCGGGGATCCGGAGGACCTTTCCTCGCAGCGGCGAAGACACCTGAACCGTGTCGTCGACCGCTGTTTCGCTTCCACAACAAGACCTCGTCCTCGACCGGTATCGCCCTCTCCGCCCACTCGGACGAGGCGGCTCGGGCTCAGTGTGGCTCGCACGCGACGAGCGAACCGGCCTCGATATCGCGCTGAAGATCGTCGCGCGCGAAGGCAAGCGTGCGCCGCGGGCGGCTCGGGAAGCCGAGGCTGCGTCGCGGCTGCGGCACAAGCGCTGCGTCCGCTCCTACGACTTCGGCGGCGACGAAGGCCATGTCTACATCGCCTACGAGTACGTGGCCGGCAGGACGCTGCGCGAGGCGCTTCGCCACGCGGCGATCAACGACCGCGACGCGATCGAAGCGGCCGCGCAGGTGCTCGACGGCCTCGCCCATGCGCATGCGCGCGGGATCGTCCACCGCGACGTGAAGCCGTCGAACGTGCTCGTCGAAGACACGGACGAGATCTCGATCAAGCTGCTTGACTTCGGCCTTGCTCAGTTCGACGAAGCCGACACGCTGACGAACGTCGGCGACGTGCCCGGGACGCTCGCGTACATCTCGCCCGAACGGCTGACCGGCCAAGATGCGACTCCGGCAAGCGATGTGTGGGCAGTCGGCGTGATGCTCTGGGAGGCGCTCGCGGGGCAGCATCCGTTCTGGGGCGTACCTCTGCCGCAGGTCGCAGCGACGATCGAGGCCGGCGCTGCACCACTCGAGACAGAGCGACCCGATCTGGCGCCGCGCTTGCTCGCCGTGATCGCCGGCGCGCTGGCGATTGAGCCGACAAAGCGGCCGCAGGCGTCGGTTCTCGCTGCCGAGTTGCGCGAAGCCGTAGACGCGCCGCGCCGCGAACGCTCGCCGCGACACCAGCCGCGCGCCACATCCACGACACGCTCGCGTTTCCATCTGCTGCGCCCGTCGGCGCCCGCCATCGCCGCCGCGCCGGTCGCGCTCGAAGCGAAGTTGCTGCCGGCCGGGTTGGCCGCCGTAGTGACCGTGGCCGGGGGCTCGATCCTGCCGTTCTGGACACCAGGGCTGTTGGCGCTGCTCACGGTTTCTGCAGCGCTCGCGACGATCCGCACGCCTCGGCTGGGTCTCGCTCTTGCACTGTTCGTGCCGCTGTTCCCGCTCGGGAATCTCTCGTCGGGGGCTGCTCTGGCCTACGGCGCCGCTGCGGTCGTCGTGCTCGCGCTCGGCTGGAACGACGCACGCGCCGGGCTCGCGTTCGTCGTCGGGCCTCTTCTCGCGCTCGTCGGCGGGCTCGCGCTCGTCCCGCTCGTGGTGCAGCCAGCCCGTGGACCGATTCGCCGCGCCGCGCAGGCGATCCTCGCCGTTCTCGTCGCCGCGCTCTACGCCGGCCTCCGCGGCCGGCCGCTACCGCTTACTCACTCACACGTGGGCGACCTCGGCTTGGTTGCGACCACGCACCCAGGAACCGTCGCCCAAGCGATGTGGACTACGCTCCTCGACAACCGCGCGCTCCTGATCTGCGCACTCGTCTTTGCGCTTTCGGCAGTGCTCCTACCTCTCGCGCGTCGCCGCGGCCGCCTCGCCGTCGCGGTCCTGTGCATCGGCCAAACGCTCCTCGTCCTAGGCGCGGCGCCAGCGATCGCGGCGACGCCGATCGTCGTCGGCGGCTGGATCCTCGGCGGCCTGCTCGTCCTGCGGCCTGCCCGGTAGACTCGGAGCCGGACGACCCCGCTCTCAGCATGAGACACCCTGCGTCAATCCCAACGCTCATGCGCGTTCCTCGGGCGGTGTCAGGCTACGACGACGCCCGGCTTAGCCGGGTGGGAGTCGCAGCCGGCGGCGGCGTAGGCTCGACGGAGCCGCTCGAAAGCGCAGGTGCCGGCTTTGCCGGCGCCGAAGCGGAGAACGGATACGCATGAGCGTCTTGCGCAGCATCGAGAGCAAGATCGAGGGCCTGTTCGAGGGGGTTTTCGGCCGGGCTTTCCGCACCCACGTTCAACCGGTCGAGCTCGCCCGCAAGCTCGCGAAGGAGATGGACGAGCACCGTTCGGTCTCGGTCTCGCGGGTCTACGTGCCCAACGAGTACACCGTCTACCTCTCGCCCGGCGATCGTGCGCAGTTCGCGTCGTACGAAGGCTCGCTCGTCGGTGAGTTGCAGGAGTATCTCGCCGAGCACGCGCGGCGCGAGGCGTATGCGCTGCTGACGCCGCCGCGCGTCGTCATGGCGACCGACGACGATCTCGCGATCGGCGAGTTCGGGATCGCCGCCAGCGTCGTCCAACCTCCCGCGGCTCTGGCACCCGTGCTGCCCGTGATGTCGCCACCCGAGACCTCGGCAACGATGATCTACAAGGCGCGTGAGCCGCTCGCGACGGAGCCTGCCGAACCGCCGCCGGTCGAGCGCGAGGTTGTAACGCTGGCCTTCGAGGGTCGCGAGTATCCCGTCGTCTCGCGCATCGTCGTGATCGGGCGCAGCCGCGAATGCGACGTACGGCTCGCCGACACGAACGTTTCGCGGCGGCACGCTGAGCTGCGCCAAGACAGCGCGACGTACTGGCTCATCGATCTCGGTTCGACGAACGGCACGGACCTCAACGGGCGGCGCGTCGAGCGGGAGAAGCTCTCCGACGGCGACGTGATCACGATCGGCTCGACCGAGCTGATCTTCACCCGTTCGCTGCCGTGACCGGCTCGATCGCCGTCGATACCGCGCTCCTCGCGCTGAAGATCGGGTTCCTGGTGCTGATTTACCTGTTCATCTGGATGATCGTGCGGAGTGCCACGCGCGACGTTCGCGCGGCCCCGCAGGAGAGCATCGTGATCGGCGCCGCGCAGGCCGATGAGCTTCGCGCGCTCGCGCGCGTGAGGGCGATCAAGCCAGGGCGACTCCGTGTTGTCGCGAGCCCGACGCTGACCCGTGGCGACCTCCTAGTGTTTCCCGACCCGGTAGTCATCGGCCGCGCTCCCGACTGCGGCCTACGGCTCGATCACGACGAGTTCGCGTCGAGCCATCACGCACGCATTAACCCGGCTAGCGACGGTCTATGGATCGAGGATCTCGGCTCGACGAACGGCACGTACGTGAACAACGCGCGCGTCACCACCTCGCGCCAGCTGGTGGCGAACGATCTCGTCAAGGTCGGCGAGACCGAGTTGCGGGTGGAAGCGTGAGGATCGGTCGCACCGCCGTGCTGTCCGATACCGGGCGCCGGCGGGTCAACAACGAGGACTCCTACGTCTGCGAACTGCCGCTGTTCGCGATCGCCGACGGCGTCGGCGGAGCGCAGGCCGGCGAGGTGGCGTCGCGCCTGGCCGCCGCCGCGCTGTCGGAACGCCCGCCGGACGCTCAGGGTGAGGACACGCTCGTCACGCTGATCGGCGAGGCCAACCGGCGGATCTACGAGCGCGCGCTCGGTGACCCGGAGGTTGCCGGAATGGGGACGACGATCACCGCACTGCTGGTCGACGAAAGCGCCGGGACGATCGCGATTGGCCACGTCGGCGACTCGCGCGCATACCTCTTCCGCGTCGGCGAGCTGAGCCAGCTGACCGACGATCACTCGCTCGTCGGCGAGCTCGTCCGCGCGGGAAGGCTCAGTCCGGAAAATGCCGAGCAGCATCCGCATCGCTCCGTGATCACGCGCGCGGTCGGCACCGAGGCGACCGTCGAGGTCGATGTCGAGACGATCCGCCCGCAGCCGGGCGACCTCTACATCCTCTGCTCGGACGGGCTGACGGACATGGTCCCGGACGCGCCCATTGCTCGCGTCGTGGCCGATGCTGGCGCCGAGCCCGAGGCTATCGCGCGCGAGCTCGTCGCGGCCGCAAACCGTGCCGGAGGAATCGACAACATCACGGTTGTCGCGTTCGAGATCGAGGACGGCGACCCGCCTGTGCGCATCGCAGCCGAGCCGGACGATTCAACAGCCGAATCTGCCGACCTCGGGACGCCCGAAGCAGCGCCGGCCCCCGCCGTCCGTCGCCACGGCGCAGGCTCCGGCGGGCGGGCGCTGGCGATCGGTGCGATCGGCCTCGCGCTTGTCGCCGGCGCACTGCTGATCTGGTGGGGCATCGCCCGATGAGCCGGCGCAGATGAGCTCGCGCAACAGGGAGCTCGCGAACCTCGTCCTCGTCGCGATTCTCGGCACGGCAGCGTTTGGGAGCGCGTGGATCGGCCGCCACAACACGGTTTCGCCACGGGCGCTTGTCGGGGTCGGGATCGTCGTCGGGATCTACTTTGTCGCGCACCTCGTGACGCGGTTCGCGGTGCCGCTCGCCGACCCCACCTTGCTCCCGCTGACCGCGCTCCTCACCGCGGTCGGGCTGACGATCAACTACCGGCTCGACCCGGCCGACGGGCGCCGCCAAGCGACGTGGGTCGCGCTCGGCGTGCTCACATTCGCGGCCGTCCTCATCGCGCTGCGCTTCGACTACCGGGCGCTCGAGAAGTACAAGTACCTGTTCGGTGTCTCGGCGATCGGGCTGCTCCTGTTGCCGTCGGTGCCGCATCTAGGCCAGCGGGTGAACGGTGTCCGGCTGTGGATTCGCGTCGGCGGTTACCAGTTCCAGCCGGGTGAGATCGCGAAGATCTTCCTCGTCCTGTTCCTCGCCGGCTACCTGCGCGACAAGCGCGAATCGCTTGCTCAGGGTCGGCTGAAGGACTTCGGCCCGCTCCTCGCGATCTGGGGCGCCGCGATGCTCGTGATCGTCGAGACGAACGACCTCGGCAGCGCGCTACTCAACTTCGGGATCTTCCTCGGCATGCTCTACGTCGCGACCGGCCGCGTCTCATACGTGCTGGCCGGGCTAACGCTGTTCCTGGGCGGCGCCGCGGTTCTGTACACGGCGATCACGCGGGTGCAGGAGCGCGTGACGATCTGGCTGCACCCGTGGACCGACGTCAAGGTCTTCTGCCCGGTCAACGGCACGTTCGACTACCGCCAGAACTGCCAGTCGTACCAGCTCGTGAAGAGCTTCTACTCGATCGCGAACGGCGGCTTCGGCGGGACGGGCATCTCGCGCGGGGTCTTCACGCTGCCCGACGGCTCGCGGCTGATCCCGGCGCTGAACACCGACTTCGTCTACTCGGCGATCGCGCAAGAGCTCGGGCTGATCGGCGCCTCGGCGATTCTCCTCGTGTTCATGGTCTTCGTCGCGCGCGGGATGCGCATCGCGCTGATCTCGCAGGATGGCTTCTCGAAGCTACTCGCGTCCGGGCTCACGTTCGGGCTCGCGCTGCAGACGTTCATCATCCTCGGCGGCGTGCTGCGCGTGATGCCGCTGACGGGGATCACGATGCCGTTCGTCTCCTACGGCGGCTCGAGCATCCTCGCGAACTTCGGCGTCGTCGCGCTGTTGTTGCTCGTGTCACAGCGGGCGCACGCAGCAACAGGTGAACGATGAACCGCCAGATCATCCGGCTTTCCGGCGTCGCGATGCTGCTGCTTACCACGCTGATCGCCGCGACGACCTACTGGCAGACGTGGGCGCGACCCGCGCTCGCCGCTCGGCAAGACAACGCAATTCAACGGGTCGCGCAGTTCTCGATCGAGCGAGGTGCGATCACCACGAACGGCCAGCTGCTCGCCGCAAACCGCAAGACGATCGTCGACCAGCGCCCGCTCTTCTTCCGCCGCTACCCGCATGGCGCGCTGACCGCGCACGTCGTCGGATATTCGACCGTGTCACGCGCGCGAACCGGTCTCGAGAGCTCGCTGAACGACTTCCTCACGGCGTCGAACTCGCGCCTCTCGACGATCGTGAACAACTCGCTCGACCAGTTCCGCGGCAAGCCGATCAAGGGCAACAACGTCCAGCTGACGATCAATCTCGCGGCGCAGAAGGTCGCGCTCGACGCGCTTGGCACGCAGTGCGGTGCTGTCGTCGCCTTCGACCCACGCACGGGCGCCGTGCAGGTGCTCGCGTCCGCGCCGAGCTACAACCCGAACGCCGTCGAGCGCGACTACACCTCGATTGGGCGGATCAAGGCCGACTGCGTTCCGGCCTCGCCGCTCGTCAACCGGGCGACTGCCGGGCTCTACCCGCCTGGCTCGACGTTCAAGGTCGTCACCACGGCGGCCGCGCTCGAGTCGAAGAAGTACACGCCGGACTCGCTGTTCACCGACCCCGGCTTCTGCACCGAGTACGGCAAGCCGGTACATAACTTTGCCGACCAGCGCGGCCCCGAGGTTTTCGGGCGGATCGCGCTCAAGGACGCGCTCGTGCACTCGGTCAACTCGGTCTTCTGCAACATCGGCAAGGATCTCGGCGCGAGGCGGATCCTCGCGCAGGCGAAACGATTCGGCTTCTACTCGGCCCCGCCGCTCGAAACGCCGATCGGCGAGCGGCTGACGAGCGGGCTCTATAACAAGCACAAGCTCTACGACCCGAAACTCGACAGCAACGTCGACCCCGGCCGCCTCGCGTTCGGCCAGGAGCGGCTGCTCGTGACGCCACTGCAGATGGCTATGGTCGCGGGCGCGATCGGCAACGGCGGCATCCTGATGCAGCCGTATGTCGTCTCCCGGATCACCGCGCCCGGCGGCAGCACGATCCAGAAGACAACGCCCGTGGCTCTCGGCCACGCCATCTCGAAGGACACAGCGACCGCGATCAGCGAGATGATGCTCGGCGTCGTCCAGCGCGGTACCGGCACCGCAGCCGCGATCCCGGGCTTCACCGTCGCCGGCAAGACGGGAACCGCCGAGACGGCGATTCCTGGCCGGAACACGACATGGTTCATCTGCTTCGCCGGCCGAAGCGACGGCTCGCCGCCGAGCGTCGCGGTCGCGGTCGTGCTCGAAGGCCAGTCGCTGACGGGCGGCGCGACAGCCGCCCCGATCGCCCGTCAGGTCATGCAGGCCCTCTTGTCAACGACCGCGAACTAACAGGACACCTACCCTTTACATCCGAATGGCACGCTCCGACTCCATGACAGGCTCGATATTCGCCGGCCGCTACCGCCTCGAGCGCAAGCTCGGCTCGGGCGGCATGGCCGATGTGTGGCTCGCCGAGGACCAGGAGCTCGGCCGGCGGGTCGCAGTCAAGATCCTCCACGACCGCTACGCGAACGACGAGCAGTTCGTCGAGCGCTTCCGCCGCGAGGCCACGCACGCCGCGGGTCTCTCGCACCAGAACATCGTGTCGGTCTACGACCGTGGCGAGTCGGATGGCTCGTACTTCATCGTCATGGAGTACGTCGAAGGCCGAACGCTGAAGGAACTGCTGATCAACCGCGGCCCCTGCCCGGTCCCCGTCGCGATCGCCTACGCACGCCAGATTCTCGCCGCGCTTCGCTACGCGCACCGGAACGGGATCATCCATCGCGATATCAAGCCGCACAACGTGATCGTCGACCGCGAAGGGCGGATCCAGGTCGCCGACTTCGGCATCGCCCGTGCCGGAGCTGCGAGCCAGATGACCGAGGCCGGCTCGATCATCGGCACCGCGCAGTACCTCTCGCCCGAACAGGCGCGTGGTGCCCCGGTGGACGAGAGCTCCGACCTCTATTCGACCGGCGTCGTCCTCTACGAGTTGCTCACCGGCGCCGTGCCGTTCACCGGCGAGACGGCTGTCGAGATCGCGATGAAGCATCTCTCGCACACGCCCGCCCCGCCGTCGGCGATCCGGCCAGAGATTCCGCACGACCTCGATCTCGTCGTCCTGCGCGCGCTCGCGAAGGATCCGAAGGATCGCTACCGCTCGGCCGTCGACATGGATCGCGACCTGGAGCTCGTCGCGCGTGGCGAAGGTGTCGGCGGCGAGACCGAGGATGCCGCGACCGCCGTTCTCTCGGGCGCCTCCGCGGCGACCATGGTCACGCAGGCGGGCAATGGCGCGCGACGTCCTCCGGTTGGCAGCGATGGGCGATATCGCGCGTACGACTCCGAGGTTCGCCGCTCGGGCTTCCCGTGGGCGTGGGTGCTGATCGGGCTCGCCGTCGCCGTCGGGCTCGCCGCGGGTGGCTACTTCCTCTACAACAAAGTCCAGCGGCAGCTCGACAACTCAAAGCCGCTGGTCGTCGGTCAGTACACCGGCTTGCAGCAGGCGCAGGCGTCAGCGCTCGTCACGAAGCAGGGCTTCGAGCCCCGCGTCGAGAACGCCGCGAACGCCGACGTTCCGATCGGCACGGTCTTCCAGCAGGAGCCGATCGAGGGCTCGAAGCTCGCGCGCGGCGACATCGTCGTGCTGCGCGTTTCGACCGGCAAGCCGAAGGTGCCTGTTCCCGACTTGATCGGGAAGTCGCGCGACGACGCGATCGCGATCCTGGTCAAAGCCGGCTTGGATCCGAATCCGCAACCCGTTCCCTCTGACCAGACGGCCGACACGGTCGTCGCGCAGGATCCACACGCGGGTGTCATCGTCGTCGCCGGATCGCGCGTGCGGATCAACGTCTCGAAAGGCCCGAAGCAGGTCGTATTGCCGGACGTGCGCGGTCTCCTGTACGACCAGGCTTCCGCGCAGCTGCAGGCCGCCGGGTTTGGGGTCAAGCGCAACGATGTCGATTCCACCGAGCCGGCGAACAAGGTGATCGATCAGCTGCCGGTCGGTAACGCGCTCGTCACACAGGGAACGACGGTCACGCTGACCGTCTCGAAGGGCCCGCCGACCCAGCAGGTGCCTGATGTCACAAATCTCGATCTCGACACCGCGAAGGCGACGCTGGTTCAGAACCAGTTCAAGGTTAAGGTCGTCTTCACCCCCACACAGGATCCGACACAAGACAATCGTGTTGTCACCCAGGATCCGGGCGGTTCGACCGACGCAAAGCCAGGCAGCGTCGTGACGATCACGGTCGCGCGCCTCACCGCGCTACCTCCACCGCCAACGACCACAACACCGCTGACGACACCGACGCCGCCGACCACGCCGTGAGCCGCAGGATCCGCGTCGCTGTGCTCGCGGGCGGGCGCTCGAGCGAGCACGAGATCTCGCGCGCGTCCGCGGCGTCCGTGATCGCGGCGCTCGATCCGACGCGCTACGACGTCATCGCGATCGAGATCGCCCGCGACGGCCGCTGGGCGCTACCTGCTGGTGACGCACGCGCAGCGCTGCCCGCCTCTGTCGCCGAGACCTTGCCGATTCCGGCTGATTCGGCGCCCACAGCGCTCGGCGCGGTCGATGTCGTCCTGCCGATCCTGCACGGGCCGTTCGGCGAAGACGGAACCGTCCAGGGGCTGTGCGAACTCGCCGGTGTCGCATATGTCGGCCCAGGTGTGCTCGCGTCGGCGCTGTGCATGGACAAGGACATGTTCAAGCGCGTGATGCGCGACCAGGGCGTCCCGGTCGCCCGGCACGTCGCGCTCCGCCTCGGCGATCCGGTCACGAACCCGTTCGGCTACCCGGTCTTCGTCAAGCCGGCGCGGCTCGGCTCCTCCATCGGAATCTCGAAGGTGCGAGAGGAAGCGGAGCTCGAGCCAGCCGTTGCGCTCGCGCGTCGGCACGACGAGAAGGTGCTCGTCGAGGAGTTCGTCCCCGGGATGGAGATCGAGGTCGCCATTCTCGGGAACCTCACGTCGCCGGTCGCGTCGCTCCCCGGCCAGGTGGTGTCGCATTTCGCTGACTGGTACGACACGTCGTCGAAGTACGACGATGGTGGTTCTGACCTGCTCATCCCGCCGCCTGGCCTCTCCGACGAGCTCCTCGCGCGGGCGCAGCGGCTCGCGGTGCAGGCGTTCGTGGCGACCGAGTGCGAGGGCATGGCGCGCGCCGACTTCTTCGTCCGCGAGACCGACGGCGAGATCGTCCTGAACGAGCTAAACACGATCCCGGGTTTCACGTCGACGAGCTTCTACTCGCGGCTGTTCGCAGCGTCCGGGTTCACGTATGCAGCGCTCGTCGATCGCCTGATCGAGCTCGCGCTGGAGCGCCACGATCGCCGCTCTGGCCTTGAGTTCTAGCGTGGCCTTCCGCGAGATCCGACCGGACGACTTCGAGTGGACGACACGCCCGCACGAGCCCGGCGAGCCGGCGCGACACGTCGCCGAGCTGAGCGAGCTCGCGGAGTTCGCACACACACGCGAACGTCTGGCGCTATGAGCCCGGCGCGAAGGGCCGTCGCCACCGTCACGAGCTTCAAGAGGAGACGTTCGTCGTCCTCGCAGGCACGCTCACGATGTACCTCGGCGACCCGCCCGAACGCCGCGACGTGCCAAGGGGCGGACTGATCCACGTCGATGCCGGGACAGCGCTACAGACCGCGAACCACGGCGCGAAGGATCTCCTGGTTTACGCCTACGGCGCGCCACCCGACCACGGCGCCGAAGTGCTCGACTCCGATTTCTAAGCGGGCTCTCTAGGCGAGTACCGCAGCCAGCGACTCGTCCCAGACCGCGAGAGCTTCATCGAGCTCCGCGTCCGTGATCGTGAGCGGGCAGAGCACACGAATGCAGTTGCCGAGCGAGCCGGCTTTGAGCAGGATCAACCCGCGCTGCAGCGCCGCGTCGATCACAGCCTCGGCCAGCTCGGGCGCAGGCTCCTTGCTCGCACGGTCGTGGACAAGCTCGATCGCAAGCATCGCACCGAGACCGCGGACATCGCCGATCTGCGGGTGCCGAGCCTGCCACGCGAGCATCCGCGCGCGAATTGTCTCGCCAAGCGCCTGAGTCTGCGCGATAACGTCCTCCTCGGCGAAAACGTCGAGCACGGCGAGCGCGGTCGCGAGCGCAACCGGGTTGCCGACAAACGTCCCGCCGACCGCACCGAGGTGCGCGTGATCCATGATCTCGGCCTTCCCAATCACGCCCGAGAGCGGGAAGCCAGCCGCGATCGACTTCGCGACGATGATCAGGTCGGCCTCGACGCCGTAGTGCTCCATCGCAAACATCCGGCCAGTGCGCCCGAAGCCGGTCTGCACCTCGTCCGCGACGAGCACGATCCCGTGCCGGTCACACAGCTCGCGCAAGCCGATCACGAACTCGGGCGGCGCGGGGACGAAGCCGCCTTCGCCGAGCTCCGGCTCGAAGACAATGGCCGCAACCTGATGCACAGCGATCAGCTGCTCGATCTGGGCAAGCGCTGTCTGCGTATCCGGCCCACGGTACGAGTTCGGATAGGGCGCGCGGTACACCTCGGGCGCGAACGGGCCGAGCCCCAGCTTGTACGGGTTCTCCTTCGCGGTCATCGTCATCGCGAGCAACGTGCGACCGTGGAACGCGCCGTCGAAGACGATCACCGCAGGCCGACCCGTATAGAGCCGCGCGAACTTGACCGCGTTCTCGACCGCTTCCGCGCCCGAGTTGAAGAACGCCGCGCGTGTAGGCCCCGAGAACGGTGCGAGCACGCCGAGCCGCTCGGCCAGCTCGATGTAGCCCTCATACGGGACGACGGTGAAGTCGGTGTGGATGAAGTGCGCGACCTGCTCCTGCGCCGCCTGAATGATCCGGGGATGGCCGTAACCGACGTTTTGCACACCGACGCCGCCGGCGAAGTCGATGAAGCGGTTCCCATCGACATCGGTGATCGTCGCGCTCTCGGCACGGGCGGCGAAGATCGGCAGGTGGACTTGTAGCGCACGCGCAACGGAGTTTTCCTCGCGCGCCGTGAGCTCGCGCGAGCGCGGGCCGGGGATCTCGGTGCGAAGCTCGATGACGCGGGTCGTTGCCACAGTCGCACCAGGGTAGCGGTCGGCTACGGTGGGCTGCGTGGACTTGCGGGACCTCGATCCTGACCCGATTCGGGCGTTCGCAGCGTGGTTCGCCGAGGCTGTGGCCACCGGGCTAGCTCAGCCGGAAGCAATGGCACTTGCAACCTCGACGCCGGACGGGCGCCCGTCGGTGCGGATAGTGCTGCTGAAAGGCCACGACGCGCGCGGTTTCACGTTCTTCACGAACCGCGAGAGCCGCAAGGGCGACGAACTGGCCGCGAACCCGCGCGCAGCACTCGTGCTCCACTGGCAGCCGCTCAACCGCCAGGTCCGAATCGAGGGCGTCGTCGAGCGGATCGACGATGTGGAGTCGGCGGCGTACTTCGCGACCCGTGCGCCTGGCAGCCAGATCGCGGCGTGGGCCTCGCCGCAGTCATGGCCGATCGCGGGCCGCGAGGAGCTCGACGAGCGCTACGCCGAGATTGAGGCGCGCTTCTCGGACGGAGAGATCCCGCTACCGCCGTTCTGGGGCGGCTACCGCCTCGTCCCGGACGCGATCGAACTCTGGCAGGGCCGCGAAAACCGCTTCCATGACCGCATCCGCTACGAGCGCGACGCCGGAGGCTGGACGCGAAACCGCCTCGCCCCATAGGCAACGGGGTACGTCACGGAGTCTTTGCATTGAACGTGACAGCTGACGGATCCGCTTCGGTCGTTCGCACGAGGGTCCCGTGGATGTTGACCGTCCTGATACTGACGCCCGCCCCGCGATGCTTCGGCACGAATATCTGGGCGGCGAGGTATCCGCCAACCAGAAGAAGAGCCGCGGCGGACAGAAGAAGCGCCCGCAGACGCATCTAGTTCGCGGCTGCGAGAGCGCCCGAGGTGTACAGCCCCTCGGCGTTCCACAGCAGGTAGCCCTTCGCGCCCTGGAGGCGCGCCGACTCGATCTGCGCGCGCACCTGCTGGAGGTCGTAGCCCCAGTCCTGGATCCACGGGACGAGATGCGTGCCGGAGCCGCGCAGCTGGCGGTGGAAGTCGCCGAGCGTACGGAAGACGGTCTCGCCCGGCTCGGCGCTCGGATGATCGATGCCGAGCTCGCCGGGACCGTAGAGGGCGGGATACGCCATCGGGCTCACCGTGTCGACGTGGGCGCCGATCCACCGTGGCACCTGTCCGATGCGTAGATCGCGGGTCGCAGAAAGCCCGAACAACGCAGTCGACACGCGTGTCCCGAGCGGACGGAGATGCGCGTCGGCGTAGGCGGCGAAGTCGGCGATGACGCGGCCCCTGCTCTCGGCGGTTCGCGCCGGATACACCGTGTCGCCAACGTTCCCGTCGGACGGGAAGCGGACGTAGTCGAACATGATCTCGTCGAAGCCGGCCTTCGCCGCCGCCTTCGCGATCCCGACGTCGTACGCCCAGACTCGCTTGTCGTACGGATCGACCCAACCGAGACCAGCGGACGTCGTCCATACAGCGCCGTTCGCACGATGGATCGCGAGTTGGGGCCGGCCGGCCGCAAGACGCGGATCCTGGAACACGACAATGCGGCCGATCAGGTAGATGCCCTTCGCGTGCAGCTGACGCGCGACGGCCCGCGGGTTGTAGTAGCCGCGCACCGCGCTCACCGCCTGCGCAAGCGGGACCGAGCGAGGCGTGAACGCGACATCGCCGCCCTCGTCCTTGATGTCGAGCTCGATCGTGTTCAGCCCTTGGCTCTTCAGCGCCGCGTACTTGGCGAGCTTCCCAGGCAACGACGCGAGCGCGCCCGTGACGTGGACCCCGCGAATCTCGACCGGCAGCGGACGGGGATGGAACGCCGTGGCGGTCGGCGTCAGCGTGACGGTCGAGGGTGCCGCCTTGTGCGCTTTCGTGTGGGCGCGAACGGTCCGCAGCTGCCAGCCCGCGCCGAGCACGACGACGGCCAGCAGCGGCACGCCGAGCAACGCCGCTCTGCGCCTACGCTTACGCCGCCGGGTGTGGTCCCTGCGAGCACGAAACCGCTCGTTCGGGTCCATCGATCCGTAAAGCATGGACACGGGGTCGCGGACCTTAGCACCCTTTTCCCGCTTCCGAAACGCGCCGCAAGGCGACCCGCCCGCGTCGTACGCCCGCGTCGTACGATAGGGCCGTGGTTCTCTCCGACGGCGCGATCAGGCGACTCATCGAGGCCGGCAGCATCGGGATCGACCCGTACGACCCGGGGTTGCTGCAGCCGTCATCTCTCGATGTCCGCGTCGACCGGCTGTTTCGCGTCTTCCGCAACTCGCGGCACCCGTACATCGACGTCAAGCAAGCACAGGAGGATCTGACCGAGCTGGTCGAGGTGGAAGGCGACGAGCCGTTCATCCTGCACCCCGGTGAGTTCGTTCTCGGCTCGACGCTCGAGCGCGTCACCTTGCCGGACGATCTCGTCGCGAGGCTCGAGGGAAAATCGAGTTTGGGCCGGCTTGGCCTGCTGATCCACTCCACGGCCGGCTTCATCGACCCGGGCTGGGACGGCCACGTGACGCTCGAGCTATCGAACGTCGCGAACCTGCCGATCACGATCTACCCGGAGATGAAGATCGGTCAGCTTTCGTTCGTCCAGATGTCAGAAGCAGCTGAGAGGCCGTACGGCTCGGGCGGCCTCGGCTCCAAGTACCAGGGCCAGCGCGGGCCGACGCCGAGCCGCTACTGGAAGAACTTCACCGCGGAATGAAGGCCCGCCGCGGCGCTTTGCTCGCAGATGTTCACGGCAACGCGCCGGCCCTTGCTGCTGTTCGGCGCGAGGTCGAAGCAGAGGGCTTCGATCTGCTTGTCCATGCCGGCGATCTGACGTGGAGCCGATTGTCGAGGACGCGCTCGCCCTGATCCACGGCTACAACGGTCGCGTCGGCTTCGTCCGCGGCAACTCAAGCGCGCCGTCATCGAGCTGGCCGACGACACGCGCACAAACGAGGATGAGCCGACGCCGCGCGAGCGGCTGCCGTTGCGTTCCTGCGCTCGTCGGAGAACGTCGTGGTCGATGTCACCGAGCTCGGTGCGGTGCGAATCTGCCACGGCTCGCCGTGCAGTGACACGGAGTGCGACGGCCGAGACTCCCGAGGCCCTCGTTCGCGAGTTCATAGTCGGTGTCGAGGAGACGATCGTTGCGACGGTGCACACGCACGTGCAGTTCGACCGACGCGTAGGCGATGTTCGCTCGATCAGCCCCGGCGGCGTAGACCTGCCGTACGAAGGCCGGCACGGCGCATTCTGGGCGCTGCTCGGGCCGGATATCGAGCTGCGCCGCACGGAGCACGACCTGGCCGAGACACTCGCGGCCTATCGCGCGACGGACGATCCCGCGCTCGATCCGATGCTCGAGATGCTCGAGACGCCACCGACCCCGGCCGAGCTGATCGCCCACGCCGGAGAAGCTCGTCTTTTCCGACTAGTGTGGCTCCGTGAGCCTCGTTCGCTTCCTGGGCCGGATGCACGTTCGGATCTACCGGCTGACCGGCGGGCGCTTCGTCGGGCGAGTCGGCAGGGCGCCGATCCTCCTGCTCACGACGATCGGGCGTCGCAGCGGCGAGCCGCGCACGGCGCCACTTCTCTACTTGCGTGACGGCGAGCGACTAGCAATCGTCGCCTCGTTCGGAGGCCACCCGAAGCATCCTGTCTGGTACCTCAACCTCACGGCGAACCCCGAGGTAAACGTGCAGGTAGGCCGCGACCGGTTCGACGCCGCGGCGCGAACGGCAACGCCGGAGGAGCGCGAGCGCCTGTGGCCGCTGTTCGTCGAGATGTACCCAGGCTATGCGGGATACCAGGAGAAGACGACCCGCGAGATCCCGATCGTCCTGCTCGAGCGTTCCTGAGATTCAGGACCCCGGCCTGACGACGCCGGATTCGTACGCCCAGACGACCGCCTGGACACGGTCGCGCAGGTCGAGCTTCTGCAGGAGGTGCGCGACGTGCGTCTTCACCGTCGCTTCGCTGAGGAAGAGGCCCTTGGCGATCTCGGCATTCGACAGACCGCGGGCCACGAGCCCGAGCACGCCCCGTTCACGCTCGGTAAGACGCGCTAGCTCGACAGGCTCTCCGTCCGACGGCGACGGCCCCTCGACGTAGCGCTCGATCAACCTCCGCATGACCTCAGGGGCAAACAGCGCCTCACCGGCGGCGACAGTGCGTACGGCTTCGATCAACCGTGCCCGAGGCGCGTCCTTGAGCAGGAACCCGTTGGCCCCGGCCTTCAGCGCCTCGTACACGTACTCGTCGAGGTCGAACGTCGTCAGGATCAGCACGCGGAGATCGGCAAACCCGTGCTCCCTCAAGCGTCGCGTCGCCTGGATACCGTCGAGAACGGGCATCCGAACATCCATCAGGACGGCGTCTGGTTGCGTCTTCCGCACAAGCTCGACGGCTTCCGCACCGTCGGCGGCCTGGCCCACGACCTCCACATCCTCCTGAGCGTCGAGAATCATGGTGAAGCCGTCGCGCACGAGCTCCTGGTCGTCGGCGACGAGAACGCGGATCACGCCGGCTCTCCGAGCGGCACCGTCGCGTGGACACGAAATCCACCTCGTGAGCCAGGACCGACGTCGAGCGTCCCTCCGTACAACGCAACACGCTCACGCATGCCGACGATGCCATGCCCGTCGCGGATCGGAAGAAGGCGCCCCACTCCGTCGTCCTCGACATCGAGCTCGATCTCATTGCCGTAGTCGACATGCACGACGACGCGCGACGCCCTGGCATGCCTGAGCGCGTTCGTGAGCGCCTCCTGGACGATCCGGTAGGCCGAGATGTCGATTCCGACCGGCACCTGCCGCGCATCGCCGTCGACCACAACCTCGACCGGAAGCCCTGCCGCGTCCATCTCCCGAGCGAGCGCACCAAGCCTGTCGAGGCCGGGCTGTGGCGCCGTGGCCGGAGACTCGTCACGCCGCAGCACCCCGAGCAACCTCCGCATCTCGGCGAGCCCTTCGCGGCCGACTCCCTGGATCCGCTGGATCGGCATGCGGGCGCGCTCCGGCTCGAGCGACAACATCTCCTCCGCGGCCTCAGCCTGCACGACCATGACGCTCATCGCGTGCGCGACGGCGTCGTGTAGCTCGCGGGCGATGCGTCGCTGCTCGTCGGCTACCGCCGCGCGCACCTGCTCCTCGCGTTCCGCGTCCGCTCGGTCAGCACGGGCACGGAGCTCCGCCACGTAGAGGCGGCGCGTTCGCACGTACAGGCCGACGACCCACGGCAGGAGAATGAGCAGAACGACGAACGGGGCGGCACCAAAAGGATCGGTGATCGTGTCGTACGCGGGGTCGAGCGCCTGATCGAGCACGATGAAGGCGAGGCACCCGGCGAGGCCCCATGTCGACGCGCGTCGCTCGCAATGAGCGCCGATCGTGTAGACGGCGAGTGCGAACGGCAGCACTTGGCCGAAGCCCTGCGACGGCCCGTAGACGAGTGCCGGCACCGCTGCAGCGGCCACCATCAGCGTCAGCACGCCGACGGGATAGCGACGCCGCGCGACGAGGACGAGCGACACGACGAGGTAGGACGCCGCGACGACGGCCCGCGATCCGACGATGTGAGGGCTACCGCCGCCACTCCCTGGAAAGGCAGGCGCAGTCCACGCCTCGACCTGCCCCTCGGCCGCAATCGCGACTGCCATCACGACATCGGCAACGTCTTGCATCCGGTTCGTCCAGCGCCAGCGCATCGGAGGACCGTACCGCCCGAGGGCGTACAGGTCGTCGCCCGACAGACCGAAGGCGGCTCCACCTTCCGAATGACTCCGATCGGGCAGCTCAGCCGACGACGCACAACCAGGCTGGGCCTACCTTCGGCGGGTCAACTTCGAAGGAGGACCCACGATCGAGAATCGCCAGCCCGAGGCCGCGAACAACGCGGGGATCGCGAGGCTCGGTGCCCTTGCAGGCATCGTCGCCGGGCCGTTCTTCCTCAGCGCCATCCTGCTCAACACCTGGGCGAGCCACGACTTCCTGCACTCGCTCGGCTGGAGGCTCTTCGGTGGAAAGGACCTGCCCTATCCAAGTACCCTCGCGCTCGGACCGCACGGTTGGGCGCAAGTCACGGCCTTCGCGACGACCGGTCTACTTCTGGTCGCGTTCTCGGCGGCGCTCCGACGAAGTACACCTTCAGGGCGACTGATTCGCGTGGGGACATGGCTCGTCACCCTCATGGGCGTCCTCGTCGCCGCAAGCGCGTTCCGCACGGATCGGGGAATGGTTGCCGGACACGACCCGACGACCTGGAACGGCTGGATCCACGGTCTTGCGTTCGTGTTCCTGCTGCCGACGATCTTTCTCGCATGCACGTTCCTCGGCATAGGTCTCGCGCGCCGCAAGGAGTGGCGGTCGGCAGGGTGGGCGTCCCTCGCGGCTGCTCCTCTCCTCGCCGCGTCGCTCATCCTCGGCCCGCACGGGCAGGCGGCGTTCCTGATCTTCTTGGCGATCCTCTTCGCCTGGGTAGCGGCACTCTCACTTCGCATGCTCGGTACCTCACGCAGGCCATCGGCCCTCGCGGTGCCAGTGGTCGCGGCCATCGTCGCGCTCGTCTGCACGGCGACGGCCGCCGGAGCGACTCCTCAGATCATCCGGCTCGTCGCAGTCGACATCGGACCAGGAACGAGCATGTCGAATATCGATATCGAACGGACCGGCAAGCTCGACGTCGGCGATGGCTTCACCGAGACGAACGGGCTCTTCGACGGCAAACGACGCGTCGGTCGACTCGAGCTGAGTTGCACGATCCTGCGCATCGTTCGTGGCAATCCGGTGAACTTCCACTGCTCTGGTGTCGTCTACCTGCCTGCCGGCCAACTCACGATCTTCGGGCCGTTGCACGGGCCGAAGGCATACCTCGCGATCACGGGTGGGGCAGGACGGTACGCTGGCGCGCGCGGCGAGGCGCGACTACGCCTCATCAACGAGCATCACACTGCCTGGGTGTTCCGCATTCTTTAGAGCTTGAACCAGAATGAGCTTTGTCGTTCCGACGGCACAAGACCTCATTCTGGTTCGAGCTCCAAGCTGACGGGAAACTGGCGCTGGAAAACTGGCGCTGGAGAAGGCGAGGGCCGCCTTTCGGCGGCCCTCGAACCCGGTAGCCAGCGTCGTATTGGTAGAGGCGCTTCCTGCCCGATCACCTGAGTAGTCAGACGACCTGGCGGCGCGAAAGCGCGAGTCCCCTACGCGTGGCTATAGCGATTCCCCAGTGGGTCTCGGGGACACGCCTCTACCCGCTGGTACCTCCACTGCCGGTACTGCTGGAATCTGTCACGTCCGGACCACCTCCTTTCCGCGGTAGACCCGAGTGTAAACGCCGCGGCAGGACGACAGCAAGCGCGCCGTTCAGGCGTTGACGACCACCACGCCGTCGTCACGGACACCAACCGGGAACGTATCGACCGCGATGTACGCCGGCAGCGTGAGCGCGCGGCCGGTCGTGATGTCGAAGCGCGCTCCGTGACGCGGGCACACCGCGACCTTCTCCTCGCAGTCGAAATCGCCTTCGCAGAGCGGCCCATCGTCGTGCGTGCAGCGATCTTCGAGCGCGTAAAGCTCACCGCCGCAGTTGTAGACGCCAACCGTGATCGCGCCGACCTGGACGATGCGCACCGTTCCCGGCGGCAGTTCGTCCAGCGGGCAAACCTCGACCTCGACGCTCATCTAGACGAGCGTGATGTCGCCGGCCGAGGTGCCCCACTCCTCGGGCAGCGGCGTGCCTTTGGCCTTGTGGAGCGCGACCTTGAGAACGCCGAAGCCGAGCAACGCGCACTTCAGGCGCACCGGCGTCAGCGGGATCCCGATCTCTTCGAGCAGCTCGTCCTTTGCCATCGCCGCCACTTCCTGCGCGGTGCGACCGGTGACGAGGTCGCTGAGCATCGATGTCGCCGCCTGACTGATCGCGCAGCCTTGCCCCTCGAAGCCGACCTTCTCGATCACGTCGCCGGCGCCGAAGCGCACGGTCACCGAGATCTCGTCGCCACACAGCGGGTTCTGGCCCTCGGCGTACGCGTCACGCGGCTCGAGCAACCCATGGTTCCGCGGGCTGCGGTAGTGATCGAGGATCACCTCTCGGTAAAGCTGTTCGAACTCGCTCATCTCAGCCGAGGCTCTTCTTGACCTTGAGCAGGCCGGCGACCAGGCGGTCGACCTCTTCGGGAAGCGAGTACAGGTAGAAGCTTGCGCGCGTCGTCGCCGCAACGCCGAGGCGCGTCATCAGCGGCTGCGTGCAGTGGTGGCCCGCGCGCACGGCGATGCCTTCCCAGTCGAGAATCTGGGCTACGTCGTGCGGGTGCACACCCGCGACATCGAACGAGATGATCCCCGCGCGACGCTCGACCGGCGGACCAAAGACCTTGATGAAATCGAGCTCGGCGAGCTTGTCGAGCGCGTATGCCGTCAGCTCGTGCTCGTGCGCCTCGATCGCCGGCAGGCCGATCTCGGAGATGTAGTCGATCGCGACCCCGAAGCCGTAGGCCTCGGCGATCGCTTGGGTGCCGGCCTCGAACTTGTACGGCAGCTCATTGAACGTCGTCTTGTCGAGTGCGACCGAGCGGATCATCGAGCCGCCGAGGTTGAACGGCGACATCGCCTCCAGCAGCTCCGCCTTGCCCCAGAGCGCGCCGGCACCGCCTGGCCCGCAAAGCTTGTGAGACGAGAACGCGAGGAAGTCGCAGCCGAGCGCCTGGACATCGACGGCGCGATGCGGTGCCGCCTGCGCAGCATCGACAACGAGGATCGCGCCTTGTGCGTGGGCAAACGCGGCGATCCGCTCGACGGGGTTGATCGTGCCGAGCGTGTTGGAGACGAGCCCGACGCCGACCACCTTGACGTTCCCCTCGCGCGCGATCGCGTCCAGCACGTCGAGGTTGAGCTCGCCGAGATCGTCGATCGGAATCGCGCGGACGCTCGCGCCGGTGCGGCTTGCGATGTATTGCCACGGCACGAGATTCGCGTGATGCTCGAGCTCCGAGACGATCACGACATCGCCCGGCCCAAGATTGTCGAGCCCCCAGCCGTACGCGACGAGATTGATCGCCTCGGTCGCGTTCCGCGTGAAGATGACTTCGCGCGTCGATGGCGCGTTGATGAAGGCGGCGACCTTGGAGCGCGCGCCCTCGTAACCCTCTGTTGCGCGCTCGGCCAGGCGGTAGACGCCGCGATGGATGTTCGCGTACGAGTGCTCGTAGAACTCGCGCATCGCGTCCAGCACCTGCTTGGGCTTCTGCGTCGACGAGGCCGAATCGAGATATGCGATCGGCGAGCCGTTGACGAGCTCTTCGAGGTATGCGAAGTCGGCGCGGAGAGCGTGCGCATCGAGCTTCGCTGGGGTCGTCACGGCCACCGTTTCATCGTACCCGCGGGCATGCGTTAGGCCGATCGGCGGCCAGCCGACTTGCGAAGCGGCACGAAACGATCGTCAGTGAGCCACAGAAACCCGATTGACAGCCCGGCTCCGACAAGCGCGACGAGGATCGGCGCCGGCCCGAGCACCACCAAATCGAAGAACGAGCGCAGGCCCGAGACCGCCAGGATCGCGACATACACCGCGCCCAGAGACAGGCAGAGCGCGCCGAGCCAGAACGCGCGGCGCAACTCTGTGGCCTCCAGCGCCAAAACGAGATAGAGGCCGACAATGATCAGCGTCGTCAGCGCCGCAGTCCTCGCCTCGCGCAGCCCAACGTCGAGAACGTTGAGCGTGACGAGATAGCTCGCGAGGACGCCCAGCCCGGCCGCCACGCCGGCCGGCACCGAGAAGCGGCCGACCTCGCGCAGGAACCCCTTTGTCGTCCAAGAGCCTTCGCTCGGGGCCAGCGCGATGAAGAACGACGGTAGCCCGACGGTCAGCGTCGCGGCGATCGTGAGGTGACGAGGCAGCAGCGGATACTCGGTCGGCGTCAGGCCGATCGAGAGGATCAGGAACGCGGCGAACACCGACTTGGCGACGAACAACGTCGTGACGCGGCGGATGTTGCGGAGAATCTGGCGGCCGGACGAGATCATCCGCGGGACGGCCGAGAAGTCACCCGAGACGAGGATCACGTCGGCGATCGCCTTAGTCAGCTGCGCGCCCGAGCCTTGGGCGATCGCGAGTTGGGCCGCCTTCAGCGCAGGCGCGTCGTTGACGCCGTCTCCGACCATCGCGACGTAGCGGCCCTCTCGCTGTAGCGCCTCGACGACGGCGCGTTTCCCTTCGGGCGTGATCCTCCCGATCACAGACGCGTCACGGACGAAGGCGGCGAGCGCGGCCCGGTCGGTCGGCAGCTCGCGGCCGTCGTGTGCAATGGCGACTGCTATTCCGGCATCTGAAGCGATTGACGCGACCGTCTCCGGCGCGTCGCCCGAGAGCACCTTCACGTCGACGCCCTCAGCCAGGAGAAACGCGATGGTCTCGCGCGTGTCCTTGCGGAGATCTTCGGCGAGGACGGCGAGCCCGAGCAAGACCGTTGGCGGCGGGCCGTCGTCGGGCTGGGCTGGGAAGTGCGCTGTCGTCGTCCCGAGCGCGACCACCCTTCGCCCGGCCGTCTGCAGCTCGGCTGCCTGCTCAGCTAGATCCCCGAGCGTGAACAGCTCGGGCGCTCCGAGCACATAGCGCGTGCCGCCGAGCCGGAGCCCGCTCCAGCGGCGACGTGACGAGAACGCGACAACCTCCTCCGGCTCTTCGCGCGCGCCAGGCATCGCCGCGGCGATGGCGTCCAACGTGCCGTTCCGCCCCGGCAGGGACGTCGCGAACCGGGCGAACGCGTCCCGCGTCTCCTCGAGCTCGACACCAGCAGCAGCCACGACATCGACCACGCGCAACCCGGGCGCCGTCAGCGTGCCGGTCTTATCGACGCAGAGCGTGTCCACTGCAGCGAGCGACTCGACGGCGTTCAGCTGCTGCAGCAATGCGCCGCGCCGCGCCAGCCCGAGCGCCGCCGCCGCATAGGTGATCGAGACGAGGAGAACGAGGCCCTCCGGAACGAGCGTGACCATTCCCGCAACAGCCGTGTTCACCGCGTGGTGCACGCCGACGTGCTGTTTCCAGAGGACGGTCACGAGCAGGATCCCGAGCGGCACCATCGCGCCGACGAGGATGTAGAGCAGCCGGTTGATCGCACGCTCGAGTGGCGAGCGCGGGTGCCGGAACTCGCGTGCCTCGCCCACGAGCCTCTCCGCATAACTCGCGGACCCGACCGCGCGCACGACATACGAGCCGGTGCCCTCGACGGCGAACGAGCCGGATCGAACCTCGTCGCCAACCCCCCGCGTCACAGGTCGGGACTCGCCGCTGAGGATCGCCTCGTCGAGCTCGAGCCCGGCCGCTTCGGCAATCACGCCGTCCGCAACAACTTGATCGCCGGCGGTCAGCCGAACGAGATCGCCGACGACAACCTCGTCGACGTGCAGCCGCAGCTCTCCGCCGTCGCGCACGACCGCTGCGAACGGGGCGACCAGCGCCGCGAGCGCATCGAGCTTCGACTTGGCCCGCAGCTCCTGGCCGATGCCGATGCCAGCGTTCGCGATGACGATGCCGACGAAAAGTGCGTCCCTGGCGTCGCCGAAGATCAGCGTGACGAGCCCTAGCGAGAGCAGGATCGCGTTGAACGGCGTGACGACGTTCGCGCGGACGATGCTCGCGGTCGAACGGCTCGACGCTTGCGGCTCGACGGCGCCACGAGCCTGAAGCCGCGCTCGGGCCTCAGCCGCAGCGAGGCCGGTGGGAGCCGCCTGGGCGGTTACGGCTCACCCGGCTTCGCGTGCCCGTTCGTCGATGCGATCTCGGCGATCTCGTGCTGGCGCGCGACAATCTCGGTGGCCTTCTCAAGCATCTCGCAAAGTCGCTCCAGCCGCGCCCGCTCGGATCGGCTCTCCAGCAGCTCCTGCTTGAGCGACGGCGAGAACTCGAAGCGCGCGGCGAGCCCAAAGGAGAACTGCTCCGACGACGCATCGGGGACGTCAACGTCGCTCCCCGTCAGCTCGACAAGGCGCCCGAAGAGCACAAGCGCCCGCGCGGCCGTCTCAGGCGACGGCGGATCGGGCACGTCCTCGTACGGCTCGACCAGCGCAGTCTCGAAGCTCCGGCCCTCAGTCGCCTCGTCGATCTCGAAGCGATCACGCCCTTCGACGACAACGTCGAGGCGCCCGTCCGCAAAGCGATTCAGCACCTCGGTGACCACGGCGCGCGTTCCGACGCTGTGTGTCTCGTCGTCGCCTCGGAGGATGAAGCCGAACTCCTGCTCGCCGGTCAGGCACTCGCCGATCAGCTCGCGGTAGCGCGGCTCGAAGATGTGGAGCGGCACGCGCTCGGTCGGCAGCAGTACCACTCCCAACGGAAACAACCCGATCTCGTCCGCCCTCCCGTCCACGGGCACAAGATTACGCAGATGGTTGACCCTGGCCACCAACGCGACGATCCTGAGTGAGTGTGCGGCGCCCCAAGCAGTTGTCGCCTGGCCGGGCTGCTTGCAGACAAACAGGCTGCATTCGAGGTGCTTTTTGCCGATGACAATGGAATGGCGTAGCACGACATCGAAGTAACGAAAGGCGCGCTGGCCGTCGGCACAGCCGCAGCGAGTAGCAGCAAAACGGTGGCCTCATGACAGAACGGAGCCGCAAGGTCGTCCCAACCCAGCCCGACTGAGCGTCGACCTCGGGACGCTTCCCGACGACGCCGACCTCTACTAGATGATTGATGCCACGGGGTCAGGCGGTGTAGTTGGCGATGGCGCGGCTGGGTTGTCCGAGTTGGTGGTTGAGGTGGATGCAGGCGGCGAGCGTGAGGAGTCGTGTGGCGATGCGGGCTCGCAGGTTGCGGGTGGTGCGGGCGCCGTGCCGTTCGAGGGTCAGCAGGTCCTTGAAGGTGAGGAAGACCGACTCGATCCGCTGCCGGGTCGGTGCGAGCTGAACGCGGCTGTGGGGCTCGTTTTTGCGGGCTGGTCTGACGATCAGGCCGCCCAGGTCGCTGACCGCCTGCTCGAACTCGCGTCCGGCGTATCCCTTGTCGCAGACGATCGTCTCGCCGCCGGTGAGCGTTCGCGCCAGCAGTGCGAGCGCGACTTCGCGCTCCGGGCGATCGGCGGCGACCAGGGTGGCCGCCCGTGGGGTGCCGTCGGGGGCGGGAGCGTCCGAAACTTCGTGTATGCGGGTTAGTTTTGTCGTGTGAGTCGGTCTTGGAAGTGGGCGTGGAAGCCGGCGAGGCATTCGTACCAGCCGGCCATCGGGCGTTTCCAGTTGCTCTCGTGGTTGCGGATCGCGAGGTAGAGGAGCTTACGGGCTGATTCGTCGTCGGGGAAGTGGCCGCGGATCCGGATCGCTTTCCGGAGCACGCTGTTGAGGCTCTCGATCTGGTTCGTCGTGTACACGGCGCGCCGCAGCGCCGGCGGGAACGCGAAGTAGGGGATCACGCGTTCCCAGGCGTCACGCCATGACTGGCTGATCTGGGGGTAGCGGCTGTCCCAGATCCCGGCGAACGTCTCGAGTCCCGCGGTGGCTGCCTCCTCGGTGGGGGCGGTGTAGATCATCCGTAGGTCTTTGACGAGCTGCTTGCGGTCCTTGTAGCTCGTGAAGCGGAGCGAGTTACGGATCATGTGCACGATGCAGGTCTGCACGATCGCGTCCGGGTAGACGGCCTCGATCGCTTCCGGGAACCCTTTCAGGCCATCGACGGAGAAGACGAGGATGTCCTCGACACCGCGGGCCTTGAGCTCGCTGATCACCCGCAACCAGAACTTGGCGCCCTCGTTGGGCTCCAGCCAGATCCCGAGGGTTTCCTTGATCCCGT
>JANYJX010000040.1 GCA_025358355.1 Actinomycetes bacterium | reverse complement strand
GGTCAACTCGTCGAGCCACCGCTGCGCTGGACGAGTGCCGGCTTCACGAAGCCGCTGCGCCTTGTTCTCGAAGCAGTCTTGCGCCCGCAGCGGGAGATCGCGAGCCGCGTGGACGCAGGCGTCCTCCAGGAGGTGAGCTATCGCGGGCACGTCCCACATCTGATCGAGGAGCGGCTCTACGTTCCGGCGGCAAGACTCTCGCTTGCGGCGGCCGCATGGGCGAGGCGGCTGCAGAGCGGGAGCCTCGGCACCTACGTCGCATACCTGATTGCGCTCGTTCTCGTCCTGCTCGCTGCTGCACGGCTCGGAGCGATCTGATGAGTCGCGCCGAAGTCGCTTCCGGGGTTGTGCAGCTCGTCGGCGGGCTGGTGCTTGCACCGTTGCTGCCCGGGCTCGTCCAGCACTGGAAGGCGCGACTCCAGGGTCGCCGCGGCCCGACGCCGCTCCAGCCGTATCGCGAGCTGCGGCGGCTGTGGGGGAAGAGCTCGGTCAGCGTCGAGGGGACGACCGCCGTCTATCGGCTGGCGCCCGCGATCGTTGTCGCGAGCCTGATCGCTGCAGTCGCACTCGTCCCGGTCGCTGCGCGCGCTCCCGGCTTCGGCGTCGGTCATGACATCCTCGCGCTGATCGGGTTACTGGCACTCGCCCGCTTCGCGATCGCCGCCGCGTCGTTCGATGTGGCGAACGGCTTCTCGCTAATGGGCGCGAGCCGCGACCTCACGCTCTCGGTTTTCGTCGACGCAACGCTCGTGCTCGCCGTCGCCGTCGCCGCACTCGTGTCCGGGACGACCGACTTGCGCGGGATCGTCGGCGCGACGGCCGGCACGCACCCTTGGTCGAGCCCCGCGCTTGGCCTCGCCGCGATCGCCTTCGCCCTGGTCGTTGTCGCGGAGACGGGCCGGCAGCCAATCGACAGCCCGGATACGCACCTCGAGCTGACGATGATCCACGAAGGGCCGTTGCTCGAGTACGCAGGGCGCGATCTCGCGTACTTGCACTGGGCTTCGGCCATGCGCCACTGGCTCGTGCTCGTGCTCGCGGCGCAGGTCCTTGTGCCGCACGCGACGAGCGTCTGGCTGCAGCTCGGCCTGCTCCCAGTCGCCCTGACGGTGCTCTGCGGTGCGCTTGCCCTGGTCGAGACGGTGAACGCGAAGATGCGCGTCCTGCTCGTGCCGCGCCTGCTTGCGGTCGGCTCTGTTGTGGCGTTGCTCGGTATCGCGGCGCGGCTCGTGGGGATGGCATGAGCGGGATGCTCGCGTGGGTGCTCGTCGCGCTCGGCCTGCTGGTCGTGACGGGTCGGCGGCGGTCGGTTGCCGTCGGCGTTGTGACCGTGCAGGCGCTGATCCTGGTCGGGGCCGCGCTGAACAGCGCGGCGACCGAAGCGGATGTCGTCGCTGCGGTGGCTCTCGCGGTGCGCGGAGTCGGTCTTGCGGCGGTCGTCCTCTGGCTGGTCGCGCGCACACGCGAAAACCGGCTGGTACGCGCCGGGATCGCGCCGCTCGTGCGTGCCGGCCTGGCGGTTGGCCTCGCGCTGCTCCTGACCTGGCTCGTGCCTCACATCGGCCTCGACTCGCGCACCGACGAGCGAGCAGTCCTCGCACTCGTCGCCTTCGGGCTGGTCGCCGTCGCGACGCGGCGCGCGACGCTGTTCCAGATCCTGGGCATCGTCCTCGTCGAGAACGGACTGGCCCTTGCGGCGCTCTCGCTCCCCCGCGCGTCATCTCTCGCGATCGAGCTGGGCGTTGCCTTCGACCTCGCGCTCGTCGTGCTCGTTGCGGCCGTCTTCCACGACAGGATCTTCGCCGAGTTCGGTTCAGGCGACAGTGCGTCGCTGAGGAGCCTGCGTGACTAGCGCCCAGGCGCTCGCAGCTGGGCTGATCGCGGCGCCCGCGTTGACGGCGGGCGTCGTCGGGTTGGCGCCGCCGCGGCTCGCGCGGCGAACCGCGCTCATCGGCTCGGCGCCGACCGGTGCGATCGCAGCGGCGTTTGTCGCCTTCGCGCTGCACGATCTCGACCACCCGAGGGTCGGGACGTGGCTCGTCGCCGACCCCGCCGGCGGGCTGCTCGTCGCGGTGATCAGCGTCGTCGGCCTCGTCAGCGTCCTCGTGTCGCCCGCCTATCTTGATTCGAGCCAGGGTTCGGTGGTCAGGGTGGAGCGTCGCGAGCGGACGTACTTCGCTGCTCTCTACGCGTTTTGGACGGTCCTCCTCGCCGTCCCGTTGGCCGGGAATGTCGGCGCGGCCTGGCTGCTGATCGAGGCGACGACGGCAGCATCTGCGCTGCTCGTCGGCTTCAGCGGGAAGGGCCGGGCGCTCGAGGCAGCCTGGAAGTACCTCGTCCTCACGTCCCTCGGCCTCGGTGTCGCGCTCCTCGGAATCGTGCTGCTCTCGGCGGGTGTGCCGAGGAGCGGCGTGGGCGCACTCTCGTGGCAGGCGCTCGCGACGTTTTCGTCCGGGCACGACATGGCGTTGGTCGCTTACCTCCTGTTGCTGGTCGGTCTGGCAGCGAAGATCGGCTGGGCGCCGGTGCACAACTGGCTGCCGGATGCTCACTCCGAGGCTCCGGCGCCTGTGTCGGCGCTGCTCTCGGCGGCGCTTCTGCCTGCTGTCTTGCTGGTCGCCTGGCGGTCGCAGCTCGCGCTGGCGCCCGTCGTCGGGCTGCGGACGACGCAGACGGTGCTGATCGGCTTCGGGCTCGCCTCGCTCGTTGTCGCCGTGCCGTTCTTCTGGCGGCCGATGGCCTGGAAGCGCCTCCTCGCGTACTCGAGCCTGGAGCACATGGGCGTGCTCGCGCTCGGGATCGGGTTTGCGACGCCACTTGCCATTGCCGGGATCGTCGTCCATCTAGCCGCGCATGCGGTCGCGAAGGC
This sequence comes from Actinomycetes bacterium, assembly GCA_025358355.1. Classification (GTDB taxonomy): domain Bacteria; phylum Actinomycetota; class Thermoleophilia; order Gaiellales; family Gaiellaceae; genus Gaiella. The sequence goes on along the minus strand of JANYJX010000040.1, from coordinate 12,187 downwards.
ACTCGGGTTCTACGCAGCGACGCCGTTGCTCGCCCACGATCCGCGCGCAGCTGGGCACGCGGTGACGGGCATCGGCCGAACGGAGCCTCGGCTCGGTGCTGCGGTGGGGCTCTCGCTCGGCACGCTCGCCGGTCTGCCGCCGTTCCCACTGTTCGTTAGCGAGGTGCTTGTTCTCGCCGGCGGCTTCCAAGCGGGGCGCCCCTGGGCCGCAGCAATCGCGACTCTCTTGCTCGCGCTCGGCTTCCTCGGATTGGCGCACACGCTGATCGAGTTGACGGTCGGCAAGCGCCGTGGCGGGCGAGCGGTGGAGATCGCCGGTCTGCGTGGGGTCACGTTCTTGACCGCCGCCTCGGCTGTGGCTCTTCTCGCGTTGGCCGCGATCGGCCCGTGGCTATCGCGAACTGATTTCGTCGATGCGCTGCTTCGAGGTCTCCCATGACGCATCGCGATCGCGTCGCGGAGGCGCTCGAGGCCGGCTGGCGCTTTGGTGCGCTCTACGCGACGGAGGGTGGAGTCGTGCGGACGCTGCTCGTCTCCCCGGCCGGCGAGACACGGCTCGAAACTGCGCCCGTCGAGAGCGGCGCGCTTCCGTCGATCGTCGATCTCGTCCCCGCGGCCGGCTGGGACGAGCGCGAGGCGCACGACCTCTATGGCGTCGGCTTCGACGATCACGAGCCGCTGCGGCCGCTTGTCGACCACGATCTCGATCTGGCGCGCTGGACGGTTCCGATTCGCGGTCGCGACGCGTACCAGGTTGCCGTTGGGCCGATCCATGCCGGCGTGATCGAGTCCGGCCACTTCCGCTTCCACGTCGTCGGCGACAAGATCCTGCACGTGGATGCCCGCCTCTTCTACAAGCATCGCGGACTCGAGAAAGCCGCGGAGGGATCGAAACTCGAGGCGGGTATCGCGTTCGCTCGTCGCGCCTGCGGTGCGTGCTCGGTGGCGAACAGCGCCGCGTACGCGCTGGCGTGCGAAAGCGCGCTGGGCCTTCGCGTCGTCCCGGATCTTGCTCGGGCCCGGACGATCCTGCTCGAGCTCGAGCGCGTGTGGAGCCACCTCAACGACATCGCCGCCGCGTGCTCCGGAACCGGCCTCGCGGCAGGGAACAATCGTTTCGCCGAGCTGACCGAGCGCGTGCGTCGGCTCAACGCAACGCTGACTGGCCACCGCTTCCTCTTCGGCACGGTGCAGGTCGGAGGCAGCGACGCGGCTTTCGACGACACCGCGGTTCGCGCCGCGCGGGCCGAGCTCGCCCACCTGCGCGAAGCAGCGGCCAGCGGCTGGCGCGAGCTCACCTTCAACTCCTCTTTCCAGGATCGACTCCCCGACATCGGGATCGTCGCCGCCGACGACGTGCACCGCCTTGGCACGGTTGGCCCGGCTGCCCGAGCCGCTGGGGTCGCCGAGGACGTGCGAACGCACGCCTACGACGACTTCGAAGCGGTGACACCGACCCGCGCGGTCGGCGCTGTCCCGGCCCGCGTCGAGCAGCGCGCACTCGAACTGTGGCAGTCGCTCGAGATCCTCGAGCGGCTCCTCGATCGACCGGTCGTTCCGGCCGCAGCTGATCGCGGCGGCGTCGAGGGCGAGATCGGCGTCGGCCGCCTCGAGAGCCCGCGCGGCGCGACGTCTTGCATCGTCGAAAGAGTCGGCGACCGCGTCGCGCGAATGCATTTGCGAACCGGCTCGTACGCCAACTGGCCCTCGGTCGTCCACGCCGCAACCGACGATTTGTTTCCCGACTTCCCGCTGATCAACAAGAGCTTCGAGCTCTGCTACGCGTGCGTCGACCGCTGATGCTGACCCTGCTCCGAGACCTCCGTCGAACGAGACGCGCGATTGCGCTCGCAGCGCCCGACCGTGGCCGAAGCCTCGCGATCAGGCACGTGGACGCGGGCTCGTGCAACGCCTGTGAGCACGAGCTGACCCTCGCTTCGAGCCCGTACTACGACCTGCAGCGCTTCGGCCTCGGGATCGTCGCGTCGCCGCGCCACGCCGATGTGCTCCTCGTCACCGGCCCGGTCACGATGCGGATGTGGGAGCCTCTGCTCGTCGCGTACAACGCGATGCCGGAGCCGAGACGCGTCGCTGACTCGGCGACTGCGCCCTCGGCTGCAACCTCCTCGGCCTGGCTACAGAGCTCGTCGGCCCGGTCGACGTCGTGTTGCCAGTCGACCTTCGCATCGCAGGCTGCCCGCCGACGCCGGACGCGATCGCCGAAGCGCTACTCGGCCTGATCGATGCGACCGACTAGCCGATTCGCGCGAGCCAGACGTCGGTGCTGACCACATCCGCGAAGAACGGACCCTGGGCGACGAGCGCCGCGCGGTGCAGCTCCTCGCCGGTTGCCGCGCCGCCGCTGTATTCGAGTGGCAGCGTTCCGGTCGCGTCGTCGAGGATCTCCACCGCTAGCCCGCGGTGCGCCGCTTGGCGCGAGGTCGTGTCGACGCACATGTGCGTCACGTAGCCGGTGATCGCGACCGTGTCGATCTCGCTTGCAGAGATGATGCTCTCGAGCGGCGTGCCGGTGAACGAGCCGGGAAATGTCTTCTCGACCAGGTGATCGCGCGAGCGACGCTCGATCTCCGGGTGAAGCTCCCAGGCGTGTGTTCCTTCCCGGGACGTCGTCGTCTCCGAGTCGGTATCCCCGTGGCGTACGACGATCACAGGAACGCCGGCTGCGGTTGCGGCGTCCATCGCGCGCCCGATATTGGCGAGGCTCAGCGCCGACGGCGGATCGCTGATCGGCAGCGCCCCGTCGAAGTACTCGTTCTGAACGTCGATCACGATCAATGCCCGTGTTGCCAATTCGTCCTCCGTTCGTGCCTTTGATCTGGCCTGCGGAGCAGGTCTTCAGGGATCTCCGCGCAGCAGAAACCGCGGAAGCGGTTTCGCACTAATCGCGAAGCGAGGAGACTGCTTGCGAAACAAACATGGGCCGTGAAGGATTCGAACCTTCGACCTTGGGATTAAGAGTCCCCTGCTCTACCAACTGAGCTAACGGCCCGCATGCCCGGTATGGGCGGCTGGCAAGTGCGGCTGGCAAGTCTAGCGTGCCCCAGAGAATCGGCCTGCAGGGAACGCGGTAGGGGCGCCTTGCAAGCGGGGGAGTGCTGTAGGCTCGCGTCGGTGCGCAGGGGTTCCATCGTCCGCATCCTGGGGCTCACCGTGGTGTTCGCGGCGGTCCAGGCGGTTGTCGCAGTCGCCTTCAAATGGCTGCCGACTTCAGCATCCCGCCAGATGGATCGGATCACGTTCGTCTACTGGTTCGCGACGGTGATCTGCATTGCGATCTTCGCACTGGTGATGGCGGTGATCGTCTACTCCGTCTGGCAGTTCCGGGCGCAGCCGGACGACGAGTCCGACGGTCTGCCGATCCACGGGCATACGGGTCTCGAGATCGGGTGGACGATTGTGCCGGCGATCCTCGTGATTGCGATTGGCGTCGTGAGCGCGATCGTGCTCTCCCAGAACGGGCGTGCCGGAACGAATCCGCTGCACGTGAACGTGACGGCGCAGCAGTTCGAGTGGAGCTTCGCGTACCCGGACAACAAGAATCTGAAGTCGCACGAGTTGGTGTTGCTGGTCAACCGGTCGACGCGGCTCGACTTCGAAGCGCTCGATGTCATCCATTCGTTCTGGGTGCCCGAGTTTGGCCAGAAACAGGATGCCGTCCCGGGAATCCACACACACCTTGTCGTGACGCCGACCCGCACCGGGCATTTCACGCTGATCTGCACCGAGCTGTGCGGCCTCGGGCACGCGACGATGCGCGCGGCCGTGAGTGTGGTCGACGCTGCGGGCTTTGCAGCCTGGATCAAGAAGCAGCAGTCCGGCGTCGGAAGCGGCGGCTCGGCGGCGTTCGTGAGCGGCGGCTGCGGCGGCTGCCACGCGTTCAAGCCGGCTGGTTCTGCGGGTCAGATCGGCCCAGGGCTCGACAACCTCGAGGCCGACGCGAAGAAAGCCGGCCAGCCGCTTGCCGACTACGTGAAACAGGCGATCGTCGACCCGAACGCGTATCTCGTCCCCGGTTTCCAAAAGGGCGTGATGCCGACGACGTTCGGCCAGTCGCTCTCGCCGCAGCAGATCGACGCCTTGGTCAAGTACCTCACGGGCACGGCATAGGAGGATTCAGCGAGTGACGACCGCAGCCCAGCACGAGCACGACACACCCCAAGCGTTCGAGCCGTTCGGGCCGCGCGCGCGCGGGTTCCTGCTGCGTGCGGGCTGGATTCGCGCGACCTGGTGCACCGCGTTGTTCTTCCTCGTCGGGATGTTTATCGTCGTCGGGTCGCGGGCGATCTTCGACATGCATCCGGTCTACAACTGGACGATCATTACCCTGACCGGCGCGCTGACGATGGCGCCGCTCGGCTTCCTCACTGGCATTGGCGCGTTCGACTACTGGTTCTATTGGATCTCCGGCCGGCCGACCCGCGAAGAAGACCACTCCGGCCACGGCGCGAAGGCTTGGCCGGACTACTTCCGCATCAACACCGACCACAAGGTGATCGGCGTCCAGTACACGGTGACGACGTTCTTCTTCTTCGTCATCGGTGGCCTGATGGCGATGTTGTTCCGCGCCGAGCTCGCGCAACCTGGCCTCCAGTTCTTCAGCTCGCAGACGTTCAACGGGCTCGTCTCGATGCACGCCGTGCTGATGATCTTCCTCTTCATCATCCCGGCCTTCGCGGGACTTGCGAACTTCGTCGTGCCGCTGATGCTGGGCGCGCCCGACATGGCGTTCCCGCGGCTGAACGCGCTCTCGTTCTGGCTGCTGCCGATCGCCGGCGTGATGTTCATGTCGAGCTTCCTGGCGCCGGGCGGGCCGTTCGCCGCCGGCTGGACGGGCTACGCGCCGCTGTCGGTCGATTCGCCGGTTGGCTCGATGTTCTTCAACATGGGGGTCCAGTGGGCTGGCGCGTCGTCGATCCTCACCGCGCTCAACTTCCTGGTCACGATCATCACGATGCGTGCGCCGGGGATGACGTTCTGGCGAATGCCGCTGCTCGTGTGGGCGAACTTCACGACGTCACTGCTCGTCGTGATCGCGACGCCGTTCATCGCCGGCTCGCAGTTCTTTGTCATGTTCGACCGGGTGCTGCACACGAGCTTCTTCGTCCCAGCCCACGGTGGCTACGTGCTGGGGTACCAGCACATCTTCTGGTTCTACAGCCACCCTGCCGTCTACATCATGATGCTGCCCGGCTTCGGGATCGTCTCCGAGGTCGTCTCCACGATGTCGCGCAAGCCGATCTTCGGCTATCGGCTGATGGCACTCTCCTTCATCGGGATCCTGATCCTCGGCTTCTCAGTGTGGGCGCACCACATGTTCGTCGCGGGCATGGCCGACTGGCTGCGCGTCCCGATGATGATCTCCACGCTGCTGATCGCCGTGCCGACCGGAATCAAGGTCTTCTCGTGGCTGGCGACGTTATGGGAGGGGAAGATCCGCTTGACGACGCCGATGCTCTGGGCGCTCGGCTTCATTTCGATGTTCGTGATCGGCGGCCTCTCCGGCATCTTCCTCGGCTCGGTGCCGATCGACATCCACGCGTCGGACACGTACTTCATCGTCGCCCACATCCACTACGTGCTCTTCGGCGGCTCCGTGTTCACGATCTTCGCCGGCGTCTACTACTGGTTCCCGAAGGTGACCGGCCGGATGTACAACGAGCGCCTTGGCCAGCTGCACTTCTGGCTCACGTTCGTCAGCTTCAACGTGACGTTCTTCCCGATGCACTACATCGGGCTGCGCGGGATGCCTCGCCGCGTGTTCGACTACTCGAACCAGTTCGGCAGCCTGAACATGATCATCTCCGTTGCGTCGTTTGTGCTCGGCGTATCGACCGTGATCTTCTTCTACAACATGATCACGAGCTGGACGCGCGGCCCGATCGCCAGCTCGAACCCGTGGGGCGCACACACGCTCGAGTGGCAGGTCAGCTCTCCGCCACCGATCTTCAACTTCGACGAGATCCCGGTTGTCGTCGGCGGGCCGTACGAGTACGGTGTTCCCGGCGCGCGGCACGCGATTCTGCACAGCGCGCCTGCGGCCGAAGAGGTGCACGCGTGAGCGACGGTCACGCCACGCTGCTCGTGATCGCGAACGAGACGCTTGCTGGCCGCGAGCTAATCGACGCAGTCGAGCGGCGGGCCGAGCAGGGCCCGATCCGCGCGCTCGTCGTCGCCCCGGTGAACGATCCGCCCGCCGGCTATGTCGTTTACGAGGGAACCCGCCGCGCCGCTGCTGGCCGTCGGCTCGAGAGGACACTTCAGGCTCTCCGCGCGCTTGGCGTGCCTGCGTTTGGCTACGTCTCGGGCGAAGGCCCGCTCGATGCAGTGAAAGACGCGCTCGCCCAGGAGGACATCGACGAGCTGATCGTCTCCACGCACCCCGAGTCTCGCTCCGGTTGGCTGCGTCGCAACCTGATTGCCGAGATCACAAAGGCTGCAGGCCGGCGTCCGGTAGAGCACGTCGTTGCCGATGTCGCGGCCGAGACCGGCGCCGAGAACGTGCTTGTCGTCGCGAACGAGACCGTGGTCCGTGAGCAGCTCCTGAACGCGATCCGCCAGCGCGCCGCGAGGGATCCCGTCAGCTTCCTGATCGTGAGCCCCCAGAGCGACTCGATCGAGAGCATCGCGCGCGGCCACCCTGACGCGGAGAGACGGCTGCGCAGCGCGGTCGCCGAGCTCAGGTCGGAGGGAATCGACGTGCACGGCCAGATCGCGCACCCCGATCCGTACACGGCCGCGATGGAAACGATGCATGACGAACGCGTCGACGAGGTGATCGTCTCGACGTTCAGCGGCGAGCGCTCCGGCTGGCTGCGCCGCGATCTCATCGGTCGGCTGCGCACCGACTCTGGTGTTCCCGTCCAGCACGTCGTTGTCGAGTCGAGAGTCGAGGTCACAGCGTGAGCGCGCACGCCGAGGCTCACGGGCACGCGGGTGAGCACCACGGCCCGCCGACCGCGAACAGGAGCTCGCGGATCGATGCGACGACCCTCGGGATGCTTTTGTTCATCGGGTCGGAGGCAATGCTGTTCGGCTCGTTCTTCGCCGCGTACTTTTTCGTCCGTGTCGTCAACCCGATCGCACCTGCGCATTGGCCTCCCGCGCCATTCCACTTCCCGATCTTTGTCGCGGGTGTCAACACCGTGATTCTGGTCACGTCGAGCTTCACGATGCATTGGGCGCTGCAGTCGATCAAGCGTGGCGATCGTGCTGGGCTGAAAGCCGGGCTCGTCTCCACGATTGCGCTCGGGCTCGCGTTCCTTTTGACGCAGGGAATCGAGTACGCGCATGTTGGCTTCAATCCCGGCGACGGCGCGTTCGCATCAGCGTTCTTCGGCCTCACGGGTTTGCACGGCGCACATGTCCTGATCGGACTGACGTTGCTCACGATTGCGGCTGTGCGCGCGTTCCGCGGCCACTACACGCCGGAGCACCACCACGGCGTCGAGCTGCCTGGGATCTACTGGCACTTTGTCGACGTGATGTGGATCGTCGTCTACGTGACGGTCTACCTGCTCTGACCTGGAACCCGTTCCGCGACGAAGGCGATGCGTTTCAGCTCGTCCTAGTCACGATCGCGGTTGGTGGGCTTGTCGTGGTCGGCTCGTGGATCTCGACATGGGTTGGGATCGGTGTCGTTCTGGCGTTGGTTTGTGCCGGCTGCGCTCTGCTCTGGCATCGTCGGCGGGCGCGTGCGTTCTTCGTCCGCCCCGCCAGACGTGTTGTGCTCGTGGGCGAGCCGAGCCAGGAGCTGCTCGCTGCGCTAGGCACGCGAGCGGAGGTACGCATCGCTATTGACGTGGCGTCTGTCGAGGATGCTTTGCGGGCGTTCCCGGCCGACGAGATCCTCGTTGTCGATCCCGCGATGGTCGCGGCACTACGAGAGCGCTTCGTGGTTCGCGTGCGCGCCGCGAGTGCGGAGGACTACTTGCCGGAGACGGCGAGCACGTAGGCGATCAAGCCGTTGAGTTGAAGCGCGGTGAGCGTCTGGCCGAAGGTCGGCGTCATCACATTTGGCTTGAAGCCAGGGGCGATGTAAGCGTTCGGCTTGACGATCGACTCGCGGACGTAGGCATCGAGGAGCTGGCCGGCGGTCTTCGCGTCGGCGGCAAGGTTGTCGAGATCCGGGCCGATCTGTCCACCCGATCCGGCGGCTTTCAGCGTGTGGCAGCCACCGCAGCCATTCGCCGCGAATGCCTGCTTGCCGGTGGCGAGTGTCGCAGCATTAGGCGCTCCTGCTGGAGCTGCCGTTGTCGTGGTGGCCGGTGTCTCGGTGGTCGTTGATGTCGAGGCTGGTGCGGGCGGAGGTGTTGGCGTCGGAGTAGGCGCGGGGGCAGCGCTTGCGCTCTTCCCGGCGACACTCGCGACGTACGCCGCGACATCGTTCGCGTCCGAGCCGGTGACAAGGTTCTTCGGCATCCCGGGCGAGCCGGTCGACGTTTCGGTGATCGCGTAGGCGATCTGACCGCGCACGACCTGGCGGATCGTGCCCTCGGTCATGCCGACGGCGAGATCCTGTTTAAAGGCATAGTCGAGGTTGGGACCGATGGTTCCGGTTGTGCCTGCATCGGCGAGCGTGTGGCACGAGCCGCACTTCGCCGAGAACAGCTTCTTGCCGTTCGCCTTGTCGGCCTTTGCGCCTGTGTAGCCGAGCGCACCGCAACCCGCGACGAGCGCCGCGAGGACGGCCAAGGCGACCGCGAGGAAAACGGTGCGACGACGGGCGTGCGTTCTGGCGGCCTGATGCTCCATCTGGGCGCCGAGTCTAACCCGACTTGGCCTTCGTGGGCTTGGGCTTCAGCGCGGGCTTGGTCGACTTCGTGAGGACCTTGAGCTGCTGGCGTACGAGCGACGCATTCGCGTCGTCCGGGGCGAGCACGAGGAAGCGACGGTAGGCGGCGATCTGGGCTGGTGTCGAGCCGAGGTCGCGCGCGGCATTCGCGATCGAGAGCTGCGCGTTCGGGTCCTTCGGCGACTGCTTCGCGACGCGCTGATACGTCGAAAGCTGGTTCTGCAGCGCCTGTTGCTCGGTCTGCAGCGCCTGCTGATACGTGGCCGCCGCACCGCTCGTCAAGGGTGCCGCGAGTGGGTCGGTGAAGATCGGGCGGCCCTTGACTAGGAGGCCGTCGCCCGCCGGGGAGATGGTGCCCGAGTACGCAATCTTGATCTGTGCATCCTGCGCGATCGCCGCCTGCTTCTGCGCTTGAGCGCGATAGAGCCCGGCGAGCTGGCTCAAACCGTCGATGTCCTTCGGAGCCAACAGCGTGTACTGATCCTGCGCCCCGATCGCGAGATCGATGTCGCCGTTCGTCTCGTACGCGGTCGCGAGGTTTTGCCAGGCTTTCGCATCCTTCGGGTTCTTCTCGGTCGCCTTCCGTGCGGAGTTGACGGAGTTGCCGCCGCTGCCACCTTGATGGTTCCGGAACAGGTCACCAAGGCCGGTGCCGCTCGCGCCGACGCCGAACAGCACGAAGCCGAAGCCGAAGAAGAGCGCGAGGAGCAGGAACATCCACTTCGAGTGCCGCCGCAACCGCGGGAAGAACATCGTGTCCTCGATCGAGTTCACGTTCTTCTTCTTCGGTGCGGACGACTTGGCCGCGCTGCTGTTTACGCCTCCAGCATTCGCGCGCGAGCCTGCTGCGCGCTGCTTGTTGATGCGTGCCATGTCGTCCCTCCTCTCCGGTAGCGCTCTTCGCCGGATACGAGAGTAGCGACGACGCGGTCGGGGGAGCCGCCGAGAACCACCGCGGCAACTGGATCCTCCCACGGAAAGAACGGCGAATCGGAGAGCGAGACGACCGCGATGTCGGCCTGCTTGCCCGGCTCGAGCGAGCCAATCTCGGCGTCGAGGCCAAGCGCACGGGCTCCGCCGAGCGTCGCGAGCTCGAGCGCAGCGCCGGTGGTGAGCGCGTCGGGACGGCGTTCGCGGGCGCGGGCCGACATCACTGCAGTGCGCAGCTCGTCGAACATGTCGAACGACGGAGTCGACGCCGGGCTGTCGGTCGCGATGCAGACGCGGACGCCTGCCTCACGCATTGCGGCCAGCGGCGCGACCCCACAGCCGAGCAAGGCGTTCGAGCGCGGGCAGTGCGCGACGGTCGTGCCGGTCGCCGCCAGCAGGGCGATCTCCTCGTCTGTCACATAGACGCAATGCGCTGCAATGACCGACGGCCCGAGGATCCCGGCTTCGGCAAGCGCGCCGACAGCGCCGCGCCCGAGCGGCGGAACAAGGAGAGCGGCGAACGCTTCCCACGGCCCGCCTCCGGTGCGAAGGTATTCGAGTTCGGCCTCGCTTTCAGAGAGATGCGTTGCGATCGGAATCCCGAGCTCGGCGCAGGCCTCGTACAGCTCGACGGTGCAGGTGTACGGCGCGTGCGGCGACACGCCGAGCGTCACGCGATCCGAAACCGACCCAATTGCGCGGTTGCGCAGCTCTTCGAAACGAGAGAGTGCGCTTGCGTCTGCGCCGAACACCTCGAGGTAGACGATCGCGCGCAGGCCAAGCTCGTCGCAGGCGGCAGCAGCCATGCCGGAGTAACTGCAGTCGCCAACGGTTGTGATCCCAGAGCGGAGACACTCGGCGACCCCGGATCGAGCCATTGTCTTCATATCGGCGTGATCCAGTCGGTGTTTCCGTGCGACGTGCAGGCCAATCCACGGCGCAAACGAGAGGCCGTCGCCGAACCCAGCGTAGCCGGCGTACTCCAGATGGGAATGTGCGTTGACGAAGCCCGGGAAGATCACGGCGTCCTCGAACCGCTCGCCAGCGCCCAAGTCGACAGCTGGCCCGACGGCGGTGATGCGCCCGTCGTCAAATGCCACGGCGCCGTTCTGGATCGGTGGCCCGGTTACTGGGACGACCCAGTCGGCGCTGAGAACGGTCATTCCTCGTCCCAGCCGTCCATGTCCACCGGCTCGTAGTCGTTGTCCGGCTGGCGCATCCAGTAGCGCTCCATCAGCACCGAGAGCCAGATCGAGCCCTCATACAGCACGAACAGCGGGATCGCCTCGAGCGTCGTCGTGACCGGGTCGATCCCGGGAAGGGCGACCGCGACCACGGCGACGATGAAGTAGCCCAGACGCCGCGTGTGCCGCAACCGTTGCGACGTCAGCACGCCGAGCCGGACGAGCGCGAGCACGAAAACCGGTAGCTCGAACACGACGCCGACCCCGACGAGTGTGAGCAGGACGAAGTTGTAGTAGTCAGTTGCCCGGATCTGGATGTTGAACGACTGCTCGTTGTACGAGGTCAGGAACTTGAGCGCTGCGGGCAGGACGACGTAGTACGCGAAGACGACTCCGCCCCCGAGCAGCGCAGACGAGAACGCGACGAACGCCGCGACGAGCCGTTGCGAGCGCTCAGCGACAGCCGGGGCGAAGAAGCCCCAGATCTGCCACAGGACAACGGGAAAGGCCAGCCCAAGACCGGCCCAGATGCTGATCTTGAAGGTAACCAGGAACGGCTCGGCGACCCCGAGCGTCAGCAGGCCTTGCTTCCTGCGGGCCGGCGGGAGGGGCTGGCTCAGCCAGTGCAGGATCTGGTGCTGGAAGACGAACGCGACGATTGTCCCGACGATCAGCGTCGCGAGCGAGATCAGGATGCGCGAGCGCAGCTCGTCGAGATGCTCGACGAGCGTTGCCTCCTCGCCGTGGCGTAGCCGCCGCGGCGGTCTCATCCGTTAGACGGAGTCGTGCTCGCGCGAAGCGGCCGTCGTGGTCGTGTCGACCGAAACAGGGGATTCGAGCTCAGCCCGAACGTCGTCGATCTCCTTCGTGACGCCGGTGACCGAGTTCTTGAATTCACGCATTCCCTGTCCCATCGAACGACCGATCTCCGGCAAGCGCTTCGCGCCGAAGAGCAGCAAGGCCAATATCAGAAGACCTGCAATCTCCATACCGCCAATGTTTCCCATGGCGCGAGGATAGCACCGTGCGGGTGAGAAACCAGGGACCGGCTACCATGAGCCCAGTGGGCTACCCAGCCCCTCCGTCCATCAGAGCGAGGATTTCCACCGTGGCACTGCTCGAGATCAAGAATCTGCACGTCGCGCTCGAGGATGGCAGCGAGATCGTCAAGGGTGTCGACCTCGCCGTCTCCTTGAATGAGAAGCACGCGATCATGGGGCCGAACGGTTCTGGCAAGTCGACGCTCGCGTACGCGTTGATG
>JANYJX010000037.1 GCA_025358355.1 Actinomycetes bacterium | reverse complement strand
CAGCGAGCCGATGTCGAGCGCCCAGACGCGCTTGCCTTTCAGCCCTTCGGGGACGTCGCCCGCGACGATCCGCTGCGCGAGCCCTTCCGCAATGGCGGTCTTACCGACGCCGGGCTCGCCGATCAGTACGGGGTTGTTCTTCGTGCGGCGCGAGAGCACCTGGATCGTGCGGCGGATCTCCTCGTCACGACCGATGACCGGATCGAGCTTCCCCTGCTCGGCGAGGGAGGTGAGATCGCGGCCGTACTTCTCCAGTGCCTGATACGACCCCTCGGGGTCCTGCGAAGTGACGCGCTGGCCGCCGCGCACCTCGGCGAGCGCGACGAGCAGTTGGTCGCGCCCGACGAGATCGAGCGCGAGCACCAGGTGCTCGACCGAGACGTACTCGTCGCCGAGCGAGCGCATCTCGTCCTGCGCCTTGTCGATCGCGCGGTTGAACGCGGCCGACGCACGCGGCTGTTGGTTGCCGCCCGAGACCGTCGGCTGCTGACGCAGGCGCGACTCTGCTTCAGCGCGAATTGAGTCCGCGTTCGCGCCGGCACGCTCGACGAGCGTCCGAGGCAGCTCCTGGTCGAGCAGCGCGATCGTGAGGTGGTCGGGCGTCAGCTCGGGATTGCCCGTGCGACGCGCAAGTTCCTGCGCGCCGGCAACTGCCTCGCCGGATTTCAGCGTCAGCTTGTTGAAGTCCATCTCAGTTCTCCGTTAGGCCCCCGTGGGGCGTGGTAGACGACGACTTCGCGCCGGTAGGTCTTGTGTACGTCGGCGATCTGGCCGCGCAGCTCCTGCTCGAGGCGTTCCATCTGCGTCTGGAGGCGCCGCATCTCGTCCTCGAGGCGGAGCACGTGCTCAACGCCGGCCAGGTTGAGGCCGAGCTCGGTCGTCAGCTGCTGGATCAGCCGCAGCCGCTCGAGGTTCCGGTCCGAGTAAAGCCGAGTCCCGCCAGGAGTCCGAGCCGGCTGGACGAGCCCGCGGTTCTCGTACATCCGCAAGGTCTGCGGGTGCATCCCGACAAGCTCGGCAGCGACGGAGATCATGTACCGAGGCCGGTCAGGCACGGGGCGTCCTCCACACGCTGACGCCGAAGGCGATCGTTGCCGCGAGACCCACGAGCGCGGATGTCCACATCGCCACCTTGACGGCGTCGCCGCCCGCCCGTCCGGTCTCGCTGAACCAGCTCACATACGCAAGCACGCCACCGACCCAACCGACCAACCCGCCGAGAGCGACCGCCAGCAAGATCAGGCTCCGCTTTGTCACGGGAACGCCTTCTCCCGCGGCTGCTCCTTCAGCACCTCCTGGTAGCCCTCGAGTGCTTCTTTCTCGGCCTTCGAGAGTTTCTTCGGCACGGTTACGCTGACGCGCGCGATGAGGTCGCCCTTGCCGTTACCGTCGAGCTTCGCCGCGCCGCGGCCCTTGACGCGCAGGAGCTTGCCGTTCTCCGAGCCCGACGGAATCTTCAAAGCGACCGGGCCGTCGGGCGTCGGGATCTGCACGGTCGCGCCGAGCGCGGCCTCCGGATAGGTCACCGGGACATCGAGCAGGAGGTCGGATCCGCGGCGCTCGTAGAGCGGCGACGCGTCGACCTGGACAACGACATGCAAGTCACCCGCTGGGCCGCCGTTCGCGCCAGGCTCGCCCTTCCCCTTCAGCCTGATCCGCGTGCCGCTCTTCGCACCTGCCGGGATCTTCACGGCGTAGCGCTTCGTCACCTGCTCGCGTCCAGAGCCGCGGCAGCTTTTGCACGGCTTCTCGACGATCACGCCGTTGCCGCGGCAGCGCCGGCACGGTTGCGAGAGCGCGAACATCCCCTGGTTCGCCGAGGTGACTCCCGCGCCACCGCAGTCGGGACACGTCCGCGGTGCAGTCCCCGGCTCGGCGCCGGTACCAGCACAGACGTGGCATGCGGTCTCGACCTCCACCGGCACGCGTGCGGTCGCACCGCTCAGCGCGTCGTCGAACGACAGCCGGATGCGCGCTTCGAGATCGGCGCCGCGCTCCGCTCGCGGTCGCGAGGGGCCACGGTTCCCGAACAAGCCGCCGAGCCCGCCGAATAGATCGGAGAGGTCGACGTTCTCGAAGCGGACGTTGCCGGACCCGCCGGGGCCGCCGCGGCCAAACGATCCAGGGCCGCCGGCTCCGAACGAGTCGAACTGCTTCCGCTTCTCGGCATCGGAGAGCACGTCGTACGCACCCTGGATCTCCTTGAAGCGCTCCTCGGCGGCCGCATCGCCGGGATTGCGGTCAGGATGCGACTCGCGCGCCAGCTTGCGATACGCCTTCTTGATCTCGTCCGCGGAGGCGGTCTTCGCCACGCCCAGAGTCGAGTACGGGTCCTTCACGGTTACTCCGCGATCACGACCCGTGCGGGCCGCAGCACGCGGTCGCCGAGCCGGTAGCCCTTCTGCACGACCTGCAGCACCGTCCCTGGCTCGACACCGTCCGCGGCGGGCTGCGAGAGAAGCGCTTCGTGAACATGCGGATCGAACGTGCCTTCCGCCGCGATCTCCTCGAGCCCCTCCCGCGCGAGCAGATCAGCCAGGGCGCGCTGCACGAGACGGACACCTTCGACGACCGTCGCCTCGTCGTGCACCTCAGCCGCGCCGAGCGCGCGCTCCAGGTCGTCGAGCACCGGCAACAGCTCCTTCACGAGCCCCTCGTGCGCCCGCGCGACGAGCTGCGCCTGATCGCGCGCAACCCGCTTGCGGTAGTTGTCGAAGTCGGCTGCGAGCCGCTGCAGGTCGCCGAGATACTCGTCCCGCTTCGCCTCCGCTTCCGCGAGCCGCGACTCGACGCTGTCGTCGGAGGGAGCAGCCTCCTCGGCCACTCCCTCCTCAGCCTCGATGATCTCCGTGACCTCGATGTCGTCGGTCACGAGTGCTTCGCCGTCTCTTCCTCGTCGATCACCTCGTAGTCGGCGTCCTCGACGACCTCGTCGCCCTCCGGCGTCGTGGCCGGCGTCGTGCCATTGGCATCCGCCGAGCCTTCAGCCTGCGCATAGATCGCGGTCGCGAGCGGCTGCGCCGCCTCCTGCAACGCCTGCAGCTTCGCCGTGATCTCCGCCGGATCCGAGCCTTCGAGCGCCTGCTTCAGCTCCATCACGCGACCCTCGATCGTCGCTGCGTCGGCTTCGTCGATCTTGTCGCGATGCTCGTTGAGCGACTTCTCGGTCGCGTAGGCAATCGTCTCGGCCGCATTGCGCGCCTCGGCGAGCTCGCGCAGCTTGTGCGCCTCGTCCGCGTGCGCCTCGGCGTCCTTGACCAACCGCTGCACCTCTTCCTCGGACAGGCCCGAGCCTCCCTCGATCTTGATCTGCTGCTCGTTCCCCGTCCCGTGATCCTTCGCGGTGACGTGGATGATCCCGTTCGCGTCGATGTCGAAGGAGACCTCGATCTGAGGCATCCCCTGCGGTGCCGGCGGGATCCCGACGAGCTGGAACTTGCCGAGCGTCTTGTTGAACGCGGCCATCTCGGACTCGCCCTGCAGCACGTGGATCTCGACCGACGGCTGGTTGTCCTCGGCCGTCGTGTACGTCTGCGACTTGCGGGTCGGGATCGTCGTGTTCCGCTCGATCAGCGGGTTGAACACGCCGCCCTTCGTCTCGATGCCGAGCGAGAGCGGGGTGACGTCGAGCAGGAGCACGTCCTTGACCTCGCCGCGCAACACGCCGCCCTGGATCGCAGCGCCGATTGCGACGACCTCGTCCGGATTGACGCCCTTGTGCGGCTCCTTGCCGATCAGCTCCTTGACCTTCTCCTGCACGGCCGGCATCCGCGTCATGCCGCCGACGAGGACGACATGCTCGATGCCCGACGCGTCGAGGCCCGCATCCTTGAGTGCCTGCTTCGTCGGGCCGACGGTCCGCTCGAGCAACGCCTGCGTCAGCTCGGCGAGCTTCGCCCGCGTCAGCTGCAGGTCGAGATGCTTCGGGCCTTCGGCGGTCGCCGTGACGAACGGCAGGTTGATCTGCGTCGTCATCGTCGAGCTCAGTTCGATCTTCGCCTTCTCGGCCGCCTCGTAGAGCCGCTGTAGCGCCATCTTGTCGGCGCCCAGGTCGATGCCCTGGTCCTTCTTGAACTCGGCGACCATCCAGTCGACGATCGCCTTGTCGAAGTTGTCGCCGCCGAGGTGGTTGTCACCGTTCGTCGACTTCACCTCGAACACGCCCTCCGCGATCTCGAGCACGGACACGTCGAACGTGCCGCCGCCGAGGTCGAAGACGAGGATCGTATGGTCGGCGTCCTGCTTGTCGAGGCCGTAGGCGAGCGCCGCGGCGGTCGGCTCGTTGATGATCCGCTGGACGTTGAGGCCGGCGATGCGACCCGCGTCCTTCGTCGCCTCGCGCTGCGCGTTGTTGAAGTACGCGGGAACCGTGACGACGGCGTCCGTGACCGGCTCGCCCAGGTAGGCCTCGGCGTCGGCCTTCAGCTTCTGGAGGATCATCGCGCTGATCTCAGGCGGTGAGTACTCCTTGCCGTCCGCCTCGACGCGCGCGTCGCCGTTCTCGCCCTTCACAACCTCGTAGGGGACGATCGTCATCTCTTCCGAGACCTCGTCCCACTTGCGGCCCATGAAGCGCTTGATCGAGAAGATCGTGTTCTGCGGGTTCGTGACCTGCTGGCGCTTTGCTGGCGCCCCAACGAGCCGCTGGCCGTCCTTCGCGAAGGCGACGACGGACGGTGTGGTGCGTCCGCCCTCGGCGTTCGGGATCACGGTTGGCTCGCCGCCCTCGAGCACGGCGAAACACGAGTTCGTCGTTCCGAGGTCAATTCCGATGGTCTTAGCCATAGGTTCTGGTTGCTCCTTCCTCGAGGCCGCTTACGACCTTGAGTGTTATTGACTCAGATAAATCTGAGTCCGAAGGTAGCAGATCGAGTCGCGTTACCGGAAGATGCCGATCAGCACGCCGCCTGCGACGACGAGCGCTGCCCCGAACGCGAGCCGCCGCCCGACGAGCTCTTGCCGGATCAGCAGCGCGGATAGCCCGACGCCCCAGAGCGTCTCCGTCGCGACCAACGGCGAGACGACGCTGACGCGACCGCGGTAGAACGCAGAGAAAAGAAGCAGGTACGACAGCCCGCTCAGCAGGCCGGCCGGGACGAACGCGGCGGCTGAGCGCAGCGCGACCGGTCGCCTCCGAATGGCAATCACGAGCAGCACCGCAAGCGTGCCAGACAGGATCGTCGCGAAGGCGGCAAGCGCGGGCGAGACGTGCGCCGTATGCGTGCCTAGCCGCCGGATCAGGCTGTCGCGCGTCGCGAAGAGGACGGCCGCCCCTGCGGCGAGCACGAGCCCGATCGCTCGGAATCCCTCCGGTCTCGTCCGCTCGCTCGCGAGCACGGCTCCTCCGGCAACGACGAGAACCGCACCGACGACGACGCCGGCCACGACCGGCTCGCCGAGGAACAGCAACGCGATCGCGACCGAGAGGAGCGGCGCCGTGCCGACCGTCACCGACGCCCGCGACGATCCGGCCGCCTGGACGCCAGCCGTGAACAGCACCTGCGAGCAACCCGGCGCGAGCACGCCCGCAACGAGGAACGGCCAGGCGCGCGGGAGATCCCACTGGCCGCGAGCGATCGCGTACGTCGCGATCAACACGAGAGCAGTACCGAGAGTTGCGAGCGAGGCTGTCTCCGCGTTCGCGCCGGAGCGGAACCCGAGGCGAATCGCAACGGCCATCGAGCCGAACAGCGCTGCCGAGCCGAGCGCGAGCAAGATCGTGTCCACGCTACGCCCCGACCGCCGGCCGGCCGACGAGACGGCGAAGCGTGCCCGCCGCGGCTGGCTGCGCGATGACGATGCCGGCGAGCATCACCGCGCAGCCGGTCCAGCCGGTCCAGCCGAGCCGCTCGCTCAGCAGCACGACGCCGAAGAGCGCGGCGAAGGGCGCCTCCAGCGTGAACACAAGCGCCGCGCGAGCGGCCGTCGTGCGCGCCTGCACCCACGTCGCGACGAGGTAGCCGAACGCGCCGGCGAAGATCCCGGTGACGAAGATCGCATACCAAACCACGCCGGTGTGCGGCCAGGCCAGCCCACCGCGCCCGGCCGCGATCACGAAGAACCCACCCGTCGCCACCGCCATCTGGAGGAAGGTCAGCGCGCGCGCGTCGTAGCGTGGCGCAAAGCGCTCCATCAGCGCGATTTGCAACGCCTGCGCCGCCGCGTTCCCGAGCACGAGAGCATTCCCGTAGATCGAGCCGCCCGGAATCCCGCTCAGCAGCAGCAGCCCGACGAGCGACAGCGCCACGCCGAGCGAGGCCGCGCGCGTGACCGGCGTGCGGAAAAGCGCGAGCGCCAGCAGCGGCGTCAGCACGACGTACAGCCCGGTGATGAAGCCGGTGCTCGAGACGGTTGTCAGCTGCAGCCCGGCGGTCTGCAGGCCATACGCGAGCGCCAGCAATGCTCCCGCGCCGAGCCCCGCGAGATAGCCCGAGCGCGGCAACCGCCGTAGCGGAGCGGCGGCGAACGGTGCGAGAACCACCGCCGACACGGCAAACCGCAGCGCGAGAAATGTGAACAGCGGGAACGCGCCCACCGCCTTCTGCACGGGCACGAACGTGTAGCCCCACACCGCGGTGACCACGACAAGCAGAAGCAGCGGGCCCGGCCGGCGCACCCGCGCAGGCTACTGCGGCGGGGATACGCTCTGTCGATGGCACTTGCGGACACCTTCGGCCGGCCGTTGCGCGATCTGCGGATCTCGGTCACCGATCGCTGCAACTTCCGCTGCGTCTACTGCATGCCGAAGGAGGTCTTCGGTCGCGGCTACCGCTTCATGGATCGCAAAGAGCTGCTCACGTTCGAGGAGATCGAGCGACTGACGCGCGCGTTTGTCTCGGTTGGCGTCGAGAAGATCAGGATCACCGGCGGCGAGCCTCTGCTGCGCCGCGACCTCGAGCGCCTGGTCGAGCGCCTGGCCACCATCGACGCGCTCGATCTGACTCTGACGACGAACGGCGCGCTGCTGCCACAGAAGGCACAGGCGCTGGCCGACGCCGGCCTGAAGCGGATCACGGTTAGCCTCGACTCACTCGACGACACGACGTTCCGCGCGATGAACGACGTCGACTTCCCGGTCGCGCGCGTGCTCGACGGGATCGACGCGGCCGCAGCCGCCGGCCTGCCGGTGAAGGTGAACGCAGTCGTCAAGCGCGGCCAGAACGACGGCGAGCTCGTCGACCTCGCGCGCCACTTTCGCGGCACCGGCCACACGTTGCGCTTCATCGAGTTCATGGATGTCGGAGCGACGAACGGCTGGCGGCTCGACGATGTCGTCCCTGCTGCCGAGATCGTCTCGACGATCGACGCGGTGTTTCCGCTCGAACCGGTCGAGGCGGCCTACCGCGGCGAGGTCGCGCGCCGCTGGCGCTACCGCGACGGCGCCGGCGAGATCGGGGTCATCGCGTCGGTCACGCAGCCGTTCTGTGGGGACTGCACCCGCGCGCGCATCTCGGCCGAAGGACGTCTCTACACCTGCTTGTTCGCGGCCGCGGGGCACGACTTGCGCGCGCTCGTGCGCTCAGAGGCGGACGACTCCCAACTAGGCCAGGCGATCAGCGCCGTCTGGAACCGCCGCACGGATCGCTACTCGGAGCTGCGCACGAAAGGGACCGAAGCGCTGCCGAAGGTAGAGATGAGCTACATCGGCGGCTAGTCGCCGCCGCCGGTGACGATCGGTACTTCACCGTAACGGCATGGGCGCTCGCCCCGATGCTGCAAGGGGTCGCCGCGCGCGAGGCTCGGGCAATGGAACGCAGCCGCGCCACGATCGACGGGAACGAGGCGGCTGCCTGGGTCGCGTACCGCGCGAGCGAGGTGATCGCGATCTATCCGATCACGCCGGCCACACCGATGGGCGAGTTGGCGGACGTCTGGGCAGCGGCCGGCATCTCGAACGCCTGGGGACAGCTCCGCAGGTGATCGAGATGCAGAGCGAGGGAGGCGCTGCCGGCGCCGTCCACGGAGCGCTGCAAGCGGGCGCGCTCGCGACCACGTTCACTTCGTCGCAGGGGCTGCTGCTGATGCTCCCGAACATGTTCAAGATCGCCGGCGAGCTAACGCCAACGGTCTTCCATGTGGCCGCCCGAGCCATCGCAACGCACGCGCTCTCGATCTTCGGCGACCACTCCGACGTGATGGCGGCGCGGCCGCCGGGCTTTGCGCTCCTCTGCTCGTCGTCGGTGCAGGAGGCGCAGGATCTCGCGCTGATCGCCCACGCGGCGACGCTCGAGTCGCGTGTCCCGTTCCTGCACTTCTTCGACGGCTTCCGCACGTCACACGAGCTGAACACGATCGAGCGGCTGACCGAGGATGACGTGCGCGGGTTCCTCGACGAGGATCTCGTCGCAGCGCACCGCGCACGCGCGCTGACCCCGGACCGCCCGGTGCTGCGCGGCTCCGCGCAGAACCCCGACGTCTTCTTCCAGGCGCGCGAGGCGGCGAACCCCTACTACGCCGCCGTGCCGTCGATCGTGCAGCGGACGATGGCGCGGTTCGCCACGCTCACGGGCCGGCGCTACCGGCTGTTCGACTACGTTGGGCACCCGCAGGCCGAGCGCGTGCTGGTGCTCATGGGCTCCGGCGCCGGAGCCGCGACGGAGGCTGTGGAATCGCTGGTCAAGCGCGGCGAACGGGTAGGCCTCGTCATCGTCAGGCTGTTCCGCCCCTTCTCGGCGGCTGCATTCGCGGCGACCCTCCCGGCAACGGTGCAGGCCGTCGTGGTTCTCGATCGGACGAAGGATCCGGCGGCGCAGGCCGAGCCGCTCTTCCAGGAGGTCATCACCGCGTTCGCCGAATCCGACGACCCGATGCCACTCGTGACGGGCGGCCGCTACGGGCTCGCGTCGAAGGAGTTCACGCCCGCGATGGCCAAGGCGGCGCTCGATTCTCTCGACGCGGATGTGCCGCGTCGCCGCTTCACGGTCGGAATCGTCGACGACGTCACCCATCTCAGCCTCCCGGTCGACCGCTCGTTCACGGCCGAGCCCGAGGACGTCGTACGCGCCGTGTTCTACGGCCTCGGCTCCGACGGAACGGTCGGGGCGAACCGCAACTCGGTGAAGATCATCGGCGAGTCGACCGGCCTCCATGCGCAGGCGCACTTCGTCTACGACTCGAAGAAGTCCGGCTCCGTCACGGTCTCGCACCTCCGCTTCGGGCCTAACCCGATCCATTCCACCTACCTGATCGACCGGGCGAGCTTCGTTGCCTGCCACCAGTTTGGCCTGCTCGAGAGGCTCGAGGTGCTCGCGGTAGCCGATGAGGGGGCGACGGTGCTCCTTAACAGCCCTCACGGCCCGGACGACACTTGGGACGAGTTGCCCGCCGAGGTGCAGGAGCAGCTGATCGCGAAACAGCTCCGCCTCTTCGTCGTCGACGCAACCGCGGTCGCGCGCGAGGCGGGTCTCGGCCGGCGCGTGAACACGGTGCTGCAGACGTGTTTCTTCGCCCTTGCCGACGTGCTGCCGCGTGAGGAGGCGATCGCCGCCATCAAGGACGCGATCCGCCGCACGTACGGCAAGCGCGGCGAAGTCATGCTGGAGCGCAACTTCGCCGCGGTCGATCGCGCGCTCGACGGACTGCACGAGGTCGAAATCCCCGTCGCCGTGTCGTCGAAGCTCCGCCGCCTCCCGCCCGTCCCCGTCGACGCGCCCGACTTCGTCCGCCACGTCACGGGGGCGATGATCGAGGGCAAGGGTGACCTGCTCCCCGTCAGCGCGCTCCCGGTCGACGGAACGTTCCCGACTGGGACGGCGCACTTCGAGAAGCGCTCGATCGCGATCGAGATCCCGATCTGGGATCACTCGATCTGCATCGACTGCGCGAAGTGCGCACTCGTCTGTCCGCACGCCGCAATCCGCCTGAAGGTGTTCGCGCCCGAGGAGCTCGAGGGCGCACCCGAGGGGTTCCTCTCCAAGGAGTGGAAGGCGCGCGACCTGCCCGGCATGCAAATGACCGTGCAGGTCGCACCGGACGATTGCACCGGCTGCGGGATCTGCGTCGAGACGTGCCCGGCACACGCGAAGGAGGCAGTCGGGCATCGCTCGATCAACCTCGAGCCGAAGAGCGAGCACCTCGACCGGGAACGGGAGCGCTACGACTTCTTCCTTTCGATTCCGGAGCTCGACCGAGCGCTCGTCGAGCCCGCCACCGTGAAGGGCTCGCAGCTGCTCCAGCCGCTCTTCGAGTACTCCGGCGCGTGCGAGGGCTGCGGCGAGACGCCATATCTGAAGCTCCTCACGCAGCTGTACGGCGACCGACTGCTCGTTGCGAACGCGACGGGTTGCTCCTCGATCTACGGCGGCAACCTGCCGACGACGCCGTGGTCGCAAGACGCGAACGGACGCGGCCCCGCCTGGGCGAACTCCCTCTTCGAGGACAACGCTGAATTCGGCCTCGGGATGCGGCTCGCCCTCGATCAGCAGGAGGCATCCGCGCGAGCGCTCCTTCCCACCGTCGCGCCGGATCTCGCCGACGAGATCCTCACCGCCGACCAGACGACCGAGGCCGGCATTGCCGCACAGCGCGAGCGCGTCGCCGTCCTTCGCGAGCGACTACTCGACACGGACGACAATGCCGAGGCGCGGCGTCTTCTCGCGATCGTGGACGCGCTCGTCCGCAAGAGCGTGTGGCTCGTCGGCGGCGACGGCTGGGCGTACGACATCGGCTTCGGCGGGCTCGACCACGTCCTCGCCTCCGGCCGTAACGTGAACGTCCTCGTGCTCGACACCGAGGTCTACTCGAACACCGGCGGGCAAGCGTCGAAGGCGACACCGCGCGGGGCGGTCGCCAAGTTCGCGTCGGCAGGGAAGCGGACGCGGAAGAAGGATCTCGGCCAGATCGCAGCCCAGTACGGCGACGTCTACGTCGCGCAGGTGGCGATGGGCGCCGACAACCCGCAGACGGTGAAGGCGCTCGCCGAGGCCGACGCCTACGACGGCCCGTCACTCGTCCTCGCCTACAGCCATTGCATCGCGCACGGGATCGAGATCGCAAAGGGCATGCAGCAGCAGAAGCTCGCCGTCGACACCGGCTACTGGCCGCTCTACCGCTACGACCCGCGCCACACACACGCAGGCGAACACCCGATGCGGCTCGATTCGCGCAAGCCCAAGCTGCCGCTGACCGCGTTCACCGAGCGCGAGGCGCGCTTCGCGATGCTGAAGCGATCGAAGCCGGAGGAGGCCGCGCGCTTCGAGGCGCAGTCGCAGCAGGATGTCGACGAGCGTTGGCTCGTCTACGAGCAGCTCGCGCAGGTGGAGCACGAGGTCGAGCACGAGCACACAAAGCAGGAGGAGACGACATGACCGTCGACCTGACCAGCCGCTACCTCGGCCTCCAGCTCGCCAGCCCGATCGTCGCGTCGGCGTCGCCGCTGACTGGAGAGATCGACTCGCTGCGCGCTCTCGAGGAAGCGGGCGCTGCCGCGGTTGTCCTGCCCTCGCTGTTCGAGGAGCAGCTCGAGCACGACCAAGTCGAGCTGCATTCGGCGCTCGAGTACGGCGCGCACAGCTTTGCCGAGGCGCTCACCTACCTCCCCGAGATGGACGACTACAACACCGGCCCGGACGCCTACCTCGAGCACCTTGCGGCGGCGAAAGAGGCACTCTCGATCCCGGTGATCGCGAGCCTGAACGGCGTCACCCCGGGCGGTTGGACGCGGTACGCGGAGCTGCTGCAGCAGGCGGGAGCGGATGCGATCGAGCTCAACGTCTACGCGGTCGAGACCGACCCATACACCTCTGCGGCGGGCGTCGAGGAGCGAACGCTCCGCCTCGTCAGCAGCATCTGCAGCTCGGTCACCGTGCCGGTCGCGGTGAAGGTCGGCCCCTTCTACACCTCTTTTGCCAACTTCGCCGTGAGGCTCGCCGACGCGCGCGCCGACGGCCTCGTTCTCTTCAACCGCTTCCTCCAGCCGGACATCGACCTCGAGACGCTCACCGTCGTGCCAAGGCTCCACCTCTCGAGCAACGACGAGTTGCGCCTGCCGCTGCGCTGGCTCGCGATCCTGCACGGGCGCGCCAACATCAGCCTCGCGGCGACGAGCGGCGTCCAGACCACCGAGGACGTTGTGAAGCTGCTGCTCTGCGGCGCGGATGTTGTCATGGTCGCGTCACAGCTCCTGCGCGCGGGCCCAGGGCTTATCCGCGAGCTGACCGACGGCCTCGGCGAGTGGCTCGGGGAGCGCGAGTACGCGTCGGTCGAGCAGCTGAAGGGCAGCATGAGCCAGCTCGCGTGCGGCAACCCTCGCGCGTTCGAACGAGCGCAGTACGTGCGTGCGCTCGTCGGCTTCAGCCCGCGTGATGTGGCGGGCCAGGCGGAACGGGCTCGCGTGCCGGACGACAGCCCCGCGTAGGGCACCGCTCACTCGTCCGCTACCGCGCAAGCTAGAATCCGCGGGTTCCGATGACGAGTTATGCCGCCTCGGTGAGTCGGCGCCTGCCTCGCGGCTGGGCGCACTTCCTCCTCCAGATCGCAATCTGGCTTGGGTTCTACGTCGCGTACCAGGTCGTTCGCGGGCACGCCGATCAGAACGTGACGAAGGCGTTCACCGACGGCAGGTGGATCATCTCGACGGAGCAACGCCTACATACGCTCGTCGAGCCGCATTTTCAGCACATCGTCGAAGGATCCGGCGTCCTGATCCGCCTGACCTCGTTAACCTACTGGCTCTCCGAGTTCGCGGTCGTTGGTCTCGCGCTTGGGTGGGTCTACTTCCGCCGTCACGACCGCTTCGCGTCGATGCGGAACACGCTCGTCGCCGCGAACCTGCTCGGCCTCATCGGGTACATGCTCGTCCCGACCGCGCCGCCGCGATTCTTCCCAGCCAGCGGTTTCACCGACACGTTCGCTGCCCATTCGCACTTCACGCAGTCGAGCGGGTTCCTCTTCAACGTCACCAACCAGTACGCGGCGATGCCGAGCCTGCATTCGATGGACGCGATCATCGTCGGCGTGACGATGGCGTACCTCTGCCGGAATCGAGTGACAAAGGTCGCCTGGCTGCTGTGGGCGCCGTGGGTCTGGTTCACCGTGATGTCGACCGGTAATCATTACTGGCTCGATGTCGCGGTCGGCGTGCTGCTGGCTGGGATCGTGGGTGCGGTTGTGCACCGGCGATGGCTGATTGCGCGGTTCCGAACTCGAACCGTATGAGCACAGCGCTCGCGAAGCTTAAGGAGGGATACACGACCGCCGGGCGCGGGATCGCGTCGCGCGCGATGAGCGGTCTTGCGCAGACACGGCTGACCCCGAACCAGCTGACTGCGGCCGGTGTAACACTCTGCCTCGGCGCATCCGCGCTCGTGTACTTCGAGTACCGGCACGAGCTGTTGTTCTTCTGGCTCGGCGCGGCCGCGTTCATCGTCGGGTCGATCCTGGACATCCTCGACGGCGCGCTCGCTCGTGCCGGGGACAAGGCGACGGCATTCGGTGCCTTCGTCGACTCGACCACCGATCGCATGGGTGAGGCCGCGATGCTCGGCGCAATCGGCCTCGTCCTGATCAGGCACGGGCACGAGTTCGCGCTGGGCGCGACGTTCGCCGCCGTCGCCGGCTCGTTCCTCGTCTCGTACACGCGCGCACGGGCCGAGGCGCTTGGACTGCGCGGCGATGTCGGGATCTCCTCGCGTCCCGAGCGGGTCGCAATCATCTCGGCCGGGCTCGTCCTGGCGCCGTGGGGATTCCTGCCGTGGGCGATCTACGTGCTCGCCGCGAGCGCATGGGTGACGGTGCTGCAGCGTGTGCTGTTCGTACGCAAGCAGCTGCGCGAGACCGGTTAAGCACCACCGACAGCCGTGCAGACGCCGCAGCCTGAACTGATCGGCCGCGAGCCGGAACTCAAGGCGATCGAGTCGTTCCTGGCCGGCCGCGAACAAGGCGGGCCGGCAGCGCTCGTGCTCGAAGGCGAAGCCGGGATCGGGAAGACGACCCTTTGGCGGGCGAGCCTCGCTCTGGCCCGCGCCGGTTCGTGGCGTGTCCTCGTATCCCGTCCGACGAGCCCGGAACTCGAGCTGCCGTTCGCCGGCCTCGCCGACCTGGTGCACGGAACCGTCGCCGATGTCTTACCGGAGCTGCCCGAGCCACAGCGGCACGCTCTCGAGGCCGCGCTCCTGCTCGCCGAACCCGGCGGCTCGCCGCCGCCCGCGCACACGATCGCCGCCGCGGTGCTCTCGTACCTTCGCGAACTCTCCCGCCTAGAGCCGGTCCTGGTTGCGATCGACGACGTCCAATGGCTCGATGCGTCGTCGCGCGGCGCGCTCGAGTTCGCACTGCGCCGCATCGGCGATGACCGCCGGATCTCGTTCTTGTACAGCTGGCGTCCGACCGGCGACGAACGGCTGCCGCTGGGTGCGGAAGGGTTACGGGACGGAAGTGTCCACCTTGTGAATGTGGGCCCGCTCAGCCTGGGCGCGCTTCATCGCGTGATCACGACGAACCTCGGCCACTCGCTCTCCCGGCCCATGCTCACTCGGATCCACACAGTCTCGGGCGGCAATCCGTTCTTCGCCCTGGAGCTCGCGCGGGTGGCTGAGCAACGCCGCGCGCCGGCGACGGCTCTCGAACTGCCGTTGCCGGCAAGCCTCGCCGACACGCTGCGGGAGCGCCTTGAAGCGCTCCCTACGGCCACGCGAGACACGCTGCTCACGGTCTCGGCGGCCGGGTCGCCGACGCTCGACGTGCTCGAGAGAGCGCTGGGAGCCGACGCGCGTTCCCGCCTCCAGCCGGCGATCGACAACGGGATGCTCGTCGTCGACGAAGGTCGCGCCCGCTTCTCGCACCCGCTGATCGCCGCAACGGTCTACTCGGAAGCGTGGCCCGGCACCCGTCGGGTGTGCCACGCGGCCCTCGCCGAGGTCGTCAGCGATCCTGACGACCGGGTTCGTCACCTCGCGCTCGCAAACGACGGGCCCGATGCCGATCTCGCCACAGGGCTCGAGGAGTCGGCGCATCGGCTGCGACTGCGCGGCGCCCCGGAGGCTGCGGCGTCCCTCGTCGAGCAGTCGTGGAAAGCGACGCCGCCCGACGACTTCGAGAACGCCTGGAGGCGTGGCCTGATGGCGTCCGAGTACCACCTTCAGTCGGGTGATGTCGGGCGATTCCGGGAGGTGATCGATCGGCTTCTCACCACCGCCCGTACTCGGGATGAGCGGTCGATGGCGTACCTGATGCTCTCGATCGAGCCGCCGGCCGGCGAGACAGAGCGATCGCTGCTCGACCGTGCGCTCGCCGAGGCGGAAAGCGTCCGCCAACGGCAGACCGTCGAGTCCGATTACGTGACGACGGCGACTGTCGGCGGCGATCTCGACGAAGGCGCGCGCCACGCACGCGAGTCGCTTCGTCTCGCCGAGGAGCTCGACGAGCCCGCCTTGCTCGCGGGCGCATTGTGTGTCGTCGCCCGTACCGAGCAACTCCTCGGCCTCGGTCTACGCCGGGACCTGCTCGATCGTGCGGACGCTCTTCACGAGCTCCGCGATACCGACCGCCTGGAGGAGACCGTCGGCCTCGTCCGTACGACCATCACGTCGGCCTCGTTACTCCTGACCGCTGATGAGTTCGCCGAAGCCCGCCGGCGGTCGCTGGCGCTGCAACACGTTCTCGAGCGACAGGGCCTCGTTCAGTCTCTGCCAGAGGTGATGCGGTTCCGCGCGGAGCTCGAATGCCTGGCCGGCGACTGGGTCCTTGCCAACGAGATCGCAGACAGCGGAGACGAGCTCGCCGAGCAGACGGGCCGCCTCGAGACGCGCGCCGATCTTCTGTATCCACGTGCATTCGTCGCCGCCCATCGCGGAGAGGACGACGCGCGCGATCTGGCTCTGGAGGGGATTGCCACCGCCGAGGCTCGAGGCAACCAGCGCAACCTGCTGCGGAATCTCTCCGTCCTGGGGTTTCTGGAGCTGTCGCTCGACAACCTCGCGACCGCCGCCGAAACCCTCGAGCGGGCAGCCGATGTCGCGCGTGCCGCAGGTTTTGTCGAGCCGAACTGGCTGCGGTTCCACGGTGATCTCGTCGAGGCGTTAATCGCGGTCGGCCGGATCGACGAAGCCACTGGGCTCGTCGGCTGGCTCGAAGAGCACGGCCGCACGACGTCCTACCCCTGGACGCTCGCGACCGCCGCGCGATGTCGTGGCTTGCTCCAGGCGGCAGCCGGTGAGCTCGACGCAGCCGCGGCCACGCTCCAAGACGCAATCGCGCTCGGGCGAAAGGTCGGCAACCCCTTCGAGGTCGCACGCACACAACTCGACCTGGGACGCACCCATCGCCGTGCCCAGCACCGCGTGCAGGCCCGCGACGCGCTGACCGAAGCGCTCGCGTGCTTCGACGAACTGAGCGCTGCACGTTGGGCCGACACCACCCGACAGGAGCTCGCGCGAATCTCGGGTCGGCGGGTCGACGAGCCCGGCGCGCTTACCGAGGCAGAGCGCCGCATCGCGGAGCTCGTCGCCGCGGGATCCTCGAACAAGGAGGTGGCAGCGACGCTCTTCGTCACCGTCCACACGGTCGAGGGTGCGCTGACGCGTATCTACCGCAAGCTCGGGGTTCGATCACGAACGCAGCTCGCGGCGCGGCTTGCCGAGCAGCCGAACCAGTAGGAGCAACTCTCAAACTGTAGGGGTATCCAGCTTTCGGCCCGTTCCACGCGCTGACAGCGTTGAGCCATGCCGAGCTACCTGGTCGAGTCGTACGCCCCGCAGTCGCCTGACGGGCTGGAGGGAGCGTCCGCACATGCCCGCCGAGCGGCGGAGCTCGCGGCAGGCGAAGGCATCGCCATCCGCCACGTCCGAACGACGCTTCTCCCGGCCGACGAGACGTGCTTTCACGCGTTCGACGCAACCTCGCTCGAAGAGCTCGAAGCCGCGTTGGCGCGCGTCGGCCTTGTCGCCGACCGGATCGTGCAGTCCGACGAATCGCAGGCGGTCGATGCCGCCATCACGGAGGCCCCACCGGCCTCGACGAAAGGAGCAGCATCATGAGAGCACCCACAGCCCTGACCGGCCACCGGTCGAGCGTCGGCGTGTTGGCAGTCGCAGCGGCGACGGTTGCCGCATTGCTGGTCGCCGGGCCGCTGCAAGCCCGGTCGAATACGTTGCCGGCCGGCAACCTCGTCGTGAACCCCGGCGGCGAGGCTGACCAGCCCCCGACCGACACGAACGCGGTCGTGCCCCCACAAGGCTGGACGACGACGGGCACCTTCACGTCGATCCGGTACGGCGCACCGGACTTCTTGACGACCGCCTTTGCAGGGCAGATCGGCGGCGGCAACAACTTCATGTCCGGGGGGAAGAACGCGCCACTGTCGACCGCGACCCAGGTGATCGACATCAGTATCGCGGCCGCAGACATCGACGCAGGTGGCGTGCAGGCGAAGCTCTCCGCCTACCTCGGTGGCTACAACAGCCAGGGGGATGCGGCGATTGTGGATGCGGTGTTTCTGAGTGCGACGGACACCCCGCTCGGCACAGTGCGAGTCGGCCCGGTTATGCCGGCAGACAGGCAAAACAAGACGACTCTCGTCTTGCGCTCGGCGATGGCCGCAGTCCCGAAGGGCACGACGAAGATCAAGGTCGTCCTCACCTCGACGCGAGCGGACGGAACCTACAACGACGGCTACATGGACAACATCTCGCTCGAGCTCGGTGCCACGCCGCCTCCCCCGCCACCCGCAGCCGGCAAACCGACCCTCGCAGCTGCGTGCTCAGGGAAGACGCTCGTCGCGACCCTAAAGCCCGCTGCCGGGACGAAGGTGACCTCCGTCACGTTCCTCGTCAACGGGAAGCTGATCGCGGTTGACTCGAAGGCGCCGTTCACGCTGCGGCTCAAGATGGTCGGGCATCCTGCGTATCTGAAGGTGGCCGCGCGCGTGCGGGTCAGCGGAAAGCCCACTCTCGTCAGCAAGACGATCAAGCCATGCTGACGGACGGCTTCGGCCTCGTAGCCGACCGACCGGGCAGGGACGCGCAAGGCAGTCGGGAAGTTCGGCGCCCCCCGGCTGGCTGCCCGAGAGGGAGGACGTACGTCGCCGGTGTGTGCACGAAGCTCTAGCCCAACCGCACCAGTCAAGCCCGTCCGTACCGTCTTTCCATGCGCATCAACGAGCTGAGGAGACAGAGGTGAACCGACTCAGCCGACCGACGAACGCCGCTTTGCTTGCCGCAGCCGTCGCAATCGCTCTGTGCGTGGTGCTGCCCGCTCTGGCCGCGCCGCCGACGAACGCGACGATCGTTGAGGGCGTTTCGATGGGCAAGGTGCGATTGCTGATGAAGAAGAGCGCGGCCGTCGCGACGTTCGGCAAACCCACCTCGTGCTTGGAGCTCTACACAGGCCTGGTCGACTGCCAGTGGCTCGCCCCAACTCACCCGCCCAACTTCGTCGGCGCCGTCTCGGTCAGGTTCTGGAAAGGCGCGGCGATCGAGATCCACCTGATGGCACCCGATCGTGCCCGGCCGGAGTACCGCAACGTGCCTCTGCTCAGCGGCTGGAAGACGACGAAGGGCATCGGCCTCGGATCGAGCGGCTCGAGCGTACGGGCGGCTTACGGGCACGCCCTGACCAAGCAGAACTACCCCGCAGGCGTACGCTTGAAGCTCATCTCGAAGCGAAGCGGGAGGCGAGTGGAGACCTGGTTCGAGATCGGGCCCTCGGCCTCCAGCGTCTGGGAGATCATCATCCTCACACCAGGGACGTAGAACCACACATCGAGGTGCTTGTCGTCGAGCCGCCCGAAGCCGATCAGTGAACGGACGCATGCTGACCACCCGGTACCTGAAAGCTGTTGCGATCGCCGTCGGCATGGCGGCGATCGTCGCGGCAACGGGCAACGCAGTGACGCTTCGGAGCGCCGCGCCATCGACCATGTCGCAATTCGGCGAGCCGGCACCCGGCAAGGTGCTGCTCGGCGTCGTAGGGCCTGATCCGCCCGCGTTCGACCAGCTGACCGGGAAGCATCACGCGCTGCACGTGATGTTCGCCACCTTTGCCGGCGATGTTGCCGGGCTGGTCAGCAGGGAGTACGCGGCAGGTCGGCTCCCGGTCCTCTCGCTCTCGTCGTCCTTCCCGCCCGCCGACATCGCGCGCGGCGCAGAGGACGCTCGCTACGTCAAGCTCGCCGCGGCCCTCAATGCGACGAGCCAGAACATCTGGGTGCGGATCCTGCCCGAGATGAACGGCGAGTGGAACGCCTGGTGCGCGTTCGATCTGTCCGGCCGCTCGCGCGGGCCGCGCTACGCGACGCCGCAGTTCGTCCGGGCGTTCCGACGGATCGCGCTGATCCTGCGCGGCGGCCCGGCTGCGGCGATCAACGCGAAGCTCCGAGCTGTCGGGCTGCCGCCGCTCCAGGCCGCTCAGGACATCGCGTCGTCGGGCAAGGTCGCGATCATCTGGAACCCGCAGGGTCACGGGACACCATTCATCGACGCGAACGGCCCAGCCGCGTATTGGCCCGGACCGGGCTACGTCGACATCGTCGCCGACGACATGTACTCCGACAGCGCCGAGCCGTCGTGGCAGGGCCTGGACACGCTGTACGCATATGGAAAGCCGTTCCTCGTCGCCGAATGGGGACTCAAGGCCGAGGACGACACCGCGTTCGCGGGGCGGATGTTCGCGTGGATCCCGAGCCACCGACGAATGCTCGGGCTCGTCTACTTCAACAAAGGCTGGAGCGGCGGCAGCGGCATCTACGAGCTGCGCTCGAAGCCCCGCTCGCTCGCCATCTACCGCCGCGCGATCCGCAGCCCGCGCTTCCTGCCAGCACTGCCGTAGAGCCCGCAGCTATAGCGACGGAGGGCTGTCGGCTGCTAATGTGCTAGCACTTTGACTGCTAGCAGATCTCCACGGAAGGGCGTCCTTGTTAGGGCGCCCTTCTCGTTGAAGAGCACTCTCGTCCGCGAAAGTGCCCTCCGTGGCGCGTCTCTTAACGATGTCGCGGTCGGACTGCTAGCAGACTCGTTCGGTATCACCTACAGGCCAACCGGGCGCAAGAGCGCACTTCCCGGATCGAGTCCCGTCCTGCTTCTTCGGATGCCTGACGAGATCCGAGACGCGATCCAGGCCGAGTCGGCGGCGACCGGCCAAACCATCAACGACGTCGTCCTCCGCGCGCTCGCACACGAGCTCGGCGTTCCCTTTACATCGAACAGACAGCGGCCCGCGGTTCGAGAAGATACGGGCCCTAGGAAGGATCAACCAATGGCCGTCACAAACGGCTCGAAGAGCACCGCAGCCAAGTCGAAGGACAAGGTCCGCGTCGCGATTATCGGCGTCGGCAACTGCGCCAACTCGCTGCTCCAGGGCGTCGAGTACTACAAGAACGCGGAGCGCGATACGACCGTCCCCGGCCTGATGCACGTCGACCTCGGCGGGTACCACATCTCGGACATCGAGTTCGTGGCTGCCTTCGATGTCGTCAAGGGCAAGGTCGGCGTCGACCTCGCCGACGCGATCTGGGCGCACCCGAACGACACGATCAAGTTCTCCGACGTGCCGAAGACGGGGATCAAGGTCTCGCGCGGCATGACCCACGACGGCATCGGCAAGTACCTCTCGCAGATCGTCGAGAAGGCGCCAGGCGAGACGGACGATTTCGTCGGCATCCTCAAGGAGACCGGCGCAGACGTCGTCGTCAACTACCTCCCCGTCGGCTCCGAGGAGGCGACGAAGTGGTACACGGAGCAGATCCTGCGCGCGGGCGTTGCGATGGTGAACTGCATGCCGGTGTTCATCGCGCGCGAGCCCTATTGGCAGAAGCGCTTCGAGCAGGCCGGCGTGCCGATCATCGGTGATGACATCAAGTCGCAGGTCGGCGCCACGATCACGCACCGCATGCTGACGACCCTGTTCGGCGACCGCGGTGTCCGTCTCGACCGGACGATGCAGCTGAACGTCGGCGGCAACTCCGACTTCCGCAACATGCTCGAGCGCGAACGCCTGGAGTCGAAGAAGATCTCCAAGACGAACGCGGTCACGTCGATGCTCGACTACGACATCGGTGCTGACAACGTCCACGTCGGCCCGTCGGACTTCGTGCCGTGGCTGACCGACCGTAAGTGGGCGTACATCCGCATGGAAGGCACGGCGTTCGGCGATGTGCCGCTGAACATGGAGCTGAAGCTCGAAGTGTGGGACTCGCCGAACTCGGCCGGCATCGTGATCGACGCCGTCCGGCTCGCGAAGCTCGCGCTCAACAACGGCATCTCGGGCGCGCTCGAGGCACCGTCCAGCTACCTGATGAAGTCGCCGCCGAAGCAGATCCGCGACGACGAGTCACGCGAGCTGGTCGAGCGCTACATCACGCAGAACACGACGAGGAAGGCGAAGGCGAGCGCGAAAGCATGACCCGCTCCCGGCTCAGCCGGCTGCTCTGGATCGGGGCGGCGGCGATTCTCGTCGTCGCCGCCCTGGTCGCTATCGCTGCGGTCGTCGGCGGGAACTTCTCCTCGACCGACGGAAAGATCCTGCTGACCCTCGGCGCGCTGCTCCTTGCCGGCGCCACGGGATTCTCTGGCCTCAGCCTCCTGGAGCGGAAGGTCGTGCGCGGGTTCGGTCGCCTGGCGATCGCTGTGGCCGGCGTCGGGTTCGTCTTCATCGCCGTCACGATCTGGACCGAGAGCGAAAGCCTGGCGCGGGCGGCTGGGACCGCTGCGGTAACGATGGTCGCATTGCTGCTCGCCGCGACGAATCGCCTGCTCGTCCGCAACGAGCGCTTCGTGCCGCTGTGGGGCGCCACGGTTGCCGCGGTGTCCATGGCGACAGCTCTCACGATCGTCGCGATCTGGCGCGAGGACGCCGGATCCGGGTTGGGCCGGGCGATCGCAGCATTCTGGATCCTCGCCGTGCTCGGTTGGTTCCTTGTCCCTGTGCTGCAGCGACTAGTGAAGACAACCAGCGACCTGCCGGCGGAACGGGTGCTCGCGACGCTTGACGGGATCGACCTCGTGGCAACGACGACGCAGGCCGAGAGCGACGTAGCGGTCGACACGACAGCGATCGCACGCGGCGAGCAGCTCGTGCTGCGCCGCCGGCCGAGCTAGATTCGCGGCGCCGTTTCGGCGGCCACGAACTCGATGCGCTTGTGCGTCCCGTCGCAGAACGGCTTGTTCTCGGAGTGGCCGCAGCGGCACAGGGCGACCGCGCTCCCTGCGGGAAGCACGAACTCGCGGCCCTCGAAATCGCGAATCGTGATCGGCCCGGTCACTTTCAGCGGCCCGTTCTCGCGCACGTCGATCGTGACATCGCTCATGCATCGACCCTACCTGCGCGGCGTAGACTCGCCCAGAATGGGCCTCCGCATCTGCCTCGTCACGCCGTTTTCCTGGTCGCAGCCGAACGAGGCGAACGACCACGTCGCCGGAATTGCAGACGCACTCCGCCGGTGCGATCACAAGGTTACGGTGCTGGCGCCCTCGGGGCGCGCCGCCGATCTGCTTGCCGGCCGCCGCGCTCTCGCGCGTGGCGAGCTTGGCGATGTCGTCGCCCTAGGGCGCGCGATTCCAATCTCGCGCCACAGCCGCCTTGGCGTCCCGGTCGGGGTGAAGGCGAACCTCGCGCTTGCGCTCCAACGTGGCGCGTTCGATGTCGTTCACGCGATCGAGCCCGGATTGCCGAGCCTCTCGTACCTTGCGCTTCTCGAAGCCGAGACGCTCACCGCCGCGACGTTCCTCTCCGTCGACCGGCTCGCGTATCCCACGCGGCGGACGCAGCGGGAGAAGCTCCTCGGACGGATCGACGCGCTCCTCGCGACCTCAACGGAGGTGGCGGAAGTCGCAGCCGAACGGTTCCCCGGCGACTACGACTTGCTGCCGTTAGGCGTCGACACTGCGCGCTTCGCGGCCGGCGAGAAGCGGAAACTGATTGCGGTGGAGGTGCGGGTCGACGCCATCGCCGTCGCGCGGGCCGTCTTGCGCGGGTTGCGCGGGCTGGTCGGCTGGGAGGTCGCGCTCGTCCGCACCGCGCCACTCGCGACCCGGCCGGCGATCCCCCTGTCGGTTCGCGACCGCGTGTACGTGCGCTCGCTCGTCCGGCTCGACGCGCGCGCAACGCTGCTGGCCGAGGCAGCGATTCTCGTTCCCGCGGCGGAAGGAAACGCGCGCTTGCGACTGGAAGCGATGGCTGCTGGCTGCGCCATCGCCGCGCCGGCGGGGGTCAACGAGCAACCGGAGCTGGCAGCCGCAGCGGTCGCGCGACTCGTCGAGGACGAGCAGTTCCGGCGCGCTGAAGCCGAGAAGAACCGCGCCGCGGCCGAGCTGCAGTCGTTCGATCGGGCCGCCGCGGACCTCGAGGAGGTATACGCGCGGATCGGCGGACGAAGGCGCGGTCAACGCCGCGGAGCCGAGCCGCTGGCCGATCGCGAGTGGATCGTCGCCGATCTCCATATGCACACCTCTTACTCCGGCGATTGCTCGATTCCGGTCGCCGACCTACTCGACCACGCCGAAGCAGAGGGCCTGGGCGCGATCGCAGTGACCGACCACAACGTCTTTGCGGGCGCCCTCGAAGCGGTCGAGCTCGCACGCACGCGCAGCCTGATCGTGATCCCCGGCGAGGAAGTGAAGACCGACAACCAAGGCGAGGTGATCGGCCTATTCCTCGAGCACGAGATCCCGCGCGGCATGTCGTTCACGGACACGGTCGCGGCGATCCGCGAGCAGGGCGGGCTCGTCTATCTCCCGCATCCTTTCGATCGGATGCACGCGATTCCCGATCCGGCGACGCTCCATCGCCACCTGCCCGAGATCGACGTGTTCGAGGTGTACAACGCCCGGCTGCTCTTCGACGGCTACAACGACGAGGCGCTGCGCTTCGCCAGCAAGTACGGCCTCCTCGCCGGCGCGGGATCGGACGCGCATGTCCTCCCCGGCGTCGGCACCGGCGCGCTGCGACTGCGTCGCTTCGAAGGCCCCGAGGAGTTCCTTCTTGCGCTCCGAACCGCCGAGGTGCTGCGTCGGCCGAAGTCGCTCGCGTATCTGCAGTCGCTGAAGTGGGTCGCGCAGGCGCGAGACAAGTTCGCCCCCGCGGGCTGACCTCGACCCACGCGAGAGAGTGAGGAGCCGGGCGCCGCGCGGCGAACAGGACAGCGCATGGCCCACTCCAGCCACGGGCGCACGCCGCGACCGCACCTGACGGACGTGACACGAAGCGCCGGTTCCCCTGTGACCACTGACGAGATCTCCGACCGCTATCTGAAGAAGGCGATCGCCGAGGTGAACGCGCTCGGCGACGAGCTTGCGAGCCACGGCGACGAACTACATGTGCCTGTGCTCGGCTCAGGGCATCCGCTTGCGGACATCTTCCTGCTCAAATGGTCGCCGCAACCGGCCGAGATTCAGGAGGGCGTCGCATTCTTCGGTCGCACCGGCCAGGCGCTTCTCAAGTCGCTGCAGCGGCTCGGCGTCGATCCGCTCGCGGTGTACGGCACGAACTGCCTCAAGTTCGGGACGGAAGATCCGGAGGAAGCGCGCAACTGGCTGACCCGCGAGCTGCACATCGTTCAGCCGAAGCTGCTCGTCGTGATGGGTACGCGCTCGGCCGAATTCGTGAACGAGATCACGTTCCCGCTGGCCGAGCCGCTTGACCCGGACGCAGCGGGGCTCCGCCGGTTCACGCCGACGATCGAGGCGCTGCTGACGCCCGACATCGACGAGTCGCTCGACGAGCAGAGCATGAAGACGAGCTTCTGGAACTCGTTCAAGGCGCTCGGCCCGTGGTGGGCGGAGCTACCTCCTTATTGAGCTGGCGCCGAGCCGCTGCGCTCGGTGCTGTCCTCGCCGCGGTCACGCTCTACGGCGCTGGCGCCGGCCGGCTGCCGACAGTGTCCGAAGCATGGGATGTCGCGTTCGTCGCGTTCGTCCTGATCCCGGTGACCGTTGCGATCCTCTGGCTCGCGCTTCCGCTGGCGACGGCCCGCGGGCTGTTGCCGGTCGCGCTCGCGGTCGGCTTGCTCGCCGTCGTGCTCGAGGTGGCGGAGATCGGCTCAGCGTTCAACACGGCAAAAGTCGTCGCGTTCGCACTACTCGGTTTCGTCTTCCTCGAGTTCTTCCAGGAGCTGTCGTGGGTAGTTTTCGTTGCCGCGATCATCCCGTGGATTGACGCGATCTCGGTATGGCGCGGGCCGACGAAAGTTGTTATCACGCAGCATCCCGGCCTGTTCGACCGCATCTCGATCGCATTCCGGATTCCGGGCGAAGGCGGCTCCGCGAACCTGGGCCCGCCGGACATCTTGTTCTTCGCACTGTTCCTCGCGACCGCTCAAAGGTTCGGCCTGCGCGTCGGCTGGACGTGGATCGCGACCGTCACATTCCTTGGCGCCACGCTCGCGCTGACCTCGGCATTCGACCTCGCCGGACTGCCGGCGCTACCCGCGATCTCGCTCGGCTTCTTGCTGCCGAACGCGGATCTGCTGTGGAGCCGTTGGCGCGCTAGCGGCGCTCGAGCAGGCTGACCGACTCGATGTGCGGCGTGTGCGGGAACATGTCCACGGGCCGGCAGCGAAGAAGCTCGTAGCCGTATTCGTCGCGCAGAACGGCGAGGTCTGACGCAAGCGTCGTCGGGTTGCACGAGACGTAGACGAGCCGCGGCGCTTCGAGCGCTCCGGTGCGTCGCAGTGCTTTCCCGGCGAGTCCGGCGCGCGGCGGATCGACGACGATTACGTCAGGCTGGCCGGCGCGCTCGCGAAGCTCCTCGATCGACTGCCCGACATTGCCGGCAAAGAACGCCGCGTTCGTGATCCCGTTCAGCTCGGCGTTCTCGATCGCGCACGCGACGGCTTCCTCGGAGATCTCGACGCCCCAGATCGTGAGCGCGCCCGCGGCAAGCGCGAGGCCGATCGTGCCGGTGCCGCAGTACAGGTCGTAGACGGTCTGCTCGCCGGTGAGCTGCGCGAACTCGCGCGCGGCCTCGTAGAGCTTCTCCGCCATCTCGGTATTCGTCTGCAGGAACGCGTTCGGGCGGACGCGGAAGCGCAAGCCAAGGATCTCCTCCTCGATCGCGGCTTCGCCCCAGAGCAGCTTCGACGGCAGATTCGTCACCTCCGCCGGCGTGTCGTTCACCGCCCAGTGGATCGAGCGAACCTCCGGGATGCGCCGAAGAATGTCGACGAGGTAGCCGGAGTCGAAGCGTTCCTGCGGCGCGGTGACGAGCATGACAAGCGCCTGCCCGGTGTTCCGCCCTTCACGAACGACGAGGTGGCGGAGGTAGCCCTTCTGCGTCGCTTGGTCGTACGCGACGAGATTCTCCTCGCGTGCCCAACCCTGGACGGCTGTCCGGATCGCGTTCCCGACATCGGTCGTCAGCAGACACTCGTCGATCTCGAGCACCTCATCCCAGCGACCCGCACGATGGAAGCCGAGCGCCGGGCCGGCCTCGGTCTGCGTGAACGAGTACTCGAGCTTGTTCCGGTAGTGGAACTGGCTGGCGGCGGGGACGATCGGCTCGAGCGGCGGGTCGACAAAACCGCCGAGGCGCACGAGGGCATCGCGCACCTGCATCGCTTTCGTCTCGACCTGGAGCTCGTAGGCGTAGTCCTGGAACCTGCAGCCGCCGCAGGAGCCGAAGTGCGGGCAAGGCGCTGGGACACGACCGCCGCCGGGTTCCAGCAGGCTGGTGGTGATCGCCTCGGCGAAGCCGCGCTTCACTTTCGTGACCTGCGCCTTGACGAGATCGCCCGGCAAGCCGCCGCGGACGAAGACGACGAAACCGTCGTGGCGCGCGACACCATTCCCGCCGTAGGCGAGAGAGTCGACGCGGAGCTCGAGCTCCTCCCACTTCTTCACAGGCGCAGCCACGGGGAGCCAGCGTAGCGGCGGGCCGTCCGCCGCCGTTCTCTACTGCAAGACGCAGACGTGCACGACCCGGTCGCGTGGGCCGTCGAACTCGCACAGGAAGATGCCCTGATACGTCCCGAGCGCGAGAGTCCCATCGCCCTGAAGTGGCACGATCACATGGATGCCTACGAGCGACGAGCGCAGATGCGACGGCCCGTTCGGCCCATCGGCGTCGTCATGCCGCCACGGCCACGAATCCCCAACGACACGCTCCATGCCGTCCGCGAGATCGTCGAGTAGTTCCGGATTGATGTGCTCGTTGATCGTGACCGCCGCTGTCGTGTGCGGCACGTAGACGAGAACGGCGGCACCCGAACCGCTGCCCGCAACGGCCTCCCGAACCTCGCGCGTGATGTCGATGAGCTGGCTGCGCCGCTCGGTCCGAACCGCAATCGTCTGCACGCTAGAGTGCGCCGCCGGCCGCGGGAGGCGCACCGGTTCCCAGCGGGTTCGCGGCGCCGGACGACTCGCGCGCCAGATAGTCCTCGATCAGCATCACGTTGTCGCGCGAGCGCTCGACCACCTGCAGCAAGGCTGACATCGACGAGATCTCCTCGCGCTGCTCCTGCAGGAACCAGTGGAGGAATTGCTCGCCGACGAAGTCGCCGTCCTCGCGTGCGCCGCGCACGAGCTCGGTGATCTGCGCCGTCACGCGCCGCTCCTGATCAAGCGCGAGCTGCACCGGCTCAACCACATCCGCGAAGGCGACCTGCGGCGCCGCGACACCGGGTATCGCCACCGGCAAGTCCGCGTCGAGCAGGTATTGCACCATCATCATCGCGTGGTTCCGTTCCTCCACCGCCTGGCGGTAGAAGTGCGCCGCGAGCTGCGGAAGCGTTTGCGCGTCGTACGAAACAGCGATCGCAACGTACTGCTGTGAGGCCCCAAATTCCTGGCCGATCTGCGCGTTGAGCGCGTCTCCAAACGCCATGACCCGCAGGACTCTAACGACTCAGGCTCGAGGCCGAAGTAGCATCACGGCCATGGCAGGGATCCCGAGCGGGCTGAAGGGACGCAGCTACACGCGCGTCTCCGACTGGACGGCCGACGAGCTGCGAACCGCGCTCGATCTCGCCGACGAGCTGAAGGTGGAGCGCGTACGCCGCCGCGAGCTGCGCGCGCTTCCTGGCCGCACCGTCGCGCTGATCTTCCGCAAGCCGTCGACGCGAACCCGCATCAGCTCTGAGGTCGCGATCGCCGAGCTCGGCGGGATGGCGCTCTATGTTCCGGCCGCCGATCTCCAGCTTTCCCGCGGCGAAAGCACGCGCGACACGGCACTCGTGCTGTCGCGATTCGTCAGCGCGATTCTGATCCGCACCTTCGATCAAGCCGAGGTCGAGGAGTTCGCAACGCATGCCACGGTGCCGGTCATCAACGGCCTCACCGACACCTCGCACCCGCTGCAGGCGCTCGCCGACGCGATGACGATCCGTGAGCGCTTCGGCCAGCTCGACGGCGTGCGCATCGCGTATCTCGGCGACGGGAACAACATCTGCCATTCGCTGATGCGGATCAGCGCGCGGTTCGGCGCCCATTTCGTCGCCGCGTGCCCGAGCGGCTACGAGCCGCGCGCCGAGACCGTCGCCGCCGCAAAAGCAGACGCCGCGACGACCGGCGGCTCGGTCGAGATCGTCACCGATCCGCGCGACGCCGCGGCCGGGGCGAACGTGCTCTACACCGATGTCTGGGTCAGCATGGGCCAAGACGACGGCCGCGAGCAGCGCCTACGCGACTTCGAGCCGTATCGCCTCGACGCCGCGAAACTCGCGCTTGCTGACAAGGACGCGATCGCGATGCACGACCTGCCCGCGCACGTCGGCGAGGAAATCACCGAGGACGTGCTCTACGGCCCGCGGTCGCTCGTGTGGGAGCAGGCCGAGAATCGCCTCCACACGCAGAAGGCCGTGATGGCCCTCGTCATCCATTAGCAAGCGCGTGACGTTCGATGATCACGTCCGAGCCGCGATCGACTCGCTGCCGCCCGAGGTCGCCGCCGCGTTGCGCAACGTCGCAATCGTCGTGCACGACCAGAATCCCGACGATCCCGACTTGTTCGGCCTGTACGAAGGCGTCCCGCTGCCCGAGCGAGGCGACGACGCCGGCTCGCTGCCGGACACGATCACGATCTATCGCCTACCGCTGGAAGCCGATTTCTCCGACGCGGACGAGCTCCGGCGCGAGATCCGAATCACCGTCCTGCACGAGATCGGGCACTACTTCGGGCTCGACGAGGAACGGCTCACGGAGCTCGGCTACGAATGAGCACGGCCCTGCGTCTGATCGAGAGCGTCGCCTTGATCGGGTTTGTGCTCGTCGTCGTTGCGGTTGTGTTCAGCCGCCGGAAATAGTGCACGACGCAAGGAATGTCTCGCGCGGAACGCGCGTTTTGCCGGGCATGAACACGATAGAAGCGATCCACGCCGAGATCGACGACCTGAGTGCCCGTCGCGCCATCCTCTGGCACGACCTCCCAGGCCGCCGCGATCCGAGCGTGGCTCAACAACTGAAGGACCTCAATGCCCGTCTCGAGGGGCTGTGGCATCAGCACCGCGCCGAACGTGCGCGAATCCGCTTCGGCGAGCGGGAAGAGATCGTCAGGCGGGCACGGGCCGAAGAGCGGCTCGAGCGCGCCGCCTAGCTCGACCGAATCAGTCATTCCGATGTATGTGAGCGCCCGGTTCTGCCGGGCGCTCTCGTATGATCGGGCCTGTGTCAGCGCTCCTTCGTCGTCTCCGCCGGACATCGGTCGAGGATGAGCGCGCGATGCTGCGTCACGCGCAAGAAGCGGCGGCGGTGCAGCTCGACGCGATGAAGCACGAGCTCGCCGAGCGTGTGCAGGCGGTTCGCGATCGTGAGCGCGCGCTCGAGGACGCGCTGACGAGCGCGCCC
Source organism: Actinomycetes bacterium (assembly GCA_025358355.1). Classification (GTDB taxonomy): domain Bacteria; phylum Actinomycetota; class Thermoleophilia; order Gaiellales; family Gaiellaceae; genus Gaiella. The sequence goes on along the minus strand of JANYJX010000037.1, from coordinate 1,799 downwards.
GGGCAACACGTTGTGGCGCTGTCACGCGCCGATGACGACGCTGCGCAGGTCGCGCAGCGCGAACGGGCGCTCGCGGCGCGTGAGGAGATGCTGGCGCGTCGCGAGGAAGAGCTCGCGGTAGCGCCCCCGCTGGTTGGTCTTCCGGGCCACGATGCGGCCGAGCGCGAGCGCGTCGAGGAGCGCCTCGCCGAGCTGCGCGACGCTGAGAAGCTGTTCCTTCGCACGCAAGCCGAGCTAGCGTCGCGGAGCGAGGAGGTCGCCGCCCGGGAGCGGCTCGTGGCGGGCCGCGAGCGAGCGGGCGATACCGGGCACCAGGATCGCGCGGAGCTGACGGAGTTGGAGGCGCGCCTGCGCCGGCTCGAACGCGCCGGTGCCCCCGCAGCCAACGAAGACACGGCGAGCTTCGCCGGCGGCCTCGAGTCGCTGCGCCGCCGCGGCACCCGACGGCAGTCGTAAGTCCGGCCCGCATCGTCTCTACACTGGAACAGAAGGGGCGTTAGCTCAGCTGGGAGAGCGTCGGCTTTGCAAGCCGAAGGTCATCGGTTCGATCCCGATACGCTCCATTGCCTCGATTTCCAGGGGAAACCGATCGGCCCCCCGCAACTTCCGCACCACCTGCTCCGGCATCTGCCTCCTGACTCTCACACACCGAGTCCAACAAGCAGGGGCCAGACCGAACCGGACCGAACTCAGGGGGTCACGTCAGAGGCTCTGTGTCGCGAACTGCAACGCGAGATTCGCTAGAGCTCGGGATAGTGGAGCGGCGCGCCGGCGAACGGCAGCTCCATTGCGGAGATCGTCCACCCACCGAGCGCAGCGATCGCGAGCTGGCGCAGGCCGTCGCCGAAGAACGAGACGTTCGTCGGCATTTGCAGGAGGAGGCCTGTGCGGTCCTCGAGCAGGACTTCCACCCCTCCGTCTGCGTGCACGTGGAAGAGGCGGTACGGGTAGTAGCAGGTGACGACGAAGCCGCCATCCGCGGTGAGCGCGACGCCGTCGGGGATCGTGTCCGGGAACTCCGCGACAACCGTGACAACGGTGTCTCGAATGGTGACGAGACGCGGCGAAAAGCTCTCGAGGACGTGCACGGCACCGTGAGCATCGACAGCAAGCCCGTTCGGGAAATGGAGTGGTGGTAGATCGAAGACCGCTGCATCGCCCCCGCCTCGTGGGACGCGAAGCAGCCGTCCGTCGCGTACCGCAGGGTCTTCAGTTCCTGAGTCCGACACGACCAACGACCCGTCACGCGCGAACGCCGGCCAGTTCGGTGTCGTCAGCGCGCGACCGCCGGCACTTGAGCAGTACGACTCGACGTTGCCCGTTGCGGAGTCGATGCGCACGACCTCGCCGCGGCCGGAATCACAGGCGTAGATGTTTCCCGCGGCGTCGAGAGCTAACCCGAGCACGAACCCACCCGTGTCCGCGATCTGCTCGACGCTCTCGTCCTTGGGGTCGATGCGATACACCTGTCCGGCCTCTCCCCCGGCATAGAGGAGGCCGTCCGGGCCCGTGGCAACACCTTCGGGGTGATCGAGTCCGCTCGCCACCGTTCTCAGCTGCCCGGTGCTCAGCATCTGGTTTCGCTCCTCTCTGTAGACCGCGGTCGGTCGCCCTCCATCGGGTGGAGAGCAAGCGGCGTGACCTGTGCGTCGATCCACGGGAAGAGGGGTAGTGAGGCGATGGCATCGTGCAGCGCGGTCGCGTCGCGGGCCTGCCAGATCCCGACGTTCGCCCTGCGACCCGGTATCCGCCAGATCCGCAAGATGACCCCTTTGGCCTTGAGCTCGAGCCCACGCGCT